>CAWADQ010000060.1:0-144164 GCA_963780835.1 uncultured Actinomycetota bacterium | reverse complement strand
GACACTGCGCAGGTCGGCCCTCGCCTTCCGCGGCTTTCCTCACCGGGCGAGGACCGACCCGCGTCCGCAGCCCTACGCGCGCGCGGCCGATGTCGGCAAGGCGGCCGTTCCGCTCCATCACCGCCTGCCGGAGAGCGACCTCCGCCTCGACGAGCGTGACTGCGGCAGCCTGGATCTGCGGTCCGTCCTGCCCGATCGTCGGCTCGATCTGCTCGTGGAGCTCGGCCAGGACCGCACGCAGCGACGGCGTAGTGCTCCATCACCTCGAACGGCGTGCGGTGCCGCTTGCCGAAACGTTCCCGTCCGCGTCCTGCCGCGGCCGCGCTGAACACCCCGCCGACCGCCTCCAACGCCAGCTTGAACGGGTAGCGCGCCAGCGTCCCGGGGTCCGCGTCGTCCATCACGGTCACGTCGAACCCCGCGGACTCCCCGTTGACCGACGCGACAGCCGACAGACCGTGCTCGGCCAGCCCCTCACACCAGCGTCCCACGCCGGCATCAGCGCCGCCCGCGCCCCGGCCTCGGTGATCGCGCCCTCCACCAGCAAAAACACGTGCTATGCGGGTGACAGCCGTGCTCGTCACCGACGGTGGTCTCGAACCGCGGATGATCCCGCGCACCTTGCGAGGTCCGACCGGGGCGGTCGAACACCGCCACCCCCAGGGCGGCGAGATCGGGGCGCGGTTGTGACGGCACGAGAACGTAGCCAGCACCACCGAACCGCCGCTTACGCCAGATCCGGAACAGTGTTCCAGCTCGCGCCGACCTAACGGCGATCTTCGCACCGCACCGAGCAGATATGCCAGCTCGCGCACGTCTTTAGCCCACCAACGCCCACCGAGATCCCCGTCCTCTTCGGCGCGAACCGCAGCGGCACCGTCTCCGCGTCCGGGTCGTGCGCATACCGGCGGCACGCCCGCACCTTCTTCAGCGGCGACGCCCGCCACATCTCCCGGTGCACCGCCCACCTGAGATCCGCCTCATCCGGCGCCAACGGCGGTGGCAGAGAAGCCCACCAGCTCGCCCAGGTCCTCGTCCTGCAGGACAGCACGACTGGTGTCCAGGTCGTCCTCGAACCCGACCTCCCCGGCGAAGCCTTCGAGCAACTGCTCACCTTCGACCTCGCCACCATCCGACGAGGACCGTTGCACTACGACCGGCACTGCCGCCGGTGGCGCTCCGAACTCGACGAAGCCGACACAGCCGTACCGTCAGGCCGACAGGGTTGATCATGGCGTGAGGTTCCCAGCCAGCCGTGCGGCCGATAATGATGATCTGACGTTCTATGTGCGGCTGGGCCTACAGCCCCAGCCTCGCTGCGGCGTTTCGTTCCAGACCGAGCCTTCCTCGACATAGCCCCGCATCACCGAGGCCGAGCGCCAGCGGCCGTGGCGATGATCGCCAGTTCGGGGGTGCCCTGGCCGTAGCCCTCGGTGGCGAACCCGGACGGAGTGAGTGCCCGGCGAAGTCACCGGCCAGGCCCGCAGCGACCGCCCGGCGCTTGACGATGTCGGCCAGCGCCCGGTCGCTGAGGTGCTTCGTGCCGAGATGGCCGTGGCGGCTGACCGAGCGGAACGCCGGCCCGGTGGTGATGCCCCAGACCTCGAGCCACCGTCGCCATGCCCGGACCGGGCAGGTGATCGGGTGGCTGCCGTAGGGGAGGCCTCGGATGGCGCCTTTGGCTTCTCGGTCGGTCTTGGATTTCCGCAAGACGAGCCGCAGGCCGGCGTCGTCCTCGCTGACGTCGTCGACGTTGAGGGCGACCAGCTCGCTGCGGCGCAGCGCCCCGGCGAAGCCGAAGAGCAGCAGTGTCCGGTCCCGGGCGTTGGTCAGGCCGTCGCCGAGCGGGGCGATCATTGCGTGATGACCGTGGTGCGGGCGGCTCGTACCTTGCGGGGGGGCCATGCCCTGACGCCGGCGGATGCCCGACCGGGGACGGGTCGACCAGTTCGACCGCCGGGGCAGTGCGCTCCACCGGTCGGGCGGCTATTTCGGTGACGTTTGAGGAAGTCGACCGGGTGTTGATAGCGGTCGTTGTGCCGTGATGCCGTCCTGGGCGATCAGCGGGTGAGTGGCGTGCAGGTCGGCAACCATCTCGCTGGTCAGGGTGCGCCGGTCGTAGGCGCACACCGGCCAGGTGTCGTGGTAATCAGGGCCAGGTTCAGCACCGCTTCGAGGCGCCGCCACTCGGGCCACTGCGACGGCGGGATCACCGGCTCCTGGTGGAGCACCCGCGCGTAGCCGGCCAGCATCGGGCGCGCCGCCCGCACGTGCAGGGCCGGCCGCCCCGGCTCCGTCAACGCCGGTTGGACGGTGAGGTAGGGCGAGGGCCCGACCTGGCGCCGCACGGCCTCGGCGGTGTTGGGGCGGACCAGGAGTAGCGTCGGCTCCTGCGCGGCCACCCCTTCCCGGACCATCGGCACCACGAACTCCACCAACTCCCGGGTCGAGCGGTGCAGCAACAACTCGTGGCGGAAGCCGCGCTGGCCAGCGACAGTAGTTGAGATCATAGCCTTGTCTCCGCCCGGTGGGGATCAGAATCGGCACAGCTGCGCGGACGTGTCCCATGATCGGCAGGCGGTCAGAAAGCGACGGCCGCACCCCGGTGTACCCCATCCAGCGCGCCCAGCCCGCGGATGTCAACCGAGCGCGATCGGTCGGTGGCGCCCGTCACCACCTCGGCCTTGAACGCGCGTCGATCCGGCCGGCGCTCGCCTTCGGATAGGCGTCCCGCCGGCGAGCGATCCGGGCCTGAACTGCGCCGCCCACTCCCGGCGCCTCGGATCGAGGGGCTCTGAACGGCAACACTCCCGCTCTCCCCGACGCTTCGACAACTCCCCGGGCGCCCCGCCCGACACCGGCCTCCGGGCGCCACCGCGGCCCGTCTCGCTCGTCAGCGAACACCGTCGACAACGTCCGTCAAGCGACCGCCAGGGCCAATCGTGCCCGCCAAGGATGTCGCCCGCGGGCGCAGGCCGACAGCCGTGGCCAATTCTGAAATCCGCCCAGGACTACGGACTACGACACCGCAGCCCGCGGACCGACTGCCACCCGGAGGGGTCGGTCCCGGCGGCGCACGATGGCTTCGCGTTCGGACTCCGAGAGCCCGCCCCAGACCCCGTAGGGCTCGTGCACGGCCAGTGCGTGCGCGCGGCACTGCGCCAGCACCGGGCAGCTCGCGCAGATCTGCTTTGCCTGGGCCTCCCGACCGGATCGGGCCGGGCCGCGCTCCCCTTCGGGATGGAAGAACACCGCGCTGTCCATCCCACGGCACGCGCCACGTAACTGCCAATCCCAGACATCGGTGACCGGGACCGGGAGCCTGCGGGTGTCTGCCATGTCCACCACTTCACCTGTCGCGCACCCTGTGCTCGGCTGAGCCCTGAGGTCCGAGACCCGATAGTAACCGCGCCAAACGTTGTTCACAAGAGTTCGGTGTGTCCGTCGCGCCGGGTCGGGTTGCCCGCCCTGTCCGGGCGCCGCACGATGAGGCGTGCAGCCCCAAGATCCGACCAGCGGGTCCGGGCAGATGCCGCGGCCACCGCCCGGTCCCCTACCCGCCCCGATCGTCGACCCCGACACCGAGCACCGGGCCGATGGGCCCCGACTGCACGTGGCCGCAGCCGCACGCCGGGTCGGGGCGCCCCCTCCACCCTGCGCACGTGGGACCGCCGCTACGGCATCGGCCCCACCGGCCACGCCCCCGGCCGGCACCGCCGCTACTCCCCCGACGACCTCGCCCGCCTCGATCTCATGCACCGCGCCCTGATCCTGGGCGCCACCCCCGCCGACGCCGCCGCCCACGCGCTGACCGCCCTGCCGCCCCATTCCGACGCCACAGGACCGCCACCGGCCATCACCGAACGCCACCCCGACATCGGAACCCCGCTCCGCGGACCTCCCCACCGGTGCCGGACCCGGGCAGCGGCACCCCGCGGGCTCGGTCGGCAGCGCCGGCTCCGGGCCCGCACCGGCGGAACGGCACTGCGCCTGCCCGGCGCCGGATGGCGCGCCCGCGGCCTGGGGTGGGCCGCGCTCGCCCTGGACGCCGACACCGTCCGCGGACTGCTCGCCGAGTCGATCGCGGAGACCGGGGTGCAGGCCACCTGGGACGACGTGACCCGGCCGGTGCTGGCCGCCGTGGCGCAGCGCTGGGCCGACACCGGCGCGGGCATCGAGATCGAACACCTGCTCAGCGACTGCGTGACCGGCGTGTTCAGTGCGGTGGCGGCCACCGCTGCACCCGTGGGTACGGTGCGGCCGGTACTGCTCGCCGGGATGGCCGGCGATCAGCACCGACTGCCCCTGGTCGTGCTCGCCGCGGCACTCGCACAGCGGGGCGTGTCCTGCCGGTCGCTGGGGACCGACCTGCCTGCGGCAGCACTGGCGACGGCCATCCGGCGCACCGCACCGGCCGCGCTGCTGCTGTGGTCCCAGCTGAGTTCCACCGCCGACCCGCAGGTCCTGCGGTCACTACCGCGCACGCGCCCCGGATATCGCAGCTTCGTCGCAGGCCCCGGTTGGGCCCAGGTGGAACTCCCGCCGCAGGTCGGCCGGCTCGGGTCGCTCAAGGAGGCCACCGACGCGCTCAGCGCCGCCGCCACGGTGTGACCGTGGCCCGTCTCCCGCGCACGACTGGGCGAGGAGATCCGCGGCCCAACCTGCGCCCCATGGCTCTCGCGCTACCGCTCAGCTCAGGCAGACGGCACTCGCGGACCGCGGATGGCGCGACCATATGCCGACGTCCCCGGGCCGGGAGATCACATCGGGCCGGTCGGTTTCCGAGCCCGGTCAGCGTGTGCGCACCGTGCGTCGCCACGGCGTTCCCGCCCGTCGAACTCCCGGCCGTCGAACTCCCGTTGCAGGGTCTGCATCAGGTAGGTGCCGCCCGACGTCACCGCGGGATCGAAGCCAGAGGCGGTCCGCCACACCCGCACGTACACCCGCACGGTGGCCCGCTCGGCCGCCGTCGAATCGTAACCAGTCAGGGGTCTCCCTGTGGATCATGCTGCTTGGGGTGGCATCCAGGGGTTGGCGGTGAGGGCGTCGCGGATGGCGTCGATGGGTCGGCGTCCGTGGTTGCGGGCGCTGATGAGGTAGGACCGGATCCGGCAATGTCGTTGCAGGGTGGCCAGGGTGCGCCAGCACCCTTGGACCTTGGCGGCGAGTTTGAACCCGCGGATCGCTGATTCCGAGCCGTTGTTCGTGGCGGGGACGTCGAGTCGGGTGGTGAACAGCCACACCTGCTCGGCCTTGCGCTTGAGGCGTCGGGCCAGTTGCAGGCCGGGATGGTTGCCCTTGTGCCAGGGCCGGGACAGGTTCGTGGAGATCCCGACGGCCACACCGTTGTCGTAGCGGCGCCGCAGCCGGGTGATCAGGCCTGTGTCGGGGGTGGCCTGGTCGTCGGCGCGGGTGGTGTTGATCTCGTGGATCGCCGCGCGTAGGGCGTCGGCGACTTGGCGGGCCCAGGCCTGGGCGTCGGTGTCGATGGCGTGGGCGTCGTCGAGGTAGCGCAGCACGTGCGACAGGCACTGCTGGACACCGGCCAGGTCGGTGTCGTAGCTGGTGTAGCCGCCGTAGTCGTCGCGGACCAGCACCCCGCGGAACTCGTTCACGATCCCGAACGCGTTGATCGAGGTCTTGGTGCGGTCACCGGCCGCGCCGTACCAGACCAGGTCCGGCCCGCCGCCGGTGTAGGCGCGCATCGTGCGCACGGTGTACACGTGCGGGTTGTGGCAGTCCGACTCGCTGCCAGCGGTCGTGGTAGCGGCGGCGGCTGCGGTTGCTGCTGCTGCGGCGGCAGCGGCGGTGGTGGCGGTGGTGGCGGCGGTCAGCGGGGCGGGGGTTTCGTCGGTGCCCAACACGTCCTGTGCGCGCAGCGCCGCCTTGAGCGTCTCCTCGAACCCGGCCGTGGTCAGCGCGTCGTCCAGCCGGGTCAGGCAGGAGGAGATGAACCCGGTGGACACCGCCACCCCAAGCAGTGTGGACATCACATCGGCGGTGCGTTCGATCCCGAGCACGTCCTGGCTGGCCAGCAGGGTCGCCGCGGCGGTCACGTTCGGGCCGTAACAGGTCGGCCCGCCCCGCACCCCCGCCGGTAGGTCGGCGGTGGTGGCCTGCCCGCAGCCACAGCGGCGGCGCATCATCTGATACTCGGTCACCGCCACCGAGAAGGCGGGCAGGTCGAACACCTGCACCCAGGACGCGACCGTTCCCGGCGCGCCGGCCAACCCGCCACCGCAGCCCCGGCAACCCGACGGCTCGACCGGCTCCCGGTGGTCGGGGGTGGCCACCGGGGCCAGACCGCTCCCGCGATGCCCCGGCTGCCCACCCTGCTTCCGCGCAGCCCGGCCCGCCGCCCCGGCGGCCCCCGCGGATGGCTGCCGCTGCGGTGACTGCTCGCCCTGCTGGCCAGCCGAGCGCCTGCCCGCCTTCGCTTTGGCCTTCGCGCCTGGCCCGTCTGAGCTCGGCGGCTGCGAGGAGTTCGAGGAATCCCGGCCCAGCTGCCGGCGCAACGCCTCCAACTCGACCCGCAACGCCTCGATCAACACAGCCTGCTCGGCCAGCTGGGCCGCCTGCTCGGCCACCAAAGCCGCCAACTCCCCATACGAGGGCGTCGCCAGCGGCTCGGACACCGGCGGAGTCCAACATGATCAAACAGCGGACACCAGCACCGACACGCCGCAGGTCAGCCGAGGGCCTGACTGGTTACGTCGATCCCCGAGCACATGCTGGAGGAGGTTGAACACCACGGGTGCGGTGCGATGGTAGAAGGCGGCGAAGGAGTCAAGATCCCCGCGCCCGGCGGCGCGCAGCAGGCCACCGACCTCGTCCAGCGGAACCCAGCTTCGACCCACGAGCAGCCTTGCCCCATATATCGGCGAAGGCACTACACCGGGGTCCTGGGCGTAGAACTGAGCCTGTAGCCCAGAAGCTTTGACTGTAGGACCGGGCCGCACCCGGTGCAACTCCAGTCAGTATCCAGAAGCCGTCCAACTCGGGGCCCCGTCATGCTCCACGCCGAGCCTCGACGCGCTCACCACGCCGGCCATCGGCCTGTGAGGTGCCGGGAACCCTGGACGGCCTTTGACCAGCGCGATCACTATCAGCGGACCGACTTCGCGCTCACCGTCGAAGGACTCGGCACCATGATCTCCCACCGTGGCCTGTCGACTCGCGTACCTGATACTCGCCCGCGTGCTGAGCTGGCTTGCGCTGCTCGCCCGGGGCCGACCCACGCCTACCGCGCGCAGGGCCAGACCGTCGACAGCAGCCACAGCCTGATCGACCGCGGCACCACCCGCGCGGGGTGTACGTACCGGGCAGCCGCGGCCGCGACGCAAACACCTTCTACGTCGTCTGCCGGCAGGCCCCCGAGCACCACGACCCCGAGCGGATCGACAGCACACCGGTGGCGGTGCTGACCGACATCGTCACCCCGCCCCGTCGACGCCACCCCGGCCGCCGAACTGGCCCGCCGCGCGGGCGTAGAGGAACCCGTTCGCTGGCCTGGGTCAGCACCCAATGGACCTGCTGACCGCCGAGTACGGGCGCCACCGGGCCACCGACACCCTGACCGAACTGGTCGGCCCCGACCTCGCGCGGCGCGCGATCGGCGAGCCCGGCTACGGCCGGCTCATGTCCGCGGTTCGGTCGATGGAGCTGGCCGGGCACGACCCGCGCGCGGTGCTCACCGAGGCCGTCGCCCGCGGCAGCCTGCCCCACGCGCACTCCGTGTCCGACGTGCTCGGCTACCGCATCCGGCTGCTCGACAACGGCGGCCGCACCCCCGAGCGCGCGGTGCGCGACGGGGACTGGACCACCTTCAGCGTGCCCTGGGCCGGTCCGGTCGGCGACTACGAACCGTCCTGGTCGCCCACCGATCAACGAGGTGCTCGCGGCGCTGGTCGACCTGACCAATTGTGGGGCACCGGCGGCGGACGCGTGCCTCCGCGGGATGTCCCGAACTCACCGTCGGGCTGGTGGTCACCTTGGGCGACTCCGCATCCGCTGCTCACAAGGCCTCGCGGCGGTAGGTGGCGAGCGCCCAGATGACGAAGACGTCGAGCGCAATGATCGACAGTGACCAGAGTGGATAGTGGGGCATGAAGAGGAAGCTTGCGATGAGGCTCAGGCAGGCAAGCGCGATCCCGACGATGCGTGCCCAAGTCTGGCCTTTGACAATTGCGAAACCGGCGCCGGCGACGAGGATGCCGAGCAGCAGTTGAACCCAGCCCCACCCGGTGAGGTCGAACGAATATATGTACTCGGGAGTGGTGACGTAGAGGTCGTCGTGCACCAGTGCGGCGATCCCGGCCAACGCATGCCAGACCCCGCCGATCATCATCATCGCCGCTGCGAACACGGTCAGACCGCTCGCCAACGGGGAGTCCTGCGCGCCGGGGCCTGCCATCGGCTCGGACGGGAACTGGGTACTCACGGGAGCGCTCCTTCAGTCCATCGGATCGACCGGAGCACGAATGGTCGCCGCTCATGCCGGGCGTTGGCCCCACCTGCCCAGGGTGAGTGATGGCCGCCCTGTGCAGGGTGATCCACCGCGTGCCTGTTAACTGATCGCCCCGAGCGGGCCGGGGATCGCCTCCGGCACCAGGTCACCGCGGTCGCGTCGTCGGCGGGGGGCCGAGCCGGGCCGCGATGATCCCCGCGGTCAACCCGTGCACCCGGTCTCCAGGGCGGCCACGAACGACTGCGGCCAGCGCGAGGCGCAAGCCCTTGACTTGACGCGGCAGTCTCGATGCAGCAGGTGCAGGCTCGATAGACGCACAGCCACAGCGACGACCAATCAGGAGGGCGCTGAGCAGGCCCCAAGGCCCGCCACCACCCCGGCTCCGAGCAGCCCGGCGGCGGTGCCGCCGCTCGGCCGCCGCGCGACGATCACCTCCGAACGGCTCACCGCACGCCCGGGCGCCGCAACCGGCTCCTGGCTCTGGTTTCGTGCGGCACCGACAAGATCGACGAGCACGGCATAGCGGCTCGCCGTATACAGAACACGTGATGACGTCCACTGCGGGGTAAGCAGCGACGCACTGCGGCCAGACACCACTCGCCGCTGGGCGGATCCGGCGAGGATGGGGTACGCGTCGAACTGGGGGCCGCGAGGTGACGTCTGATCATCCCGGTGTTGCCGTGCGGCGGGTTCGCCGTGGGCCGGATGCGTGGGTGCTGGCGGTGTCGGGTGAGTTGTCGCAGCGGTCCGCCGGGCAGGTCAGCGGGGCGGTGTCGGCGGCGCTGGCGAACTCGGGGCGGGTCCTGGTCGACGTGTCCGGGGTGCGGGTGACCTGGCCGCCCGCGGTGGGGCTGTTCGGGTCGGTCCTGGCCGGCATGGGGGGCTGGCCGGGGGTGCGGCTGGTGCTGTTCGGGGCCGACGCGGCGCTGGCCAGGACGCTGGCCGCGCAGGGGGTGTCCGCGACCGTGCCGGTCGCGCCGGACCAGACCACCGCCCGACAGCTCCTGGACCGGCGCCCGCGGGTCCTCGCCCGGCACCTCGACCTGGAGCAGCCAGGTTCGGCGACGCGGCGGGCACGCACCTTCGTGCAGGCCGCCTGCGCCGACTGGCAGCTCGACGAGATCCGCGACGACCTCCGCGACGACGCCACGATCGTGGCGTGCGAGCTGGTCGGCAACGCCGTCCTGCACGCCGGCCCCGGCTATCGGTTAACCCTGCGGTATGACGTGTTCGGCCTGACCATTGCGGTGCGCGACCGCCGCCCCGACCGGTTGCCCCAGGCGCTGCCGGATGGCCCGGGGGGACCCTCGCATCTGTCCGGACTGTTCCTGGTGGCCGCCCTCAGCCGGGAATGGGGGGTCATTCCAGGCCAGGACGAGAAGACCGTGTGGGCGCTGCTGCCGGCGGCGGATTCCTCCACGACCTATGCCCGCGCCATTCGCACGGCGATCCGCGACGCGGTCCGGGCGGTCCTCGCGAACGGGGGGAACACCGCGGCTGCGGCCGCCGCCGTCCGGCAGATCACCGCGCGGCTGACCGAGCAACACGGTGCCGCTGCGGTGCGGGACCTCGTCGACGCGCTGGCACGCGAACTCGCCAACGCGAACTCCGACGTCGACGAATGAGGCCGACGGCAACGGGGGCAACGGGGCACGACGGGCGCGCGCCAGGGCTCGTCTGGCACAAGGTTGCGACGGCGCCGTGGTGATCTGTGGTGAGCTCAGCAGGAAGCTGACGCCGTGCTCCTGCGGGCACCGACTACCGACACCCCCGCGCAGGGGGCACTCGTCTACCCCGCAGACTGGGGCGTGAGAATCACAAGCTGGCTGGCTACGGTAAACGCGCCACGACTGCGGTGCAGGGTGAGCCCGCAGGACAGCTCATCGGGCAGCTTGGACCTGCAGCATGACACGCTGCCGGGCTGCCAGACCGACCAGGGTGATGCTCGGACGTCGGCCACCGTGCTCCCCCATATGGGCGCAGCGGCCAGGGTCATGGAGCCGGCGACACCGCCGACGATGAAGACCGCGAGCACCGCGAACAGCGCCCAGACGCAGCAGCGAATGCACGGCGCCCTGGTCATCGCCCTGGGCGCCTACCTCGTGGGCCCGGCAGCCGGCGCGGGTCCAGATCCGGGCGGCGCTCGACCGCGGCATCAGGGCGCTGCAGCCGGCCCGGTCCGTCACCGGCTGCCAGGTAGTGAATATCGGCCAATTCGATCACCCGGCTGGATTGCAGCGTTACGCCGGGTCCGCGCCGGTCACCCGCCGCTCGGGCAAGAGCGATTTCGTGGTCGCCCGCCGGCTGGCGCACAACCACTACCTGGGCGCCGCTGTTCACCAGTGGGCGTTCTGCAGCCTCACCAGAAGCGGCTGGGCGCGCGAATTCTACGACGGCAAGATCGCCGCCGGGAAAAGCCATCACGCCGCGCTGCGAGCCCTGAGCAACCGCTGGCTGGAGTTCCTGTGGCACTGCCTGACCAAGCGTGCTCTACGACGAAGCCGTGCACGTCGCCAACCGCAACCGGGCCCTCGGCCACGCCGCCTGACACCGAGGTTGACAGAGGGTGTCTCACGTGCTCACGCTCTCCGGTTGCCGAGTTTGACTCTCAAGGATCAATGCGGCGGCGCGGGCCGGCTACGCTGTCCCGCTCGGTCCGCTTCCTTGTGCCTCCGGCCCGGTCGCGGCCGAGCAGCCCGGCGGCCGGCGCATCGGCCCAAGCGTGGTGTGATGCCAGAGAGCCGGTTGCTGGGCGAGCTGCGCACGCTCGTCCCCGGCTACGAGCTCCTTACCGGGCCCGCAGGGTCCCGCGTCCGCAGCTCAACCCACGAACCAGACCTCGGCGAGATCGGTCGCGGCCACTCCCTGCTCGGTCGCGATGCGTTCGAGCGCCTCGGCCAGCTTCAACGACAGCTCGACTGTCACCTCGGCCAGCCCGTCGGGGCCCCTGCTCGGTGAGCACGGTGCGGGCGACCGCCCGGGCGGTCTCGACGCCGCGATCGAAGTTGTGGTCGTCGGACACCACCGCGGACACCGCCCGATAGGCGTGGAGCAGAGACAGCGAGGAAAACTTGTCGACCCGATCGAACTCTCCGGTGCTCACCGCTTCCTCCTCCCGACGCGGCGTCGTCATGCCCGGGACCCCTTGTCGCGCGTCAGGACTCCTGGCCGGGCCCAACGCTCTGTGGCGTTGGGTCGAGACCCACCCTGCCCGCACGAAACGCCATACAGCGCCCCACCGACACCGCGTGGTCTGCAAGACGCTCTAGTAGCGGGCGATCAGCGCAGCGTCCATCGCCTGGCCCGGCTCGAACCCATCGGCCGCGGCGAGCAGCCGCTCGTACACCTCGCGCCGCAGACGATCCATCTCGTCGTCCTCGGCCGCCATCCCCATGACCGCGTCTACATCCCCCGCCTCGATCACCGCGCACGCCTCGGCCATGAGCCGACCCGCCACTTGGCTCATCCGCTGCACCGGCTCGCGCAGCCCGCTCGGCACCACACAGTGCGGATGCCTCGCCCGGACCATCTCCGCCAGGTGGCGGGTCAGGGCGCCCATGCGTTCCAGGTCGGCATTCATGCGCAGCACCGCCACGATGGTTCGCAGGTCGCCCGCAACGGGCTGCTGGCGAGCGATCAGGTCCACCGCCGAGTCGTCGATCTCGGCATGCAGCCGCTCGAGGGGTTCCAGTACCTCGACCACCACTCGAGCATGCCCGAGGTCGGCTTCTAACAGGGCCGGCCCGGCTCGGCCGAGTGCCGTCTCTACGAGCCTGGCGAGGGCGGCGACCCGATCGATCAGGGAGCGCAGCTCTGCTTGGTACACCTCTCGCACCGGCCGGCTCCCTTCGTGGGCAGAACGATCGTCACGCCCCCAGACCGTACGCCGGCAGCGATGGCCAGCGGAAACCTCCCGCCGTCGCTGATGTTGGCGGAGGAGTGCTGCCATGATGCGCCGGGCAGCGTCGCCCCGACCGCGGCCACCAGCCCGTTGGGGCGTCAGAGGTGACGAGCTTGACCCCGGTCAGGCCGCGCGGTCAGGTCCCGGAAGAGCGCGAGCCAGCCGGCGCACGTTCACCACCCGCCCGCCCTCACGCACCTTCAGCAACAGTACGTCTGCGGCGACGACGTCTACGTCCTGATCCAGCGGTCGCCGGAATATCTCCGCGACCTGGGTGTTGGCTCAGCAGCCATCGCGCTGACCTGCGACTTCGACAGTCGGGTGATCCCGAGGGCGTCGACGAGCTTCTCCATCCTCGGCGTGCTGACGCCGAGCAGGCAGCGGGTCCGACCACCGTGGTCAGCGCCCGCTCGGCGCGGCGGCTCGTTCCAGCAGTCAGTCCGGGATGTAGCTCCCTTCACGCAGCTTGGGGATCGCGACTCCAGGGTGCCGGTGCGGGTGCCGAACTCGCGATGCCGAACGTCGCGGGTGTTGGTGCGTCCGGGCTGGAGTCGCCGTAGGGGGCGCCGCAGACCGCGTCGGCCTCCGCGTACCCGGCCGGATGCCCCCCGATCACCGAGCCGTCGACATCGGCATACCGGTCGTTCTTCAGTCGGTGATCGACGGCGGGTGCGATCAAGCCGTGCACGATCACAGACTCCGGGTCGTCCTTCTCGAGAATCTGCCTTGCAGCGATGAGCTGCTCAGCGGGTGGAAGCTGGCGCGAGTTCGGCGAGCAGCGCCTGGACGCGGGCGTCGATGTCGTCGCGGACCAGGCGCATGCGCTCGATGCCGTCGATGCCCCGTTCGGAGGGCTCGTCGGTGTCCCAGTTCCGCAGCTCGACCCCCGGCGGCACCTCGACGACGGCGTCCCGGCCCAGAGTGACCACAAGATCCACGGTGCGCAGCAGCTCCGGGTCGATCGGCCGGGGCGTCTCCGCACTCATGTCCGCCCCGACCTCGGTCAACGCCTCAGCGGACAATGCGTTGATCTTCGAGCCAGGGTTCGTGCCGGCCGAGTGAACCGAAACCCGGTCGCCGGCTGCTTTGCGCATCAGCCCCGCGGCCATCTGGGACTTACCACCGTTGCGGACACAGACGAACAGCACTGAGGGAACCGAGGGAGTCCTCATCGAGCCGCGTCGCGAGATGTGGCAACGCCCAACTCGGCGAGTAGCCCGCGCACCCGGTTGTCGATGTCGTCGCGGATCGGCCGGATCTGCTCAGGGGTCTTCCCCGCCGGGTCGGTGAGCTCCCAGTCGAGGTAGCGCTTGCCGGGGAACACCGGGCAGACGTCACCGCAGCCCATGGTGATCACCACATCGGAGGCCTCAACGGCCTCCACGGTGAGCCGCTTGGGCTGCTCCCGGGACAGGTCGATGCCGATCTCGGCCATCACCTCCCGCACCGCCGGGTTGATCGAGTCGGCGGGCGCCGAGCCGGCCGACCGAACCTCGACCGCGCCGGCGCCATGGTGGTTGAGCAGAGCGGCGGCCATCTGGGAACGACCCGCGTTGTGCACGCAGACGAACAGGACCGACGGAACATTCGTCATCGGGACTCCTTTGTCGGGGCCGGGACGCCGTTTCGGGCGGGGCACGACCACCGGCGCCGAGCGAAGAGGGAGACGTAAACCAGCGCAACCAGGACAGGCGCCCTCGATCAGCGGGCCGACGACCCCCACCAGGGCCTGGCCGGAGGCGACACCGACGGTAGCGATCGCCACGGCAATCGCAAGTTCAACGCCGTTGCCCGCCGCAAGGAACGTCAGCGTCACCGAGTGCTCGTAGCCCGACCCGACGGGCTTGGCCAGGGCGAGCGGCTTCGAACCACGTCACCGCGAAGTGGGCCAGCAGCGGCACCGCGATCTGGGCGTTATCGAGCGGGCGGGAGGTGATCGCGTCACCCTGAAGGGCGAGCAGCGCGATGGTCCGGGCGCGTGTCAGGTCCGATGGCCACAGCAGCTTGCCCTGGCCTCACTACGGCTATCGCAGCGTCGAGCATCGAGCGGAGCAGTCGGTCCCGAGCCGAGTCTAGTTGCACCGCGGCGGCGACGGACCGCGGACATGAGGGCATGTCGAGCAGGCCCCCGGCGGTACAACTCGTCGAGCAGTCGGGCGCGGAGGTCGGTGCCGCTGCCCGGCTGACTGCGGCGGCCCACCGTCGCGCCCGTGCCTGGTGGCGCCGGAGGTCTCGCCTCGCTGGGCGGTGCTCGAGTGCTGGCCCCAGCACTGCGAGCACGATTGCCGGTGCAGAACCTGTCCCTGCCCGGGGACGGCTGGCGAGTTGACGAGCGAAACTCAGCAACTGCGGTCGCGCCCGGTCGCTGACGGCGTCGTTCACCAACTGCGCAAGGGCGGCCAGGAGGGGGTCGGTGCATCGGGGCGTGTCGGTAAACTTAAGTCCCGCGACTTGAGAGACGTGCTCCATGAGGCAGGTCCCGTCATCGGGGCCGAGGTGCCAGCCTGCCCGGAGGTGCGGGAGCTGCTCGGGATGCGAACTCATAACGCCCTCCTGTCGGCCTCAGCATCCGCAACGGGGGAATCACCAGGTGGAGTAACCGGTAGCCGATGGCTGCGATCACGCCGGCTCCGGGGATGGTGGAGACCCGGCGGCGACGATGTAGCCCGCGACTCCCCACCGCATGGCGGACAGCCTTCTCGTTGCGCCCGCATTGGGCGCCGCGGAGGTGGAGTGGGCGAGTCTGGGACTGCATGGCGAAGGCGGTCACGGCATGACGCTGCCAACGCGGTCGCCACGTCGGTCTCCACGCGTGCCCCGACGCGCCGCGCCGCGAAGTCGCCAGGAGGCAGACAGTTCACGGTGTAGCTCTCACACCGCAGGCCAGCGCGTCGGTCATTGGGTCTCGTCAATGAAGGTGAATCGGAATCCGTCCGCCCCGACGCGTTCGATCAGCACCGGGGTCAAGGGGTGAACGGTGAGGCGGCGGCGCAGGCGCCGCATGAAGCGCCGGGTGCGACGCACGGCGCGGGCAGGATCAGTGGAATCCGAATCGGTTGCCTGCGCCAGTTCTGCAGTTGTCAGCACTCGTCCGGCATTACGCATCAGCACCATGAGCAGCGCGGCCTCCCGTGCCGGCAGGTGCACGCACCACCCGTCGATGAGTACACGCCGGCCATGCAGGTCCAGGTCCACCGGGCCGACGGAGATGGTTCCCGATGCCGAGATCGGCTCGACCTCGCGACGATCCGGCGGTGCTGACGGTGCGGACGCCTGCCCAGGTCGCCACCTCATAATCACGCCCCTTCGCTGGCCGCCGGGACGACTTGACACTAGCAGATGACTCAGCGAAAGTTGACTCAATGTCGCATGAGACTTCCGACGAGCTGTCGCGCCGCGCCCGGGTGCACGCCGCCCTGGGCGACCCGGCACGGCTGGCGATCATCGACATGTTGACCTTGGGCGAGGCTTCGCCATCGGAGCTGCAGGCACTCCTCGAGATGCCGTCGAACCTCCTTGCGCATCACGTGCGCACCCTTGAGCGAGTAGGCCTGGTCGAGCGGAGCCGGTCGGAAGGCGACCGGAGACGCACCTACCTATCGCTGATACCTCGTGCGCTCGACGCGCTCCGCACCCCTACCACTCGGGGTGCGGTGCGCGTGGTGTTCGTCTGTACCGCAAACTCGGCGCGATCCCAGCTGGCCGCCGCCCTGTGGAGCGCGGAGAGCCCGGTGCCCGCGACGTCGGCTGGAACCCACCCCGCCCCGGCGATCCATCCGGGGGCTCTTGCTGCCGCACACCGACGCAACTTGGCGCTGACACCTTCGACGCCGCGGCACGTCCGGCAGGTCGTCCGTCCCGGCGACATGATCATTACGGTCTGCGACAGCGCTCACGAGGAGCTCGGAGCGGCGCCCGGGCGGCTGCATTGGTCGGTGGCGGATCCGGCGAAGTCCGGCGAGGACTCCGCCTTCGACCACGCCGTGGATGACCTCGCCGCCCGCATCGCACGAATCGCGCCCGCGATCCAACCCGCCACCGGAGAGTCCGATGACTGAGACGTATCACCGCGCCGACCTGTCCATCGACCAGACGCTGGCGCTCAAGCGTGCCGCGACGCGCCTGTCCGGCGAGTTCGACGGAACGTTCGGGAAGGAGACGATCGACCGGTTCCTGCACTCGTCCTACGAGGAGTTCGCCGGCCGGGCGACCATCCCCAACTTTCTTCCGCTGCTCGCCGAGCGCTTCGCCCGGCAGCGACTCAAGGCGCTGGCCAAGATCGAGCAGCCGGACACGAACGCGGCGCCGGTCGTGCTCTTCCTGTGCACCCACAACGCGGGCCGCTCGCAGATGGCGATGGGCTTCCTGCAACACCTGGCCGGTGATGGGGCAGTTGCCTGGTCCGGCGGCTCGCAACCGAGCAGCACCATCAATCCCGCCGCAGTCGAGGCGATGGCCGAGCGTGGGATCGACATCTCCCACGAGTACCCCAAGCCGTGGACCGACGAAGTGGTCCGCGCCGCCGACGTGGTCGTCACGATGGGCTGCGGTGACGCGTGCCCCATCTTCCCGGGTCGACGGTACGAGGAGTGGGAGCTGCCCGACCCGGCAGGCCTCGACGTCGCCGCGGTCCGCCCGATCCGTGACGAGATCGAGAACCGCGTGCGGACCCTGCTACGCCAGCTCGACGTTCCGACCGTCGTGTAAGCACGACCCGCACACCCCGACGAGCAGCTCGTGCGTGAGGAGCAGCGGCCGGTCAGCCAGCGACCGGCCGGCAGCCGAGCGGCCCTCGTCCTGACGAGGAGCGCGTCGCTCTTCTTGCTTCCCGGCCTGCGGCGTCCTGACGGGGGACGACGCGCCCTCCGGGCCGGACGCGGGTACTTCCGGTCACGGACTGGTGCGACGGATGCGCCGATGGTCACGGGAGGATCGACGCGGCTTTACCCCGCGGTGGCGGGTTCATGCGCCGTTCATCTTGAAGGCGGGATGCATTCAGAGATGCTCCCTACGGTCAACAGCATCGCAGCGGTATGCCGCTGCGCGCGGAGGACGTCCTCCGCGATGCCGAGGAGGTCGCAACCCCCGTGTGCGGCCCGACCAACGTAGGGAGCTAGGTGAAGCGCAACCGATCCGGCGCCGCGATCGGCCTGATGGCCGCCGGTGCTGTGCTGCTCGCCGGGTGCGGCAGCGACAACAACACGCCAGCGGCCTCGGGGTCGTCGGGCGCAAGTGCCGCCGGGACCTCGGATGTGCAGTGCGGCGGCAAGCCCACGCTCAAGGCCAGCGGTTCGACCGCCCAGGCCAACGCCATGACCCGATTCGTCGCTGCGTACGAGACCGCCTGCTCGGGGCAGACCCTGAACTACACGTCGAACGGCTCGGGCGCCGGGGTGAGCGAGTTCATCGGCAACCAGACCGACTTCGGTGGCTCGGACTCCCCGCTGAGCAAGGAGAAGGGCGAATACGACAAGGCGAAGGCGCGCTGCCAGGGCGCGGATGCCTGGAACCTGCCCGTCGTGTTCGGCCCGCTCGCGATCACGTACAACCTGCAGGGAGTCGATGGGCTCATCCTCGACGGCCCGACCGCCGCGAAGATCTTCAACGGCACCATCACCCAGTGGAACGACCCGGCGATCGCGGCCCTGAACAGCGGTAAGACGCTGCCCGCTGAGAAGATCACGGTGATCTACCGCAACGACGAGTCCGGCACCACGGACAATTTCCAGAAGTACCTCGACGCCGCTTCGGACGGCGCATGGGGTAAGGGGGCCGGCAAGACGTTCAACGGTGGTGTCGGCGAGGGCGCCAAGGGCAACGAGGGCACCTCGGCGGCGATCAAGTCCACGCCGGGCAGCATCACCTACAACGAATGGTCCTTCGCGGAGGCTCAGGGCCTGTCCCAGGCTTCGATCGTGACCTCCGCCGGGCCGGACGCGGTCACGATCAGCACCGATTCGGTCGGCAAGACCATCGCCGGCGCGAAGGTCTCGGGCACGGGCAACGACCTGGTGCTCGACACCTCGTCGTTCTACAAGCCGACCGAGCCCGGCGCCTACCCGATCGTGCTGGCCACCTACGAGATCGTCTGCTCGAAGTACCCGGACGCCGACACCGGTCCAGCGGTCAAGGCGTTCCTGCTGTCGACGATCAGCGGGGGTCAGGCCGGACTCGCCGACAACGGCTACGTCCCGCTTCCGGACACGTTCAAGGACAAGCTGACCACCGCGATCAACTCGATCGCCTAACTGGGGAGCCGTCATGGCCGCCGACCGTGCAGCGGCCCGGACGGGGGGCTCGTCGCCTGTCGCGACGAGCCCCCACTCGGGGCCTGGGGGACAATTGGATGGGTCTGCCGACCCTCAGCGCAAGCCGGGCCTGAGGACCGGAGCACGTGATCGTGGTGACGTCATCTTCTCCCGGCTCGCCACTGCGTCAGGGCTGGCGATCGTGGTGTCCATCGCCCTGATCGCGATCTTCCTGCTTGTGCAGGCGATTCCGTCGCTGATGGCGAACAACGCCAACTTCTTCACCAGCACCGAGTTCTCCACCTCCGACGCGGGCAATCTCCGCTTCGGCATCCGCGACCTGCTCGTCGTGACCGTGCTGAGTTCGGCGTTCGCCCTCGTCCTGGCCGTGCCGGTCTCCGTCGGCATCGCCATCTACTTGACCCAGTACGCCCCAATCCGGCTGGCACGGATCTTCAGCGGTATCGTCGACGTGCTGGCCGCCGTCCCGTCGATCGTGTACGGGCTGTGGGGAATCTTCGTTCTCGCTCCCGTCCTCACGCCTGTCGCGACATTCCTCAACGATGCCCTGGGCTGGTTCCCGCTTTTCGCCACCGGCAACGTATCCATTGCTGGCGGTGGCACGATCTTCACGGCCGGGATCGTGCTCGCCGTCATGATCCTGCCGATTATCACCGCCGTCACCCGCGAGGTGTACCGGCAGACTCCCCGCGACCACATGGAAGCGGCCCAAGCCCTTGGAGCCACCAAGTGGGAGGTCATCCGGATGACGGTCCTACCGTTCGGGCGTAGCGGCACCATTGCTGCGTCCATGCTCGGTCTGGGGCGGGCGCTCGGCGAGACGGTGGCGGTGCTCATCATCCTGCGGTCGGCCGCAGAAGCGTCGCATCTTAGTCTGTTCGATGGCGGCTACACCTTCGCCTCAAAGATTGCCTCCGCCGCCGCCGAGTTCAGCGCGCCACTCCCCACGGGCGCCTACATCGCAGCCGGATTTGTGCTCTTCGTGTTGACCTTCGCCGTCAACGCGGTCGCCCGGAAGATCGCCGGCGGGGCGGTGCACGCATGACCAGCGATGTCAACCTCACGAGCCAGTCCGCGGTCGAGCCCGCCAACCCGTTCATCGTGATCAGTTCGGGACGGCGCACGAAGGACGTCCTCGCCCGCGTATTGACAACTGCCGCATTCGTGGTCGCCGTGATTCCGCTGCTGTGGGTGCTCTACACCGTCATCGTGAAGGGCTTGCGAGCACTCCTATCCGCCTCGTGGTGGACGCGCTCCCTGCAAGGCGTGCTGCCGGAGCAGGTTGCCGGCGGGGTGTATCACGCGATCTACGGCACCCTGGTCCAGGCGTTCATCGCCGCAGTCATCGCCGTCCCACTGGGCGTCATGGTGGCCATCTACCTGGTCGAGTACGGACGGGGACGGCTCGCCCGGACGACGACCTTTCTCGTCGACGTACTCGCCGGCATTCCATCGATCGTCGCTGCCCTGTTCATCTTCAGCGTGTGGATCACCACACTCGGGTTCGAGCAGAGCGCACTGGCCGTGTCGTTTGCCCTGGTCCTGCTGATGCTGCCCGTCGTCATCCGCTCAACCGAGGAGATGCTGCGCCTGGTCCCCAATGATCTGCGCGAGGCTTCTTACGCCCTGGGAATCCCCAAGTGGAAGACGATCCTGCACATCGTATTACCCACGGCGACGTCCGGCATCATCAGTGGCGTCCTGCTCGCGCTGGCCAGAATCATGGGGGAAACTGCGCCGGTGCTGGTGCTGGTCGGGTACAGCCGGGCGATCAACTTCGACGTGTTCAGCGGGAATATGGCCTCGCTGCCCCTGCTGATCTATACCGAGCTCACCAACCCGCTGCCGGCGGGGCAGCTGCGAATCTGGGGTGCGGCGCTCACTCTCATCGCGATCGTCGCCCTCCTCAATGTGGCGGCCGCATTGATTTCGCAATTCGTTGCGCGCAAGCGTGCTTGAGCCGACTGGGAATCTGACAATGGCGAAGAGTATCGAACTCGAAAACCTCGATATCTACTACGGGGACTTCCATGCGGTCAAGTCCGTCACGATGTCGGTAAAGCCGTGCAGTGTCACGGCTCTCATCGGTCCTTCGGGTTGCGGCAAGTCCACCGTGTTGCGCGCGCTCAACCGCATGCACGAGGAGATCCCCGGTGCTCGCGTCGAGGGCAGCGTCCTGCTCGACGGCCAGGACATCTACCAGCGCGACATCAGCCCGGTCTCGGTGCGGCGCACGATCGGTATGGTCTTCCAGCGGCCCAACCCGTTTCCCACCATGTCGATCCGCGACAATGTCGTGGCGGGACTGAAGCTTCAGGGCGTCAAGAACAAGAAGACGCTCGACGAGGTCGCGGAGAAGTCTCTCCGAGGAGCGAATCTGTGGAGGGAAGTCAAGGATCGCCTCGACAGGTCGGGCGCGAGCCTGTCCGGTGGTCAACAGCAGCGGTTGTGCATCGCCCGCTCGATCGCAGTGCAGCCCGATGTGTTGCTGATGGACGAGCCCTGCTCGGCGCTGGATCCCATCTCCACTCTCGCCATTGAGGACCTCATCGGGGAGCTGGAGAAGGACTACACCATCGTCATCGTTACTCACAACATGCAGCAGGCCGCACGGGTGAGCGACCAGACGGCCTTCTTCAACCTGGAGGGCGTCGGTCAGCCCGGTCATTTGGTCGAGATCGGAGACACGCCCATGATGTTCTCCACACCGACAAATCAGGCAACCGAGGACTACATCTCCGGTCGCTTCGGCTGATCGTGGACGCAGATGCACGGCATTTACAGATGGCCAGCGCAAAGTTGTCTGCCATGGCGTCGCCCTATCTGGGGGAGCACACAGCGTAGTGCCGGCGGGCCGGGTATGGCGTCACCGCCAGCGGTAGGGGCCGACACGCCGGAGGACTGTTGATTGACCGGGTCGCGTCGATGCCCACGATGCTGGTAGCCGAGCCGGACGGGGCCATGGCAGCCGATCTCCTTCGGGTTGCTGATCGGCGCGGGATCGCAACCGAGTGGTGTCGCGACGGCGCAGCAGCCCTGGCAGCATTCAGCGAGATCCCGCCCGACGTTCTGATCATCGCCGCAGGGGTTCCCACGCTTCCTGCCGCGACTGTGGTTCACATCCTGCGGTGGCGCTGGAACCTGCGGATTCTGGTCGGGTCGAGTGCCGGTGACGACGGCCGCGCCCAGAGGGCGCTCGCCGCCGGGGCCACTGCCATCGTGGCCCGCCCCTACGAGCCCGACGCCATCTTCGCACTGGGATTCGGCCCGACGAACAGCCCGATTGAGCCACCCTGGGAGTCATCCGGAGTCCTGGTCGCGGGCCCGATCACCGTTGACCCGCACCGCCGCGAGGTGTGGGTCAACGGTCGGGAGGTCTACTTGACTCGACGAGAGCTGGACTTGCTCAGCTATCTCATCGGTTTGCGGGGACGGGTCGCGACTCACGATGACATCATCAGGTCGGTCTGGGGACGCCCAATCGGGCCGAACAATGTCGCCGTTCACGTCAAGCGGCTCCGCGACAAACTCGGTGACCGTCGGCAGCGCGGGGAGCTCATCCGCACGGTTCGCGGCGTTGGCTACCAACTCGCCTCCGGCTCGGCGGACCGCGGACTGCACCGCCAGCTGACCAGCTACGCTCCAGCGGCCCCGGCGAACGCGCGTCTACGAGGTAGCGGCTACCCTCGCCCCGGGGGCTGACATCAGCCTCCGCAGCTAACCGTGTGCTTCAACGCCGTCCCTTACCGAGCCGATGAGAAACGTCGACGCCGCCGAGAGCCGCGCCTGGCACGACGGCCTGGCGGCGCTGCACCGCTATGTCGAGGTAAGAGGCGCGGCGGCGGCGCCGACAAGCGCCCGGGTCGAGGGGTTCGACCTTGGCGAGTGGGTGAAACAGCTTCGTTCCTGCTACTGGGCAGGAACGCTCGAGCCCGACCGTGTGGAGCTGCTCGAGGCACTGCCGGGATGGCGGTGGAGCGGTACCCACGAACGGCAGTGGCGGGCGCGGCTCGACGCCCTCCGACGGTATGCGGCTCGCAACGGAACGTCCGCGGTGCCGCCCGGTGTCATCGTGGGGAGCAGGATGCAGCTCGGTCAGTGGGTCGCCGCGCAGAAAGCCAGTCAGGCCGCGGGGACACTGCCAAGGCCGGCCGCTGAACTGCTGGAACAGCTGCCCGGATGGGAATGGGAAGAACAGAGCCAGCCCGAGGAGGAAACGACGACTCGGTGGACGATCGTCCTCGACGCGCTGCGCCGGAGATACGGCGCCACCGGTAACACTCAGGCGTTTGATCGTGCGTCTGCCGAGGAGTTCCCCCTCGACCAGTGGATTCGCCGGCTGCGGGACGACTTCCGCGATGGCACCCTCCCGCCGGAGGTCGTAACTCAGCTGGAGACGCTATCCGGATGGAGTTGGGACCCCGGTCAGACACGCTGGGAACGTGGGCTGTACGCCCTCCGGGCGTGGGTGTCAGTCCACGGAGATGCGTGTCCGCCGCAGGCCGGGGTCATCGACGGCTTTCCGATCGGGCGCTGGGTGCACGCCCGCCGGCGCGAGCAGCGCGCGGACAAGCTGGCTCCAGAGAAGTCCAGCCAGCTCGAGGCGCTTCCCGGGTGGCAGTGGGACGTCTATGACGCGTCGTGGCAGCGGGCCGTGCAGGCGCTGCGGGCCTACGCGGCCGAGCACGGGACCACTCGGGTGCCGTCCGGCCACACGGTTGGCAACCTGCGGCTCGGTGAATGGGTGGGCCATCAGCGGCGGTTGCACCGGAGGGGACAGCTAGCTGCTGATCGCGTCGCCGAGCTGCAAACACTTCCGGGTTGGACGTGGGCTGCGCGGAGGTCATCCGGCACCTCGTGAACCCTTCCGCCGAGGGACGCTGCCGGCTGCGCACCCTGCTGCCAGCACGGCGAGGCCGGTGAGGGTGGCGAACACCGCGGAGTAGCCGCCGAGAGTGCCGGCGAGAGCGGCACCGGCCCACGGGGCGAGCGCTGTGGCGGTCAAGGCGGGAGCGGACAGCAGTCCGTTGAGGCGGCCGTAGTGGACAGCTCCCCAGCGGTCGCTGATCGCAGTGGCCTGCAGCAGCGTGAACACGCCGCGGGCGGCGCCGGCGAGCATCGCGACGGCGACCAGAAGAACGGGCGGGCCGGGCAGCACGGCGAGCAGGGCGGTGGCCGCAGCGGACAGGGCGAGGATGACCACAGCGCGGGCGCGCACGCTCAGTCGTGTGGTGAGCCGGCCGTAGCCGAGGCGGCCGAGTACCTGACCAAGGCCGCCGAGTCCAAGTGCCCACGCCGCAAGGGAGGTCGACAGGCCCCGCTCCAGCAGCAGCGGGACCTGGTTGACCACGACCGCGAACGCGGTGAACGCCCCCAGCGCGACCGCGGCGGTGAGCAGCAGGAACGGTCGGCTGCGCGCGATCGCCTGGGGCGCCTGGTCGGCGACGTTCGGGTGGTGCTCGGCCGGGTCCGGGTCGGGCCACGGTCCGCGCAGCCCGACCAGGTGTGCCGGGATGGTGACCGCGGCGAGGATCGCGGCGAGCGTGAGGTAGGTGTGGCGCCACCCCAGATGTCCGAGCAGGGTGGCGGTGAGCGGGGCGAAGATCGTGCTGGCCAGCCCGGCGAGCAGCGTGAGCGCCGTGAGTGCGGCAACCCGGCGGGGTCCCCACCAGCGGGTCAGTGCGGCGAACGCCGGCGGGTAGAGGGTGCCGGCCATCGCGACTCCGGCGAGCACCCACGCGGCGAGGAACACCGGCAGCGACGGCGCTCCGGCGATGCCAAGGATCGCCGGGACCGCCAGCACCGAGCCCGCCGTCATCACCGCGTGTGGACCGATCCGATCGAGCAGCCGCCCCGACCAGATCCCGACCAGCGCCGAGACCACGAGCCCGGTGGAGAACGCGGCCGTGATCGTGGCGATCGACCAGCCGGTGTCCGCGGCGATGCTCGGGGCGAGGACCGGGAAGGCGTAGTAGAGCACGCCCCAGCTGACGATCTCGGTGACGCACAAGACGGTCAGCACGCGGCGGAGCCCGAACTCGCTCAGCGTTGCGGGCCCCGTCGACATCACCCGTGCAGACTGCATCGCGCCGACAACCCGCTCAGCGCGCGCCAGTGCCACCAGCGGCGACGAGGGCCGGGGCCGTCACCGCCACCAGCTCGGTCGGGCCGCAGCATCCCCCCGAGGACGTCGCCGCCGTAGCCTCCGCCGTGTCGGTCTCGTCGACCAGGCCGCCGCCGCTGCAGACACCGGTCTCGGGCAACACCAGCTCGACCCGCTCGGCCGCCTCGCGGTCCCCCGCGATCGCCGCCGCGATGGAACGGACCTGCTCGTAGCCGGTCAGGGCCAGGAACGTCGGGGCCCGGCCGTAGCTCTTCATCCCCACCAGGAACACGCCGGACTCGGGCTGGGCCAGCTCGACGGCGCCGTGCGGGTAGACCGTGCCGCACGAGTGCACGTTGGGGTCGATCAACGGCGCCAGGGCGCGCGGGGCCTGCAGCACCGGATCCAGGTCGAGGCGGACCTCGGACAGGAACGACAGGTCCGGCCGGAACCCGGTCACCACGACGACCTCGTCGACCGGGTCGAGTCGACGCCCGTCGACCGCCTCCAGCACAACCCGTCCATCGGTCTGACGGTGCACCGCGGCGGTACGGAAACCCGTCACCGAACGGACGTGCCCGGCACTCACCGCCCCGGCCGCCCGCTGTCCGAGCGCGCCGCGCTCCGGCAGTTGGTCAGCGTCACCGCCGCCGAAAGCGTTGCCGACCGACCCCCGACGCAACAGCCACTCCACGCGCGTGCCCGGGAACCGCTCGGCGAGGTCGGCGAACGCGACCAGCGCGGTCAACGCGGAGTGCCCGGCGCCGGCGACCGCGACGCGCCTACCCGCGTAGCGAGCCGCGACGGCGGGGTCGTCCAGGTCGGGCACCCGATAGGTGATGCGGTCGGCCGCCGCCCGCTCGCCCAGCGCCGGCAGTCCGTCTGCGCCCAGCGGATTCGCCAGCCCCCAGGTTCCCGAGGCGTCCACGACCGCCCGCGCGGTGATCCGCTCCTCCCCGGCGGCGGTCGTCACGTGCACCATCAGCGGCTCGGTGTCCCGGTCGGCGTCCACGACACGGTCACGCCCCCGGCGGGCGACCCCCACGACCAGCGCGCCGTAGCGCACCCGCTCGCCCAAAGCATCCGCGAGCGGCTGCAGGTAGTCCTCGGCCCACTCCGCGCCGGTCGGGTACCGGTCCGCGTCCGGCGCCTGCCATCCCGTCGGTGCAAGCAGCTTCTCCGCCGCCGGGTCGACCAGCTCCCCCCAGCGGGAGAACAACCGCACGTGGTGCCACCCCCGCACCGACGTCCCCGCCGACGGCCCCGCCTCCAACACCAACGGGGCCAGGCCCCGGTCCATGAGGTGCACCGCAGCGGCAAGCCCGCTGGGACCGGCACCGATCACCACCACCGGCAGGTCGGTCTCACTCATCTCGTCCTCCATCGACGTTCCTCGATCGAACGGTAGGGACTGTATCGACGTCCGCCGATTGACGCAACCATCGATTCTCGTCGATACTGTGGGTATGAGCGTGGACCTGCCCCTGACCGTGCTGCCGACGTCGGCACCCGTGCAACTGTCGCCGGCCGATGCTGCGACGTACGCGGAGTGGTTCGCCAGCCTGGCCGACCCGACCCGGGTGCGGCTGCTGCACGCCGTCGCGGTGGCCGGGCGAGCGGTGCCCGTGGGCGAGCTGGCCGAACAGGTCGGGATCAGCCAGTCCACCTGCTCCCACCACATCCGCAAACTCGCCGACGTCGGTTTCGTCGCCCTGCGGAAGGACAAGACCGCCACCCTCGTCTCGGTCAACGCAGGCTGCTGCACGGGCCTGCCCCATGCCGCCGACGCCGTCATGGGAATGCTCGGCCCGCGGCCCTGCTGCCCCGAAGACCTGCCCACCGACGTCACCGTGAGGGCGTTGGAGCAGCGAGACTGGGCGGCGGTGCGCCGGATCTACGCCGAAGGCATCGCCACCGGCGACGCCACCTTCGAAACCGAGGTCCCCGACCGCCGCACCCTCGAGCACGCCTGGCTCGCTGACCACCGGTGGGTGGCCGAACTCGACGGCCAGGTCGTCGGCTGGGCCGCCGCCAGAGCAGTCTCCCACCGGCCCGTTTACGCCGGTGTAGCCGAGACCTCGCTCTACGTCGGCGACGATTACCGCGGCCGCGGCGTCGGCAAGGCGCTCATCCATCGGCAGGTCACCGCCGCGGACAATGCCGGCCTCTGGACCCTGCAGACCGCGATCTTCCCCGAGAACCGTGCCAGCATCGCCTTGCACCAGTCCGCCGGCTTCCGCACCCTCGGTGTCCGCGAACGCATCGGCCGACACCACGGCATCTGGCGCGACACCGTCTTCCTCGAACGGCGCCGCGCCGACAATTGACCCCCGGCCTGCTGGGCTGCGTTCTTGGAACTCAGAGGGTGAGTTGGCGTCGGTGGTGGTCGAAGTGCTGCGTGCCGAAGTGGTAGACGTCGAGCACGCTCATGGTCGGCTGGAAGTGGGGATCCCAGGCTGTCGGGAAATGCATGGCAAGGGCCAGGTCCGACTCGGTCTCGGCGGCGAGGTTGCGCTGCAGGGCGCGGATGGTCCGGTCGAGGAGTGCCGCCATAGCGCGGGTACTGAGGATCTGGCCGCCCGCACACGAGCCCACGTAGTTGATCACGTGGAAGGGGTGCCGGCCGGCGTTGAGAGCGGTGGCGAAGCCGCGGCTGTAGCCGAGCCGGCCGAGGGCATGGACCAAGGGCATCAGGGTCCGCACGACGCCGTAGCCGAGCGCCATGTGGAAGAGCAGCTGTCGGTTCGTCCAGCGAGTGCCGTCGGAGCGGCGCCGCAAATTCCGGGCCGAGGCCGCATCGACGAGCTGGTGGAAGTCGGCTTGAGCCCGCCGCATCTCGTCGATGATCTCGATCCGTTGCATTGAGCCTCCCTGAGGCGGCGGGACCGCCGCGGCTTGGGTAGTCCACGGCGAAGCCGCGGCGAACATACTGTCGGGGTGTTCGACGCCTCTGGCTGAACCTGAGCCCCCGTGACGTCTGTGCTGGGCCCCGCCAGCCTGTACGAGCGTCTGGAGAGGACCATTCGACGCGCGGTGCTCGGGCTCTGGTGCAGCGCGGAGTGCCCTTGTTGGCGTCGGCGCGGCACCGCCGCTGCGCGCCTTCCTGCCCTCCTTCGTTCCGGCCGCCGCCCTTCATGCGGCGACGGGCGACGTCTGCCGCCGGTGCTATGACGACGACGGCACGCCGATCGACTACGGGCATCAATCGACTGCTCCCGATCCCCCACGACGTCCTGCGCCTGGCTCGGGCGCTGGGTTTCGTCGGTGGCTGGTGTCACCCTGGAATGCATGGAGGTAACGGAGTCGCTGCTCGACCGCATTGCGGTCGGGAACCTCCGTGTGCCGCGGGAGGCGTTCGGCGCGCTCTGGGTCGAGGCCGAGCGGCTCAACAGCGAGCAGAGCGGGCGGCGCGAGCCCGACTGGTACCCGGCGGCGGTCGCCGTGACATACCGCTGGCTGGCCGGTGCGGTGGTGCAGGACCAGACGGGCCGGCGAACACCAGCGGAAGCTCCGACTGGTCGTCAGGCTCGCGCCTACGAGGAGCTGATCGAGCTCGAGTACCTGGCGGCGGAGCAGCTTGACGTTCGCCGGCCGGATCTGGTCCGGCATCAGCCGGGGTGGTGTGAGGGCATCCGGGCGACGTTGCGGTGTGCGTGGCGGCACGAGGGTCCCCGCCCACTCGCGGCGACCGTCGCCCGCTGAGCGCTGACCGGCACCCGGCTCTGTGTCATCCGCTCTCCGTCATCCGCTCGGCTCACTGACATCGAGCTCGAGGACGGGCTCGTCGACGGCTTCGTCCTGCTCGACGGTCTGGTCCTCGTCGTGCCATCGGGCCAGTTGCGCGGCGCGTTCGTCGGCCTCGGCCCGCTGGTCGGCCTGGTACCGGGCGGCGACCTCAGCGAGCGATCTCTGGGCGCGGACAACGGAGTCGGAGACCTCCTGCGGACCGGGCGGGATGACCTCGACCAGGTCGTGCCGCTTCTTCGTGACCGGGTCCACGCCGGCGTACACGCGCCCGCGCCGGGCGCCGCTCGGCAGGAGATCAATGCTGCCCCGCTCGCGGCGTGAACCGGTCGTCCGGCCCTCGGCACGACGGGAACGTACCGCAGTTCGTGTCACGAACCGTGTCACGCCCGCCGCGCGGGTGAGACTTCCTGACCTATTCTTGCTGGTCAAGCCTGGAGCCGGGGGTCGGACTCGAACCGACGACCTACCGCTTACAAGGCGGTTGCTCTACCAACTGAGCTACACCGGCGGGCGGAACCGATCCTAACGCGAGTCCTCCAGGATCAACGCCGCAGCGGAGCACGGCGGGGATCCACAGGTGGAACAACGAGACCCGATCACGGCGCGGGTGGGCCGGGATCCGTCGCGGCGGGCGCCGGGAACGGGGAGCCCTCCTCCGGGCCGCGCCAGATGAAGTGGTGCCGGATGCCGCTGTTCGTGGTGTGGACGGCGTAGAAGGCCATCTGCCAGCCGGCGGCGAGGTGGCTGGCGATGTGCATGTCGAGGTCCTCGGGGGACTTGCCCGGCACGGGGTCGATCGCGGCCTCGTTGATGGTCAGGGAACTGTGCACCATCTGCATCGCCGGCACTCCTCGTCGCGGGGTGGCGATGTTGTACCACCACGGATGCATCGCTCCCCCGCGACGCGGCACCTACTCTCTGCGGCGTGATCACCTCGCGTCTTGGCCGACGACTGCGGTCCGCAGTCCGCCGACCGGCCCGCAAGCTGCTCACTCCCGGGCCGCCGACCGTCGAGCTCCTGCACCCGGTCGGGCCCCAGGTGCCCGACGACCGGCACGTCCAGCAGGTTCTCGACCTGTGCATCCGCATCGGGGAGGTGCTGCTGTCCAGCGGCGAGGGCTCGGGGGAGACGACCGAGACGATGCTGCGGGTCGCCGACGCCTTCGGGCTCGCGGCCGTCGACGTCGACATCACGTTCACCGCGATCACGATCTGCTGTCACCGCGGCATGGCGGCGACGCCGATCACGTCGATGCGCCTGGTGACCCACCGCGGGCTGGACCTCACCCTGCTGGCCAAGGTGTACCGGCTGGTGGAGCGGATCGAGCGCGGGCGGGGGCTCCGGCCGTCGGCGGCGGCGCTGGACGAGGCGGTGACCGCCGCGCATCCCTACCCGCGCTGGGTGGCGACGACCGGGGCCGCGGGACTGGCGGGGGCGCTCGCGCTGCTGCTGGGCTCGCCCTGGGTGGCCGTGCTCGCGGCCGCCTTCATCACCGCGGTGATCGACGTCACGGCCGTTCCTCGCCAAACCGCCTGCCGGCGTTCTTCCGCCAGGTCGTGGGCGGGTTCCTGGCGACCGGAGCGACGGCGGCGCTGTTCAAGATCGGCGTGCTGCCGGAGGGGACGCAGCCGGAGCTGGTCGTGGCGGCGGGCATCACCGTTCTCTTGTCCGGATTCGCCGTGGTGGGCACCGTGCAGGACGCGATCGGCGGCTACAACGTGACGGCCGCGGGCCGGGCCGCGGAGATCGGCGTGCTGTCGGCGGGGCTGCTCACCGGAGTGGTCCTCGGGCTCAAGGTCGCGCAGCGCGCAGGCGTGACCCTCGACGTCGCGGCCGAGCTGCCGCAGAGCGGCGCGCGCATCGTCGTGACGATCGTCGGCGCGGCGCTGGCGTCCGGCTTCTACGCGCTCAACGGCTACTCGCCGCTGCTCGCGCTGCTGTTCGCCGCGCTCGCCGGGGCGGCGGGCCGCGGCACGTACGTGCTGCTCACGACGGTCGGCGCGGGTCCGGTGGCGGCCGCGGGGGTGGCCGCGACGGTCGTCGGCCTGGCCGCGGGGCTGCTGCGCCGGGCCGGGCGCGTGCCGTGGGGCAAGGTTCCGCCGCTGGTCCTCACACTCGCCGGGATCAGCCCGCTGCTGCCGGGGCTGACCGCCTACCGCGGCTTCTACGAGCTGTCGGTCGAGGGGCTCACGGACGGCCTGGTCACGATCACGCTGGCGCTGGCGATCGGGCTGGCACTCGCCGCGGGCGTCACGCTCGGGCAGTTCCTCACCCGGCCGCAGGCGACCCCGCTGTCCCCGTCGGGCCCGGTGCCGCGCGACGACCGCAGTCGCTGATCGTCGGGACACGGCCTAGGCTCGGCGGCCTACCGGAGCCGGAGAGCAGGTGGGTCGTGGCGGGGAGCGGAAAGGCCGAGTTCGTCGTGGTGGCCAACCGGCTGCCCGTCGACCTCGAGCAGGGGCCCGACGGCTCGGACAACTGGAAGCGCAGCCCGGGTGGGCTCGTCACCGCTCTGGAGCCGATCCTGCGCTCGCGGCGCGGCGCGTGGGTCGGCTGGCCCGGGCTGGCCGACGCGCAGGCCGACCCGTTCGAGGACGACGGCCTGGAGCTCTACCCCGTGGACCTCACGGCCGAGGACGTGGAGAACTACTACGAAGGCTTCTCCAACGACACGCTCTGGCCGCTCTACCACGACGTCGTCGTCCCGCCGTCGTACCACCGGCACTGGTGGCAGGCGTACGTCCGGGTCAACCAGCGGTTCGCCGAGGCCGTCGACGAGGTCGCGGCCGAGGGTGCGACGGTCTGGGTGCAGGACTACCAGCTCCAGCTGGTGCCCGGCCAGCTCCGTGATCGCCGCCCGGACCTGCGGATCGGGTTCTTCCTGCACATCCCGTTCCCGCCGGTCGAGCTGTTCCAGCAGCTCCCGTGGCGCGAGCAGATCGTCCGGGGGTTGCTGGGCGCGGACCTCGTCGGCTTCCACACGCCGGGCGGTGCGCGCAACTTCCGCACGCTGGCGACCCGCCTCGCCGGGGCGGCCGCCGGGCACGGTGGCGTCGTCTACCGCGGTCGCGACGTGAAGCTCGGCGCCTTCCCCATCTCGATCGACTTCGCGGCGCTCGACGGGCTGTCCCGCACACCCGAGGTCATCGCCCGCGCCGCGGAGATCCGCCACGAGCTGGGCGACCCGCGCCACCTGCTCCTCGGCGTCGACCGGCTCGACTACACCAAGGGCATCAACGTGCGGCTGCGCGCCTTCGAGGAGCTGCTCGGCGAGGAGCGGATCTCGGCCGACGACACGGTGTTCCTGCAGATCGCCACGCCCAGCCGGGAACGGGTGGAGCACTACATCCGGCTGCGCGCCGAGATCGAGCAGACGGTCGGCCGGATCAACGGCGACCACAACCGGATCGGCCGGACGCCGCTGCACTACCTGCACCAGTCACTGCCCCGCGACGAGCTGACGGCGTTCTACCTGGCCGCGGACGTCATGCTCGTGACCCCGCTGCGCGACGGCATGAACCTCGTGGCCAAGGAGTACGTCGCCTGCCGTCACGACGACGGGGGCGTGCTCGTGCTCTCCGAGTTCACCGGTGCGGCCCGCGAGCTGACCAGCGCGCTGCTGGTGAACCCGCACGACACGGACGGGGTCAAGGCGGCGTTGGCGCGGGCGCTGGAGATGCCGCCCGACGAGGCGCGCAGGCGGATGAAGGCCCTGCGCCGCCACGTCAAGCGCCACGACGTGGACCAGTGGGCGCACGAGTTCCTCGACGCGCTGGGCATGCCGACGTGACCCCGTCGCTCGAGCCGGCCCTGGAATCGGCGCTGCGGGAGCTGGCGCGGGTGCCGACGCTGCTGGTCGCGCTCGACTTCGACGGCGTGCTGGCCCCGCTCGTGCAGGACCCGTCGGCGTCGCGGCCGCTGCCCGGGTCGGCGGCGGCGGTCCGCGCGCTGGCGGACCTGCCGGCCACGACCGTCGCCATGCTCTCGGGGCGCGGGCTGGACGACCTGCGCACCGTGTCCGGGTTCGCCGCGCCGATCCGGCTGGTCGGCAGCCACGGCGGCGAGTTCGACGACGGCGCGCTCGAGCTCACCGATGCCCAACGCGATCTGAAGGACCAGCTGTCCGCCGCGGTGCGGCAGGTCGTCGACGGCGAGCCGGCGGCGCGGCTGGAGCACAAGCCCGCGGCGATCGTCGTGCACGTCCGCGGGGCGGAGCCGGCGGTCGCGGAGCGGGTCCTCGACGCCGTGCGCACCGGACCGGCGCAGCTGCCCGGCGTCGAGTCGACGGAGGGCAAGGCCGTGCTGGAGATGGCGGTGGTGCAGGTCAGCAAGGGTACGGCGATCGACACGCTGCGCGGTCGGCTGGGCGCGGACGCGGTGCTGTTCGTCGGCGACGACGTGACGGACGAGACGGCGTTCACCCGCCTGCGGCCCGGCGACGTCGGGGTGAAGGTGGGCGAAGGCGACACGGCGGCGGAGTACCGGGTGGGCACGCCCGAGGACGTCACCGAGCTGCTGGAGACCCTGCTGACGGCGCGGCGGGGCTGATCTCACCTACGGTGTCGCGGCGTCACAGGCCCGAGAACCAGCGCTCGGCGTCGCGGGGGGCGCAGCTCGTGAGGCCGATCCGCAGCTCGGTCGGCAGCGTCACGCGGCGGGGGCGGATGCGGTCGCCGCGGTCGAGCAGCAGCTCGCCTGCCACCTTGCCCTTCTCCAGAACCGGCTGCCACACCGTCGTCAGTCCGGCGCGCTCGGCCTCCGGCACGCCGTCGAAACCGGTGATCGTCAGCTCGTCGGGCACGACGATCCCGTGCTGCGTCGCGTGGCGCAGCGCGCCGAGGGCCAGGATGTCCGAGGTGCAGACGATGGCCGTCAGTTCGGGGCGCGCCGCGAGCAGCTCCGCCGCCGCCGCTTGCCCCGCCTCCACCGAGTGGTCGAACCGCTCCCACACCGGCACGTCGGACCAGTCGACGCCCACCTCGGCCAGGCCGTCGCGCAGCCCCAGGAGCCGGTTGCGCTGCACGGGGTAGCCGATGGTGGCCTGGCGGGCGGCCGACACCGGGCCGTCGTTGCGCTGGGCGGCGAGCCGCATGCAGATCACGCCGACGCGCCGGTGCCCCATGCCGGTGAGGTGCCGGGCCAGGCCCAGCATCGCGCTCCGGTCGTCCACGCCGACCCGGTCGACGCCCTCGACCCCCGCCGGCTGGTCGCAGACCACCGTGGGCACCGGCCGTTCCAGCACGGCGAGGAAGTGCGGATCGTCCTCGCGGACGGAGTAGACGACGAAGCCGTCGACGCTCGCGCGGTGCACCGCGGCGACGTCCACGTGCTCGGGACTGACCGGGACGAGCAGGAGGCCCTGACCCGCCTGCTCGCACGCGAGCGCGAGCCCCTCGAGGAAGCCGGTGGCCACGGGGTCGCGGAAGGCGTAGGAGAGGGCCTCGGTGAGCAGCAGCCCGACGGCCCCGGCCCGGCGGGTGCGCAGCGACCGCGCCACGGGATCCGGGCCCGGGTACCCGAGGCGCCGAGCTGCCTCCAGCACCCGCTCGCGCAGCGGGGCGGAGAGCTGATCCGGCCGGTTGTAGGCGTTCGAGACAGTCGTCCGGGACACACCCAGCTCCGCCGCCAGGGACGCGAGCGTGGCGGGCCTACGCACCTTGGAGGACCCGGACATGGAGGCACGGTAGCCGCTGGGCCCCACACCCGGTACCCCGGGAGCCCGCACCCGGCGCGCATCACAGGCTAGAGTGAATCGACAATCGTTGCCATTAACGGAGGTGCCCGGTGACCCTCCCGTCGACGGCGCGCGGCACCCGGCCGCCCGCCGCCACCGTCGCGGCCGCGGTCAGCCTCCGCGGCGCCCGGCTGTCGTTCGGGGAGCGGACGCTCTGGAGCGGCCTCGACCTCGACGTCGAGGCCGGCGAGTTCGTCGCGGTCCTCGGCCCCAACGGGTCGGGCAAGACCTCGCTGGTGCGCGTGCTGCTCGGGCTCGAGACGCTGTCCGCGGGCGAGGTGCGGATCGCCGGCCGGGAACCGCGGCGGGGCAGCCCGCACATCGGCTACATCCCGCAGCAGAAGGCGCTGGACCCGGATCTGCCGCTGCGCGGGCGCGACCTCGTCGGGCTCGGCCTGGACGGGCACCGGCCGGGCATCGGCTTTCGCGGGCGCCGGGTGCGCCGGGCCCGGGTGGACGCGGCGCTGGCCGCGGTCGGCGGCACGAGCTACGCGGACGCGCCGGTCGGGCGCCTCTCCGGCGGCGAGCAGCAGCGGCTGCGGGTGGCCCAGGCGCTGGTCGGCGACCCGGCCGTGCTGCTGTGCGACGAACCGCTGCTCTCGCTCGACCTGGCCCACCAGGCCAGCGTCACGGCGCTGATCGACCGGCGGCGGCGGGCGGCCGGCACCGCCGTCGTGTTCGTCACCCACGAGATCAACCCGATCCTGCCGCTGGTGGACCGGGTGCTGTACCTGGTGGACGGCCGCTTCCGGATCGGGCGGACGGACGAGGTGATGACCTCGACGGTGCTGTCGGAGCTCTACGGCACACAGGTCGACGTGTTGCGCGTGCGCGACCGGCTGGTCGTGGTCGGGGCGGACGCCGCGGACGCCGCGCACTGCCACGGGGACGACTGAGCGATGAGACGCACGGCTGATCTCGTTCGAGGGTATCGGCGAGCTGCTCGCGCTGCCGTTCGTGCAGTCGGCGCTGATCGCCTGCGCGGTGCTCGGGCTCGTCGCCGGGCTGCTGGCGCCGCTGATCGTCGCGCGCGGGATGTCGTTCGCCGTGCACGGCACCGCCGAGCTGGCGTTCACCGGTGGCGCGGCGGCGCTGCTCGCGGGGATCGGCGTGCAGCTGGGTGCGGTCGTCGGAGCCGTGGTGGCCGGCGTGGTGTTCGGCCTGCTCGGCCTGCGCCAGCGCGAGCGCGACTCGGTGATCGGGGTCGTGCTCGCGTTCGGGCTCGGCCTCGGCGTGCTGATGCTCGCGCTCTATCCGGGCCGGGCGTCGAACAAGTTCGGGCTGCTGACGGGGTCGATCGTCTCCATCGACGCCACCAACCTGTGGGTGCTCGGCGGGGTGGCGGTCGTCGTGATCGCGGTGCTGGCGGTGTTCCACCGCCGGCTGCTGTTCGCGAGCGCGGACGCCGAGGTCGCGACGGCCCGGGGCGTCCCGGTGCGGATGCTGTCGTTGATCTTCGCAGTGCTGATCGGCCTGGTGACGGCGCTGGCGGTGCCGGTGGTCGGGGCGATCCTCGTGCTCTCGGTCATGATCGCCCCCGGAGCCGCCGCGACCCGGGTGACGGCGAACCCGCTGCTCGCGACCGCGCTGGCGGTGGCGTTCGCGGAGCTGGCGCTGGTGGGCGGCACGCTGCTGTCGCTGGCCCCGGGGCTCCCGGTGTCGGGCTACGTCGCGGCGATCGCGTTCGCCTGCTACGTCGCGTGCCGGATCGTCGCCCGCGCCCGCGGCCGGACTCCCGCTCGCGCCTGACCTATCCGGCGCGACGGCGGCGGGCGACCTCCGCGAGCACCACGCCCGCGGCCACCGACGCGTTGAGCGACTCCACCGGGCCCGCCATCGGGATCGAGACCGTGACGTCGCAGGTCTGGCGGACCAGCCGCGACAGACCCTTGCCCTCCGAGCCGACCACCAGCACCAGCGGATCCGCCGCCAAGTCGAAGTGGTCGAGCGAGACCGATCCCTCGGCGTCGAGACCGGCGATCATCAGCCCGGCGGTGGCGTACTCGCGCAGGGTGCGCGTCAGGTTCGTCGCCCGCGCCACCGGCAGCCGCGCCGCAGTGCCCGCCGACGCCCGCCAGGCCACGGCCGTCATGCTCGCCGAGCGCCGCTGCGGGACCACGACGCCGTGCCCGCCGAACGCGCTCACCGAGCGCACGACCGCGCCGAGGTTGCGCGGGTCGGTCACCCCGTCCAGCGCGGCGATCAGTGCGGGGCCGGCGCCGTCCGCGGCCGCCTCCAGCAGGTCGTCCGGATGGGCGTACTCGTACGCCGGCACCTGCAGGGCGACTCCCTGGTGCAGCGCCCCGCCCGCGATCCGGTCCAGGTCGTTGCGCTGCACCTCCAGGATCGCGATCCCCGCGTCCGCCGCCAGTTGCACGGCCTCGGCGATCCGCTCGTCCGCGGTCGTGCCCAGCGCGACGTGCAGCGCCGTGGCGGGAACGCCGGCACGCAGGCACTCGACCACCGGGTTGCGACCGAGCACGGTCTCCGGTGCGTCGTCGTCGTGGCGCCGCCTGGCCGTCGCCGGACGGCCGCGGTCGGCGCCCTTCGCGGCGTACTTGGCCGCCGAGGCGGCACGCCGCTGCGCCGGGTGTCCCTTGCGCATCTCCGCGGGCGGGGTCGGGCCGCGGCCCTCCAGCGCGCGGCGGCGCTGGCCGCCGGACCCGACGACCATCCCCTTCTTCGTGCCGTCCTTGCGCGTCGCACCGCGACGGTGGGAGTTGCCGGCCATGTGTCTAGTGCCCCGTCCCGGGAGGTTGGTGTGACTATCGGCGGAATCAGCCGTTCGCCGGCAAGGCGCCGGTCGGCCCTCGTACCGGGCGTACTCGGGCCGACCGGCAACGCCGCCGGCGGGCGGCTGAGCCGCCGAGAGGCGCGGTAGACCTTCCGGGACGGGGCACTACATATCCTTCAGTGACCAGGTGGGGCCGTCGGGTGAGTCCTCGACGGCGACGCCCGCGGCGGTGAGCCGGTCCCGCACGGTGTCCGCAACGGCGAAGTCGCGGCGGGCCCGCGCCTCCTGCCGCTGCGCGAGCAGGTCGCCGACGAGCGTGTTGAGTGCGGCCGCGGTGGCCTCGTCCGTCCCGGCGGTGGCCCAGTGGGGGTCCAACGGGTCCAGGCCGAGCACGGCGGTCATCGCGCGGACGGCCGACGCGTGGTTCGCCGCCGCGACGCGGTCGCCCGCGTCGAGCGCGGTGTTGCCCTCGCGGACGGCGCCGTGGACGACCGCGAGCGCGCCCGGCGTGCCCAGGTCGTCGTCCAGGGCGGCGGCGAACCCCGGCGGCACCGTCGACGCCGGCTCGGGCCGGCCGATCCGCTCCCGCACCCGGTGCACGAACGACTCGATCCGCCGGAAGGCGGCCACGGCCTCGTCGAGCGCCGCGTCCGAGTACTCGATCATCGAGCGGTAGTGCGGGGCGACGAGGTAGTAGCGCAGCTCGACGCCACGAACCCGGCGCAGCAGCGCGTCGATGGACAGCGTGTTGCCCAGCGACTTGCTCATCTTCTCCCCGCCGAGGGTGACCCAGGCGTTGTGCAGCCAGAACCGCGCGAACGGGTCGCCGACCGCGTTGCTCTGCGCCCGCTCGTTCTCGTGGTGCGGGAAGACGAGGTCGATGCCGCCGCCGTGGATGTCGAACTGCGGCCCGAGGTAGAAGGTCGCCATCGCCGAGCACTCCAGGTGCCAGCCCGGCCGGCCCGGCCCCCACGGCGTCGACCACGCCGGTTCACCCGGCTTGGCGGCCTTCCACAGCGTGAAGTCGCGAGGATCACGCTTGCCGACGGCCTCGGTCTCGCCCTGCACGACGTCGTCGAGCCGCTGGCCCGAGAGGGCCCCGTAGTCGGGGAACGACCGGACGTCGAAGTAGACGTCGCCGCCCGCCGCGTAGGCGTGATCCGACTCGACCAGCCGCTGCATGAGCTCGACCATCTGCGTGACGTGCCCGGTCGCCCGGGGCTCGACCGACGACGGCAGGCAGCCCAGCGCGTCGTAGGCCGCGAGGAAGGCGCGCTCGTGCGTCGCCGCCCACTCCCACCACGGCCTGCGCGCCGCGGCGGCCTTGGTGAGGATCTTGTCGTCGATGTCGGTGACGTTGCGGACGAACGCGACGTCCAGACCGCCCGCGGTGAGCCAGCGGCGGAGCACGTCGTAGTTCAGGCTGGACCGCACGTGCCCGATGTGCGGGACGCCCTGCACCGTGGCCCCACACACGTAGATCGACGCAGCCCCGGCCCGCAGCGGGACGAACTCCCGCTGACTCCTCGTGGCGGTGTCGAACAGGTGCAAGGTCACACGCCCAGGGTACGGACCCCCGACTCGCGCTCAGCTCGCAGGCAGCAGCAATGCGGTCGCGACGGCGGCGAGGCCCTCGCCGCGGCCCGTCAGGCCCAGTCCGTCCGTGGTCGTGCCCGACACCGACACCGGTCCGCCGACCGCTTCGGAGAGCACCTTCTCCGCCTCGCCGCGGCGGGTACCGATCCGCGGGGCGTTGCCGATCACCTGCACGGCGGCGTTGCCGACCGTCCATCCGGCCTCGGCCACCAGCGCGCGCACGTGCTCCAGCAGCGCCACTCCGCCTGCGCCGGCGTACTCGGGACGCCCGGTGCCGAAGACCGCGCCGACGTCGCCGAGGCCGGCCGCCGACAGCAGGGCGTCGCACAACGCGTGCGCGGCGACGTCACCGTCCGAGTGCCCGGCGCAGCCGTCGACGCCCTCCCAGAGCAGACCCGCGACCCAGCAGGGGCGGCCGGGCTCGACCGGGTGGACATCTGTGCCGATTCCCACTCTCACGCGTGCTCCCGACCCAGCACCTCGGCCAGCTCGCGCTCCCACGCCGAGCGCACGGCGAAGGCCAGCGGGTGCCCGGGCACGGTCACCGCGGGCTCCCCCGCGACGGCCCACGCCTGCTCGAGCGGCTCGGTGGAGGCGAGCACCTTCGCGAGCACGTCCGTGCCCAGCACCCCGGCACGAAACGCCTGCGGTGTCTGGAGCACCCGCAGGCCGCCGCGGTCCGGGGTGCCGACGACGACACCCGCGACGTCGACGCGCTTCACCGTGTCCGACAGCGGTAGGACGGGAACGGCCACCGCATGACCGGCGGCCACCGCGTCCATGACGGCCACGGCAAGGGCCGGGGACGCCAGCGGGCGGGCGGCGTCGTGGAGGACGATCGGTCCCGACGTCTGCGTGCACCGCGCCGCCTCGTGCGCATCGGTGTGCACGGAGACGGGCAGGCCGTCGACGAGCTGCCGGACGGTCGCCTCGGCCTCCAGGTCGACGAGCAACACGACGCGGTCGACCGACCCGGAGGCGAGCAGGGCACGAACGGCCCGGAGGACGACAGGAACGCCGAGCAGTAGGGCGAGAACGTCCGACGGCCCGTCAACGCCGGGCCGGTGAGCCACGACCACCGCGACAGCGCCCCGCACCGGGAGCGCGGATGGGTTCAGGAGGCGGTCGCCAGGACCTCGTCGAGCAGGATCTCGGCCCGCTCCTCGTCCGTCCCTTCGGCGAGCGCGAGCTCGCTGACCAGGATCTGCCGCGCCTTGGCAAGCATGCGCTTCTCGCCGGCGGACAGGCCGCGGTCCTTCTCGCGGCGCCACAGGTCGCGGACGACCTCGGCGACCTTGTTCACATCGCCGGAGGCCAGCTTCTCGAGGTTGGCCTTGTACCGGCGGGACCAGTTGGTGGGCTCTTCGGTGTGCGGGGCGCGGAGCACCTCGAACACCCTGTCCAGCCCGTCCTGGCCGACCACGTCACGCACGCCGACGACCTCGGCGTTCTCGGCGGGAACACGCACCGTGAGATCACCCTGGGCGACCTTGAGGACGAGGTACTTGCGCTCCTCGCCCTTGATCGTGCGGGTCTCGATCGCCTCGATGAGCGCGGCGCCGTGGTGCGGGTAGACGACGGTCTCTCCGACCTTGAAAACCATTGTGTCCTCTGCCCCTTTCGCTGAAGAAAGAATAACACGCCGCCTCCACCCGGCGCTCCCCGGTCCACGCGTCGTCGCAGGTCAGGGGATTGACAAGCAGCCGGAAACGTGCAGGGTCGATCTTCGGCGAGCCGTGTGGTGCCACCCCGGGCACCGGCGACTAGGCTGCGCACCTGGTCACCCCCGTGACCGCCCCGGAGCTGCACCCGCTACCCACCGCACCGGCGCCCGCACTGCCGTTCCGCCGGGCGTGCCCAGGCAGGAAGGACGACCCCCGTGATCCGCCCTGGAAGCCGCCCCGCGGCTCGTGCAGCCACCCGTTCCCGCGCGGCCCTCGTCGCCGTCGCCGTCGCGAGCACGGTGGTGCTCGCCGGCTGCGCGGCCGGCCAGGTCGCGCAGACGGCCTCCCAGTCCAACAGCGCCACCGGCGCCACGGTCACGGTGAACGGCATCGCGATCCGCGACGCGCAGATCGCCTTCCCGGACGCGTCAGTGGGCACGCAGACGGCCGCGGTGTACCGGGCAGGCGGCACCGCGCCCCTCGAGATGCATGTCATCAATCAGGGCACCCAGCCCGACCGCCTCGTCTCGGCCAGCAGCCCGGTCGCCGGGTCGGTGACGGTCGGCGGGCAGACCGACCTGCCGGCGGGCACGGTGATGGTCGTCGGGGGCGAATCCGGAACGGGTGGGCAGTCCGCGCCGGGATCGACCGAGCCGTCCGCGGCGTCGCCGATCGGCTCGCCCGACGCGAGCTCCTCCCCCGCTCCCACGAACTCGGCGCTCCAGCCGCCGGACACCTCGCCCACCGGCTCCGCCTCGGCGAGCGGTGAGGCTCCCGCCGCCGGGCTGCAGCCGCCGCCCGCCCTCGGCGCGCTGGAGCCGAGCACCCGGTTCGCCCAGGTCGAGCTCACCGGGCTGCGCGAGGACATCCAGGCCGGCCTGTCGTACGAGATCGTTCTCACGTTCGAGCGGGCCGGGCAGGTGCGCGTGATGCTCCCGGTCGGCTACCCCGCCTCGCCCCGCGAGCCGGCCGAGCAGGAGTGACCGCACGCGTCCGGTCCGTGCGCACCGGCTACCGCTGCGCAGAGTGCGGGCAGCAGACGGCGCAGTGGGTCGGGCGCTGCCCGTCGTGCCAGGCGTGGGGGACGCTCGAGCAGGTCGCCGCGCCCTCGGGGGCGCGCAAGGTCGCGGCGGGTGCGCCGTCGTCACCCGCCCGGCGGATCGCCGAGGTCGAGCTCGACACGGCGCGGGCCCGGCCGACCGGGGTTTCCGAGCTTGACCGCGTGCTCGGCGGCGGGCTCGTGCCCGGCGCCGTCGTGCTGCTGGCGGGCGAGCCGGGCGTCGGCAAGTCGACCCTGCTGCTGGAGGTGGCCGCCAAGGCAGCCGGGACCGGCACCGTCCTGTACGTCACGGGCGAGGAGTCGTCGGGACAGGTCCGGCTGCGCGCCGAGCGGACCGGGGCCGTGCACGCTGGCTCCCTCTCGCCGGGGCGGGGCTGTACCTGGCGGCCGAGTCGGACCTGTCCGCGGTCGTCGCCCACATCGACGCCGTGGCGCCGCAGCTGCTGGTCGTCGACTCGGTGCAGACCATGACGACGGACACCGCGGACGGCGCGCCGGGCGGGGTCACGCAGGTCCGGGCGGTCACGGTGGCGCTCACGGGGCTGGCCAAGGAGCGCGGGCTGCCGGTGGTGCTGGTCGGGCACGTGACCAAGGACGGCTCGATCGCCGGCCCGCGGGTGCTCGAGCACCTCGTCGACGTCGTGCTGTCCTTCGAAGGTGACAAGCACTCGACGCTGCGCATGGTCCGCGGCGTGAAGAACCGATTCGGCCCCGCGGACGAGGTGGGCTGTTTCGAGCTGCGCGACGAGGGCATCGTCGGGATGGCCGACCCGTCCGGGTTGTTCCTGGCCCGGTTCGGCGGCCCGCCGGTGCCGGGCACGGCGGTGACGGTCGTGATGGACGGTCGGCGCCCGCTGCCGGCCGAACTGCAGGCGCTGGTGGCCGGCAAGGACATCCCCAGCCCGCGCCGGGCCGTCAGTGGGTTGGACAACTCGCGCGTGGCCATGCTGCTGGCCGTGCTGGAGCGCCGCGCCGGCGTGCGGCTGCACGACGCGGAGGTCTACGCGGCCACGGTCGGCGGGATGCGGATCACCGAACCGGCGGCCGATCTCGCCCTGGCCATGGCGATCACCTCGGCACGCCGGGACGTCGCGCTGCCCTCGGACCTGGTGGTGCTCGGCGAGATCGGCCTGGCCGGGGAGATCCGCCGGGTGGCCGGGGTCGAGCGACGGCTCGCCGAGGCCGCGCGCCTGGGGTTCACCCGCGCGCTGGTCCCGCCGGACAGCGGCGTGAAGCGCAGCGACCTGCGGGTGCAGGAGGTCGGCGACGTGGCCCTGGTGCTCGACAACCTGCGCTGAGGCCCGCGTTCTGACGGAGCGGAGCACGCCGAATCGTCGCGCGAGTCGTGCATCCTTCGCCTGCGCGAGTCCAGGCACCTTTCCCGGCGCGAGTCGTGCAGGCCGATCGTTGTCGCGACCAGCCACATTCAGGACGGCTCGCGCGGTGAACGTGGCTTTGCACGACACCGGAGAGAACACCGTGCCGTCGCGATCACGGGGTGCGCAGGAACGGCGTCGGCGGGCTGATCAGGTCGTCGAGCCGGACCATCAGCCGATACGAACCGGCGGGAACGACCGTGCGCGGCTGGGCACACCCCGGCGTCGTGGTGCGCTCCCCCCAGGTGAGGGCGAACGCGACGGGGCGGCCGGGTACCAAGGTGCGCAGGTCGACGGTCGGGTTGTTGATGCAGTCGTTGCTCGACCAGAGGCGGGTGGCGCCGTCGCCGCTCCAGACGACGATCTCCTGTCGAGCGGCGTCGAGGTCTCGGACGCACGGCTGGCCGCTGACGTTGGTGATCACCAGGCGAAGGACGGGATGGCTGCCGACCTTGTGCACGGCGGGATCGACCTCCGCGCCGGCGGTCAGCATGTCGTTCGTGCAGGGAACGGGCCCGGTGCGAGGCACGGGGACGGGCGGCTGCGCCGCGACCGTGGGGCGCGGGGTGTCGTCGGGGCGGATGCGCTCGGACGCGGCCGTGCTCGACGCGGCGGTGTACGGGCCGGATGCCGCAGTGACCGGACCGCGGGACGGCGGGACGGCGGTCGTGGCACCGGAGCCCGGCTGCCCGGTGCTCAGCCGACCACCCGGCGCGGTCGAACCGGACGAGGTCGGGCCGGTCAGACCGGCGTCGAGCGGGGCCGCGGCCGCACTCGCCTGGGCCGTCGGCCCCGCATTCCCGGTGCCTGCCGCCACGACGGGGCCGTCCGTGGCGGCGGTCGGCGGCCTCGCCACGGTCGAGCGCACCGCTGCCGGGGCGGGGACGGCCGCCGGGCCGTCCGTGGGCGTGCCCCCGCCGACCGCGACGGTGAGCAGCCCGGCCACCGTCACCACCGACGCCAGCGCCACCCACCGCCGTCGCCAGTACACGGCGGCGGGCAGTGGTCCCACCGGCTCCCACACTCACTCAATGTATCGAAGCGATTACTCCATGTGGATGGCTGGGCCGAGCGAGCCCGGCGGCCGGGTGGACAGGCACACTCGCCCGGTGCAGCTGCAAGACCTCGTGTCCGACTGGTACCGGGTCAACGCGCGCGACCTGCCCTGGCGCCGCCCCGGCACGACCCCGTGGGGCGTGCTCGTCAGCGAGTTCATGCTCCAGCAGACGCCGGTCGCGCGGGTGGAGCCGATCTGGCTGGAGTGGATGGAGCGCTGGCCGCGCCCTTCGGACCTCGCCGCCGCCCCGCGCGCCGACGTGCTGCGCGCCTGGGGCCGGCTCGGCTATCCGCGGCGCGCCCTGCGGCTGCACGAGGCGGCGCGGGTCGTCGCCGAGCAGCACGGCGACGTCGTCCCGGCGAGCCTGGAGGCGCTGGAGGCGCTGCCCGGCGTCGGCTCCTACACAGCACGGGCCGTCGCGGCGTTCGGTCACGGCCTGCGTTGCCCGGTCGTCGACACGAACGTCCGCCGGGTGGTCGCGCGGGCCGTGCACGGTGCGGGCGACGCCGGGCCTGCGCGGGTTCGCGCCGACCTCGCCGACGTCGACGCCCTGCTCCCGCCCGACGACGCCGGAGCCGCGCTCGCGTCCGTCGCGTTGATGGAGCTGGGCGCGGTCGTGTGCACGGCCCGAACGCCCCGGTGCGCGGCGTGCCCGGCCCGGTCGGTGTGCGCGTGGCAGCGTGCGGGCCGCCCGGACTACACGGGCCCGCGACGTTCCGTGCAGGCCTTCGCGGGGACCGACCGGCAGGTCCGCGGCCGCCTGATGGAGGTGCTGCGGGGCTCGCCGGAGCCGGTCGAGCGGGCGGCGCTGGACGCCGCGTGGGCCGACGCCGCGCAGCGCGACCGCTGCATCGACTCGCTGCTGGTCGACGGGCTGGCCGAGCAGCTCGACGACGGCCGCTTCGCCCTCCCGGCGTGATCAAGCCGGCCCGGGCCCTGCTCGTGCACACCGCCCGCCGCCGGTGCAGACCGCGCACCGTGTGCACGCGCGCCCGGGGGTGTGCACGAGCGCTCCCGGTGTGCACGAGCTCGGCCGATACGGTGCGCCGGTGACGCAGCACGTGCGGTTCCGGCTCGACGACGACGCTGCCGCGGCCGTCGACGCGCTGCGCGCCCGGGCAGCCACTGCCGCTGCTCAGTGCCGCCGGAGCGGCCCGCCCTCACCGCGGCCGCGGCCGTCGCGATCCCACCCGCCGCCCGCTCGGCGCTCGCCGACGAGTTGCGAGTGCTGGCGCTGCCCACCGTCTGGCTGGCCACGCTCGGCAGCACGGCGGACCGGCCGCACGAGCTCGTGCTGGCCGCTGTCGTCGACAGCGAGCTGCTCGCCGTCCACAGCGCGGTCCACGACGCCCTCGCGGGGCGGGTGCGCGGGCCAGTAGCTGCGTACCTGCCGGGCGCCTGGCTGCCGCACTGCGTACTGGCCTCGACAAAGCCGGCCGAGGCGTTCATCGCGATGCACCCGGTCGAGCCGGTGCGGGCACGGGTCGTGGGCGTCGAGATCGCCGATGCCCGTACGGGCGAGATCATCGCGGTCCACTGACGCGCTCGCACACAGGACACGAGGCGGGCACACAGGTCGAGACCCGGGTGCCGACCCTTCGACCTGTGTGCGGTGGCGGCCGGGGCGGACGGCCGCGCCGGCGCCGGGACTAGCCTGAAGGCATGGCAGTTGTGAAGATCAACGCGATCGAGGTCCCCGAGGGCGCGGGCCCCGAGCTGGAGAAGCGGTTCGCGAACCGGCTGCACGCGGTCGACGGCCAGCCCGGCTTCCTGTCGTTCGAGCTGCTGCGCCCGGTCAAGGGCGAAGACCGCTACTTCGTCGTCACGCACTGGGACAGCGAGGAGTCCTTCCAGGCCTGGCTGAACGGCCCGGCCATGACCGCGCACTCGGGCGAGCGGGCCCGGCCCGTGGCGTCGGGGTCGTCGCTGCTGGAGTTCGAGGTCGTGCAGCGGTCGGTCGCCAGCTGAACGACCTGCTCGACCGCGCCGCCGACCTGGTCCGGTCCGCGGACGCACTGCTCGTGTGCGCGGGTGCGGGCATCGGCGCCGACTCCGGGCTGCCTGGCCCGGGTGCGGGTGTCCCGCAAGGCACTACCGCTCGATCCACCGCCTGCAGTGCCTCGCCGACTGCGGACAGCCGGTGTGGCCCGCCGACGGCGGTCCTAGTGACCGGAGCGGGCCGCGTGCTCCTCGGACGCCTTCACGACCTGAACCTGGTCACCGATCTGCAGGAACTCGAACCACGCCTGCGCGTCGGCTTGCGGTAGGTGGATGCAACCTGCCGAGGCTCGGGCGGGATTGCCGGCGTGGAAAGCGATCCCGCCGTCCGCGAAGAAGACCGACCACGGCATCGGTGCGGGGCGGCCGTCGGCGAGCCGGAACTCGTTGCTCGCGTAGTCCTTGTCCTTGCGGTACACCCGGAACGAGTGCCCGACCGGCGTCTCCTTCCCCGCACCGCCCGAGGAGATCTTGACCGGGCCGCGGACGACCTTGCCGTTGTCGATCAGCCAGGCGTGCTGCGAGTCGAGGTCGACGCACGATCGCGCAGAGACCGAGCAGGGCGTGCCGGAGACCAGCGGCTGCTCACGTGCCGCGACCGCGGCGGGTGCCGGATCGCCGGTATCGGCGATGGCGCGGTCCACGAACAGGCCGCCGACCACTGCGACGACCCCCACCAGGATGGCAACGGTCCTCGCCCGCCGCCCACCCGTCCCCAGCATGGTCTCCCCCCACAGAGACCACGACACTTCGAGTGGACTCCAGTTGGTCCAACGGGCGTCGGGCGCGGAGGGTGCGGTCCACGATCCGGTCAGTCGATCCGGTCAGTCGATCCGCAGTCGACACCGCCCACCGCCCGGCGTCGGGCGGTGGGCGGGTGCTGGTGGGGGACACGCCTCCCGGTTGAACGGCCGAGGGCCACCCCGCCCGCATGACGGGGTGGCCGACCGCCTCAGTGATCTTGCAGCGCCATCCATTCCTCGTCGGTGAACAGCCGGGAGCGGATCAGGAAGCGCACGCCCTCGGGCGCCTCTACCGAGAACCCGCTCCCCCGGCCCTTCACGACGTCGACGGTGAGATGGGTGTGCTTCCAGTACTCGTACTGCGACGACGACATCCAGAACCCGATCGGCTTCTCCAGCCCGTCGACGCGCAGGTCGCCCAGGTGGACGTCCGAACCGCCGGTCTTGAAGTCACCGTCCGGGTAGCACATCGGAGCGCTCCCGTCGCAGCATCCGCCGGACTGGTGGAACATCAGCGGACCGTGGATGTCTGTCATCTTGACGAGAAGCTCCGCGGCCGCCGGGGTCAGCGCGACCCGCCCGGTGTCGAACACCGTGCGGACCGCGCCGTGCCGACCGGGTCCATCAGTGAGCCCATTTCAACGCGTTGTTTCTCATCGGACCGCACCCTTCAGGTCGACCGGCAGGGTTGAAATGGGCTCAGAAGAAGCCGAGCGCGTTCGGCGAGTAGCTGACCAGCATGTTCTTCGTCTGCTGGTAGTGGTCGAGCATCATCTTGTGGTTCTCGCGCCCGATACCCGACTGCTTGTAGCCGCCGAAGGCCGCGTGCGCGGGGTAGGCGTGGTAGTTGTTCACCCACACCCGGCCGGCCTGGATGTCGCGACCCGCGCGGTACGCGGTGTTGGTGTCGCGGCTCCACACGCCGGCGCCGAGGCCGTAGAGCGTGTCGTTGGCGATCTTGATGGCGTCGTCGTAGTCGGAGAACCGAGCCACCGACACGACCGGGCCGAAGATCTCCTCCTGGAAGATCCGCATCGAGTTGTCGCCCTCGAAGATCGTCGGCTGGACGTAGTAGCCGCCCGACAGGTTGCCGCCGAGGTCGGAGCGCTCGCCACCGGCGAGGATCTTCGCGCCCTCCTGCCGGCCGATGTCGATGTAGGAGAGGATCTTCTCGAGCTGGTCGTTCGACGCCTGGGCACCGACCATCGTGTCGGTGTCCAGCGGGTCACCCTGTTTGATCTGCTCGACGCGCTTGACGCCGTCGGCCAGGAAGTCGCTGTACATCCCGCCCTGGATCAGCGCGCGCGACGGGCAGGTGCAGACCTCGCCCTGGTTGAGGGCGAACATCGCGAAGCCCTCGAGCGCCTTGTCGTAGAACTCGTCCTGCTTGGCCGCGACATCGTCGAAGAAGACGTTGGGGCTCTTGCCGCCCAGCTCCAGCGTGACCGGGATCAGGTTCTCGCTGGCGTACTGCATGATCAGCCGGCCGGTGGTGGTCTCGCCGGTGAACGCGATCTTGCGGATGCGCTTGCTGGACGCCAGCGGCTTGCCGGCCTCCACGCCGAATCCGTTGACGATGTTGAGCACGCCCGGCGGCAGCAGGTCGGCCACCAGCTCGTTCAGCACGTGGATCGAGGCCGGGGTCTGCTCGGCGGGCTTGAGGACGACCGCGTTGCCCGCGGCGATCGCCGGAGCGAGCTTCCAGATCGCCATGAGGATCGGGAAGTTCCACGGGATGATCTGCCCGACGACGCCCAGCGGCTCGTGGAAGTGGTAGGCGATCGTGTTCTCGTCGATCTCGGAGAGCGAGCCCTCCTGCGCGCGCAGGGCACCGGCGAAGTAGCGCAGGTGGTCGACGGCCAGCGGGATGTCGGCGGCCAGCGTCTCGCGGCACGCCTTGCCGTTCTCCCAGCTCTCCGCGATCGCGATCTTCTCGAGGTTGGCCTCGACGCGGTCGGCCATCTTGTTCAGGACGTTGGCCCGGTCGGCGGCTGACGTCTTGCCCCACGCGGGCGCGGCGGCGTGCGCGGCGTCGAGCGCCTTCTCGACGTCCTCGGCGGTGCCGCGCGCGACCTCGGTGAACGTCTCACCGGTGATCGGAGTGGGGTTCTCGAAGTACTGACCCTTGGCCGGGGCGACGTACTCGCCGCCGATGAAGTGGTCGTAACGGGGCTTGAAGGTGACGACGCTTCCGTCAGTCCCTGGTGCCGCGTACCTGGCCATCGTTGGTCCTCCAGATCTCGGGTACGTGACGCCGGACGCTACGAGCGTCGCAGTTGCATCAACGTTGCACGCACCAGGAGGCCCTCTCCGTTCGGACAGGTACCCGCGAATCCGCATTTGCGGTTCTCGGCGATGCTGATCACTGCAGGTGCTCCAGCACCCGTCCCCAGCAGCTACCGGGCCGGCGAGCCGGGTTGCTCGTCGAGGTGGTCGGGGATACCGTCGTTGTCGCTGTCGGCCAGGAGCGGGTCCGACCCGCCTGCCCGCACGGCTTCGAGTTGCGCCGCCAGCGCTACCCCGGCCAGGAGCGCAACGCCCGTGACGTTCGCCCAGAGCAGCAGCGCCATCACCGCGGTGAGCGGGCCGTAGGTGTCGCCGAAGTTGCCCGCACTCACGACGTAGAGGCCCAGCAGGCCGGAGCCCGCCAGCCAGACCAGCACCGTCACCGTGGCCCCGACCGCGAGCCAGGACAGCCCCGGCTGCTGCCGCCGCGGGGCGTGCCGGAACAGCACCGTCACTGCGAACACCAGGGCGGCGAGCCCGAGCGGCCAGCGGACGACGTCGAACACGGACTCCGCGGCGTCACCCCAGTGGTAGACCTGCTCGACTGCATCCCCGAACGGATCGCCCGCCACGATCAGCAGCAGCCCGAACGCCAGCGCGGAACCGGCCGTCAGCGTCAGGAGGGCGGCGCGGGAGTACTTCCGCAGGGCCGGCCGGTCGCGGTCCGTGCCGTAGATCCGGTTCGCCCCGCGCTCCAGCTGCGCGAACGCGGACGTCGCCGCGACGAAAGCGGTGGCGAGCCCGAGAACGACGACGAGCTGACCCTGGTCTCTGCCGTGCTCCGAGCCGTCCTCGACGACATCGGCCACCAGGGCGTCACTGCTGCCGGGCGAGATCGCGACGACGGTGCGGGCGACGACCTCGGCGAACGACTCGGCGCCCAGCGCCGCCGACAGCCCGGCCCCGGCGATGATCAGTGGAACGGTCGCGAGCGCGAGCTGCAACCCGAAGGCCCGGGCGTGGCTGAACCCGTCGCCGTAGCGGAAGCGCAGGAAACCGGCCGCGAGCAGGTGCCCGAGGCCGTAGCGACGGACGGTGTGCCACGCGTCGTCCGCGGAGAGCTCCTCGCCGGACATGAGCTTGGTCTCCGGGACGACGCGGACCGAGCTCATGAGTTCACGCTACCCGACCGATCAGTTGCGGAAATCTACGCTACGAGAGGGGAGCGACATACTACTCTGAGCAGTTCCCACCAACAACGTCGTCGGGACAAGACGGGCGCGACTCGGCCGCCCTTACACTCGACGGAAGTGTAGCTGGGGAAAGTGACAGCGCTCGGTCTTTACCCCTGCGAGCTAGTTGCCGGATGCCAGCACCCAGTGTCTCTAGAATCGATAGCACTGCGGCCACAATTTCAACGACTTGTACTGCTGACATCGAAAGCCCTCCTGAGTGACTTGACGACCATCTCAGTGAACCGGACACAGTCACCGTGTCCAAAGATTGAGACAAACTGCCACACGACTGAGCCAAATTGAGACACGCCGAGACGGCATGAACATCGGCGGGATGCCGAGGAGACGACACGTCGCCTACACTTTCGGCTGCATCTGATGCCACGACTGGAGCGCGAGTTGCCTGACCATGACGAGCAGTTCACACCTGGCGAGATTGATGGCCGCGAGGAACTATCGCGATCACTTGGGACACTCCGGCAGCGAAATGGGTTCACGCTAAGAGAACTGGAGAAAATCGCTCTCGGGAAAGGCCTTCCACTTTCTAGGGCAACTGCCAGTAGGATCGAATCAGGGAGTTTCCCCAGTCGGCAGCAATTGCGCGCCTATATGATCGCGTGCTCGGTGAGCCCTCGCGATGTCGGCGAATGGGAAGCCGCATGGATGCGCCTCGCGCCGCTATACTCTCACGGTCGACGGTCGCGACGAGACGGCACCCAAAAAACATCGAAGCCGCCGACGTCGCAGGAGACCCGAGACCCTGCCCACCGGTCCAAGTCTCAGAAATTGGGCCTCCTTCGGGCACTCTTCGACTCTACTTCAAGACTGGAGTCCTTCCTCCTTACTGGAGACTTTGGCGCAGCGCCGATGTCTCCGCGCTTGAATGTAAGACTGAAGCTTACCCCGCTTGGCCTTACCTATTTTGCCCTCACTGCGTTACTTGACATCACGTACGACGAACCAATCGAGGACCCCAGGTTCAGAATCTACGCTACAGCGGCAAGGAATACGCCTCATCCTGGACTCGAAAGTGCAGGATCTCTACTCCTCGAAATCTGGCATGTCGAGCACGTCGACTTGTTCTCCGAGTTCCTTGAGACGCTTCGAGGGTCAATGCAATTCAGAGTTGCTAGCAGTCGAGCAGGAGTGGGGCTGACACCGGTCAGCCGAGATTCTTTTTGCGAACTCGGTCCCGCCGACTGGCACGATCTGCCCGAAGATTTCGCCAAGGCCGAGCAGGGCGGCTTAAGCCGCCTGATTGAAGCAGACCTTACGCGCCTTGAAAACGGCGAGACCCTCGAGGGCATAGACCGAGTCGAGTTGCAGGCTCGTAGCATTTACCGCAACGACGCCTTGAACTTCATATCTTGGCGACCCACAGGATCGGCCTATCTTGAGCGGGTGGTGATCGATTCCACCGACTTCGTGAATCCGCAGTCGCAGAACCGATTTCTCGCCATCAATAGCACACCTGGCCAGCTTCCCAAGAACTCGCAATACTTCAATGCCGAGGTAGTTGTCATGCCGATAAACTCGTGGGTCATGTCAGGTCATGGCATATCAGTGATCTGGGCATCAGTCGCCGAGCAGACATAAGTTTCGCCATACCGGGGCGCCCTCGTGCACCAGCGCCTCAGCCACCTCCAGGGGCGGGGTCGGCTGCGGCACGACGACGAGGCCCGGATACTCCCGCACCGTCGCCGAGCCCAGCTGCCCGTGCCTCCGTTCCGGATGACGGCGAACAGGGCCACGTGCGGCAGCAGGTCATCGGCCAGCTCCGGGCAGAGCTTGACGGCGATCTTCCAGGCCGTCGAGCACCGTCCGGGCAGCCTCGGGAAAGCCCGGGTCGTCGCCGAGCAACAACCGGATTCCGGCTGCGGCAGCACCGTGCCGACCCAGCTCGGATTCGATGTACTGCACGGCCGGGTCGAGCGGCGCACGGGCGTCCGGATCGCTCACCACGGCCGTGTGGGCGGCACCGTTCACGAACTCCGGGGCTCCGGCGGTCAGTCGCGAGAGGGGAGCAGGGCCTCCGACCGATAGCGGCGGACGTCGACGACGACCTCGCCGAGGTGCGAGCGTACAGCCGGACTGTCGAGCAGGTCCGGCGTGATGCCATCGGCTGACCGCCCGCTCACCAGCTCGACGACGGCGGAGTACACCGCTCGCCGACGGTCCACCAGAGCTTCCGCGGTGCCCAATTCCGCGTGGATGTCCCGAATATCAGTCGGGGTGAGCGGCATCAGGCGACTCCGCGGAGGTCGTGGGCCGGTACAGCAGCGTCACGTTATGCCCGGACAACATCCAGGAGTCGACCGGTACCTCGATGCAGTCCTGCAATGGTCGCCAACGGTTCATGGGTGGGCCCGCACCCTTGATCGTGCTCAACAGGACCAGGTGGACGAGTTCCTGCCCCGGCCGGGCGAGCCGGGTGACGTCGAAGGTCACCGACCGTATGTACCGCGGCTGACCACGGTGTCACCGCCGGACGCATCACGGCCGGGACCGCCGAGCAGCGCCGTTATGATCTCCTGATGGCCGTGCCTGTTCGCCAGCGTCTTCGACAGGAGAGACTCCAGCACGACTCGCGGCGGCATCGCACGAATCAGCGGCGGGCCCTCGAGTCGAACGAGTTGATTGCGCAACGCGGCGGCCAGCCGCGCCCGAACGAGTGGATGACGGCCCCGACCAGTAGCGGAATTCCGATCCACGCGGCCGCAGCGGCGATCAGGTTGACGGGAAAGGGCACGGCATCATGCCCGAGCGCAACCGAAACGATCAGTAGTGCTGCAGCGCCCAACCAGAGGACGAACGCCATGCACCCCACCCCATCGCCGGACCCCGGCGACTACATCACCACACGGGTCGAGTGGATCGCTATAGGTCGACCTGGCGATTGGGCCATTCGGGCTCGCCGTCCGGACCGCTGACGGTCGAGTCGAGCGGCTCACCGCTGATCTCGGCAGGCCGTCGTAAAGTCGGTGCAGGTGCCAGTTCATTGCCGCCCGGGCACCGCTCGGGTCGTGGTTACGGAGGAAGCGGACCACATTGGCGTGTTCTCGCGCCGATCGCAGCAGCATTCCCCGATCGCTGTAACTGCGGTAGCGCCACTCCGTCAGCTCGCCGACGACCTGCTGATAGTTTTCGAAGAGAAACTCGTTACGGCTCACCCAAACGATTGATTCATGGAATGCCATGTCCGTGCGTAGCAACTCTTCGGGGTCGTCTCCCGCGTCGAGATGCTCTGCGTTGTACTTGGCGATGTCGTCGATCTCGCCAGGCGTCGCGCGCACGGCGGCCAGGCCGGCCGCCACCGCTTCCAGGCCGATGCGGACCTCGAAGAGGTCTGCGACCGCGTACCGCTTCCCCGCGAAGAGGCCGGCCGCACCGTCGGTCGCCTGCACGGGCACGCGGCGCACGTACCAGCCCACGCCGCGCTTGACCTCGCAGACGCCATGTGCCCCGAGCCGCTGCAGCGCCGTGCGCAACGAGCTGCGGGCCACGCGCATATTGCGGGCGAGTTCGGACTCGTTGGGCAGTTTGGTACCCGGCTTGAACGTGCCGTTGTCGACGAGCTCGCGGATCTTGTCGGCGATTGCCTCCGGAAGCGACCGCCCCGCGCCGAGCCGAAGCTCGTAGCGCGGATCGATCTCGTCCTCCTGGTCCATCGCGGTACCTCTCGTCCGACCCCACCGGGTGCCGTCGTGGCCACATGCGCATCGGCACGGACCAGTACGCGGCACGCAGTTGTCCGTCAATCCTCAATTCCGAAGGCTATCAGACAAGAACTTCGAGTTAACAGAAATTGGATGTCGGGTTCGCGCTGGCTCCGTTCCCGCTCGGCCTGGCCATCCGAGGAAGTATCGAATGCCTGTCACCCTCTTCCTCGCACTCGTCATTGCTCACTCTCCTGGCGATCGTGTACGGGCGAATCGTTCTGGTGATCGTCGCCGCCATCCTGATCGCCATGGTCGCCACCGGGATCAACACGTATCCGGGCAGTCGCGCCCGACGAGCACCAGACGATCGTCGCGCCGGGTCGCCGGGTCCGCCGAGCCATCAGAACGATCCCGGCGACACGAACAACCGCTCGGAGGAGCGGATCCCGAGCTCAGGAAGACCTCCGGATGAGTGACGTTGTCGGACAACCGGGGGGTACAGAGCGCTACGCGGAACGGCCCGTCCGGGAGCTCCCGGACGGGCCGTTCCGCTTGCGTCAACTCGATGAACCCTTTCGACCTCCCGCCCGAGGATCAGTCGGTCACGATGGGCCGGTCAGGGTTCACTCGTCGCCGGCGCCCGCCATGTCCATCGGCGGGGCGTCCGGGACCGTGACGGCCGGCTTCGGCTCACCGCGGAAGGTGAACCGGACCTTGTCGTCTGCGGACCGCGAGCCCTCGGGGGCCTCGATGCCCTCGACGTCCACGATCACGATCTGACCGCCCTCGATCTCGCCGAAGAGGATCTTCTCCGACAGCTGGTCCTCGATCTCGCGCTGGATGGTCCGGCGCAGCGGCCGAGCACCCAGCACGGGGTCGAACCCGCGCTTCGCGAGCAGCGACTTCGCCGCCGGCGTCAGCTCGATGGCCATGTCCTTGTTGGCCAGGGCCGCCTCCACCCGCGTGATCATGAGGTCGACCATCGTGATGATCTGCTCCTCCGTCAGCTGGTGGAACACGACGATGTCGTCGATGCGGTTGAGGAACTCCGGCCGGAAGTGCTTCTTGAGCTCGTCGTTGACCTTGGCCTTCATCCGCTCGTAGTTCGACTTCTCGTCGTTGCCCTTGGCGAAGCCGAGCCCCACGGCCTTGCTGATGTCCTGGGTGCCGAGGTTCGAGGTGAAGATGATGACGGTGTTCTTGAAGTCGACCGTCCGGCCCTGACCGTCGGTCAGCCGCCCGTCCTCCAGCACCTGCAGGAGGGTGTTGTAGACCTCCTGGTGCGCCTTCTCGATCTCGTCGAACAGGACCACCGAGAACGGCTTGCGCCGCACCTTCTCGGTGAGCTGGCCGCCCTCCTCGTAGCCCACGTACCCGGGAGGGGCACCGAAGAGCCGCGAGGCGGTGTAGCGGTCGTGGAACTCACCCATGTCGATCTGGATCAGGGCGTCGTCCTCGCCGAACAGGAAGCTCGCCAGCGCCTTCGACAGCTCGGTCTTACCGACACCGGACGGGCCGGCGAAGATGAACGAGCCCGACGGGCGCTTGGGGTCCTTGAGGCCGGCGCGGGTGCGGCGGATCGCCTGCGAGACGGACCTGACCGCCTCCTCCTGGCCGATGATCCGCTTGTGCAGCTCGTCTTCCATGCGGAGCAGACGCGTGGTCTCCTCCTCCGTCAGCTTGAAGACGGGGATGCCGGTCCAGTTCGCCAGGACCTCGGCGATCTGCTCGTCGTCGACCTCCGCGACGACGTCCAGGTCGCCCGACTTCCACTGCTTCTCGCGCTCGGACTTCTGCCCGAGCAGCTGCTTCTCGGAGTCGCGCAGGTGCGCGGCCCGCTCGAAGTCCTGCGCGTCGATCGCCGACTCCTTGTCGCGACGCACGTTCGCGATCTTCTCGTCGAACTCGCGCAGGTCCGGCGGCGCCGTCATCCGCCGGATCCGCATCCGGGCGCCGGCCTCGTCGATCAGGTCGATCGCCTTGTCCGGCAGGAAGCGGTCGGAGATGTAGCGGTCGGCCAGCGTGGCCGCCGCGACCAGCGCCGGGTCGGTGATCGTGACCCGGTGGTGCGCCTCGTACCGGTCGCGCAGGCCCTTGAGGATCTCGATGGTGTGCGCGACGCTCGGCTCGCCCACCTGGATCGGCTGGAAGCGGCGCTCCAGGGCCGGGTCCTTCTCGACGTACTTGCGGTACTCGTCGAGCGTCGTGGCACCGATCGTCTGCAGCTCGCCGCGGGCCAGCATCGGCTTGAGGATGCTCGCGGCGTCGATCGCGCCCTCGGCGGCACCCGCACCCACCAGGGTGTGGATCTCGTCGATGAACAGGATGATGTCGCCGCGCGTGCGGATCTCCTTGAGCACCTTCTTGAGGCGCTCCTCGAAGTCACCGCGGTACCGGGAGCCGGCGACCAGCGAGCCCAGGTCCAGCGTGTAGAGCTGCTTGTCCTTGAGCGTCTCGGGCACCTCGCCCTTGACGATGCCCTGGGCCAGCCCCTCGACGACGGCGGTCTTGCCGACGCCCGGCTCGCCGATCAGGACGGGGTTGTTCTTGGTCCTCCGGGAGAGGACCTGCATGACCCGCTCGATCTCCTTCTCCCGGCCGATCACCGGGTCCAGCTTGCCCTCGCGGGCGCTCTGGGTGAGGTTGCGACCGAACTGGTCGAGCACCAGCGACGACGACGGGGTGCCCTCGCCGCGACCGCCGGAGCTGCCCTCCGCGGGCTCCTTGCCCTGGTAGCCCGACAGCAGCTGGAGGACCTGCTGGCGGACACGGTTGAGGTCGGCACCCAGCTTGACCAGGACCTGCGCCGCGACGCCCTCACCCTCGCGGATCAGGCCGAGCAGGATGTGCTCGGTGCCGATGTAGTTGTGGCCGAGCTGGAGCGCCTCGCGCAGCGAGAGCTCCAGGACCTTCTTGGCCCGCGGCGTGAACGGGATGTGCCCGCTCGGCGCCTGCTGACCCTGGCCGATGATCTCCTCGACCTGCTGACGGACGCCCTCCAGGGCGATCCCGAGGGACTCCAGGGCCTTGGCGGCCACTCCCTCGCCCTCGTGGATGAGGCCAAGGAGGATGTGCTCGGTGCCGATGTAGTTGTGGTTGAGCATCCGGGCCTCTTCTTGGGCCAGGACGACAACACGCCTTGCTCGGTCGGTGAACCTCTCGAACATTCGCACTCCTTGCCTGCTGCGCCACTCGCGCCCTGTGCTGATGACGCCCTGTCTCACGACACCGGGCCGCGGACGCCCAGACCCATGATATCGGCCCGGGCCGACAGGCGGCGGGTAGTGCGCGGACTGTGCGCCATCGGTAACGCGGAACGCAGGATGCGGGCCCAGGATTCCTCGGCCGTCAGCCCGCGGCGGCGCGCTCGGCCGCCTTGAAGACGCGGAAGCCTTCCTCGTCGTCGCCGCGGCGCCAGTAGCCCGACACCGACAGGTCGTCGCGCGGCACACCGCGCTCGTCGACCAGGTGCTTGCGCAGGGAGCGCACGACGCCGGCCTCGCCGTGGACGAACGCGTGGACGCGGCCTGCCGGGAACGGCAGCGCAGCCAGTACGTCGACGAGCTGCCCGGAGCGACCGGCGTCACGGTGGCACCAGCGCAGGTCCAGCCGGCCGGGACTGGTCAACTCCAGCTCGTCGGCGGGCCCGTCGACCTCGATGATCGCGTGCACCGGCGCCCCGGCCGGAACCCGCTCGAGCGCGGCCCCGATGGCGGGCAGCGCGCTCTCGTCGCCCACGAGAAGGTGCCAGTCCGCGGTGGGATCCGGCGCGTACGCACCGCTCGGGCCCAGCAGCAGCAGCGGGTCGCCCGGCCGCGCCGCGGCCGCCCACGGCCCCGCCAGGCCGACGTCGCCGTGGTGGACGAAGTCGATGGTCAGCTCGCCCGCTGCGGGGTCCAGGGAACGGACGGTGTAGGTCCGCACCACGGGCCACTGCTCGCGGGGATGAGCGGCGCGCACGGCGTCCATGTCGAACGGCTCCGGGTACGCGACGCCCGGGCGCGGGAAGAGGATCTTGACGTAGCGGTCGGTGTGGGCGGTGTCGGGGAAGGCGGCGAGATCGTCGCCACCGGCGACGACACGGATCATGTGCGGGCTCAGCCGCTCGGTGCGCCGCACCTGCAGGCCCGTCACTCTTCTGGGCATGTGGTTCTCCTCGGCACGGCGGCTCCTGACGTTTCAGGGAGTGAGCACACCCTTACCACGACCGAGGGGGCCGGCGCATGCGCGCCTTCCGAAGAGACGAGGCCGGGGAACCCCGCACGACCGTCCGGTCGAGCGTCGGGCCCCGACCTCGTCTCCTCGTCCCCTCCAGAAGAACCTCTGACGCTCAGTTCTCCTTGTGATACGCCTCGAGCACCTCGGCCGGGATGCGGCCACGGTCGGAGACCTTCATGCCGCGCTTGCGCGCCCAGTCGCGGATCGCCTGATTCTGCTCCCGGTCGATCGACGCGCGCCCCTTGGGAGCCGCGCCCGCACCACCGCTTCCGGATCCGGTGCCGGCACTGCTGCCGGCCCGTCGCCGACCACCCGCGCGGCGGGCGGCGGAGACGAAGTCGGCGAGCACGTCACGCAGCCGTCCCGCATTCTCCTTGGAGAGATCGATCTCGTAACTCTTGCCGTCGATTCCGAACTCGACAGTCTCGTCCGCCGACTCGCCGTCGAGGTCGTCGACGAGCCGGATCTCACGGATCTGCGCCACCGTCGCAGCCCTCTTCCTTCTGTTGAAATCGTGTGCCCGGGTGCGGCCGGAGTACGGCGCCGCATAGGAAACAATAGCCCGAATGCCGACACGATGTCGAGCGCGCCGTGCCGTTCCCACTATGGTGCAGCGCGTTGCCGGACCGATACTCTCGGCCCGCCGAGACAACTCCATTGTCTCGGTCACTCGTTCCGCACGAGCGGATACAGAATGGTCTCGCGGATGCCCAGCCCGGTGAGCGTCATCAACAGCCGGTCGATCCCCAAGCCCGATGCCGCCCGTGGGGGGCATTCCGTACTCCATGGCACGCAGGAAGTCTTCGTCGAGCTGCATCGCCTCGAGGTCCCCGGCCGCGGCCAGCAACGACTGCGCATGCAAGCGCTCGCGCTGCTCAACGGGGTCGACGAGCTCGGAATAGCCGGTGGCCAGCTCGGTGCCGAACACGATCAGGTCCCACGACTCGGCAAGGCGCGGATCGTCCCGGTGTGCCCGGGTCAGCGGTCGGGTCTCCACCGGGTAGTCGCGGACGAACGTGGGCGCAATGAGGGTGTGCTCCACGAGCTTCTCGAACAGTTCCAGCACGATCTGTCCGGCGCTCCACGACTCGTCGATCTCGACGTCGAACTCGGCGGCGAGCTTGCGCAGGTCCTCCACCGAGGTGTCGACGCTCACGTCACGGTCCACCGCTTCCGATACTGCGGCGTGCAACGTCACCTGACGCCATTGCCCACCCAGGTCATGTTCGGACCCGTCGGCATGACGAACGGTGTCGGATCCGAACACGGCACGTACACATTCGATCACCAGATCGTGAGTGAGCGCAGCAACGTCGTCATAGGTGGCGTACGCCTGATATGCCTCGAGCATCGCGAACTCCGGCGAGTGTGTGGAGTCGATGCCCTCGTTGCGGAAGTTGCGGTTGATCTCGAAGACGCGCTCGATGCCGCCGACCACCGTGCGCTTCAGGAACAGCTCCGGCGCGATCCGCAGGTACAGATCGGTGTCGAGTGCATTGGCGTGCGTGACGAACGGGCGCGCCGTCGCCCCGCCGTGTTGCAGCTGCAGCATGGGGGTCTCGACCTCGACGAACCCGCGGTCGTGCAACGCCGAGCGAACGGTCCGCACCACCTGGGCGCGGGTGCGCACCATGTCGCGAGCCTGCGGCCGGACGATCAGGTCGACGTAGCGCTGCCGGACGCGCGTCTCCTCGTTCAGCTCGCGGTGCGCCACGGGCAGCGGCCGCACCGCCTTCGCGGCCATCGCCCACCCGTCGGCCATGACCGACAGCTCGCCGCGCTTGCTGGTGATCACCTCGCCCTCGACGAACACGTGATCGCCGAGGTCCACCTCGGCCTTCCAGCGGGCCAGCTCCTCGGCGCCCACGCGCGCCAGGCTCAGCATCGCCTGCAGCTCGGTGCCGTCGCCCTCACGCAGCGTCGCGAAACACAGCTTGCCGGTGTTGCGTTGGAAGATCACCCGGCCGGTGACGCCGACCCGGTCGCCCGTGGCGGTGTCCGGCGGCAGGTCCGGATGGGCGGCCCGGACCTCGCGCAAGGTGTGGGTTCGCGGGACGGAAACGGGATAGGGGTCGTGGCCGGAGGCGAGCATCTCGGCCCGCTTCGCCCGGCGCACCCGGATCTGCTCGGGGAGACCCGAGTCGTCCTGGGCGGGGTCGGGGCTGGCGGGCGGCTCGGTGCTCACCACCCCGAGATTAGGCCGTGGCCTGCGGGCTACCGTCGACGGGCTCGGGCGCGCCGAGGCCACAGCCGGGATGGACGCGGACGCCTAGTGTTGATGGCCGGGACGCCTCGCCGACGTGTCGGGCCGGGATCCGGCAGGATTGCGCAGGTAGGTCAGGCGCAGGCCGAGCAGCGTGAGGTCCGGGACGTAGGTGGTGATCGTCTCCGACTCCTCCGCCATGAGCGGGGCCAGCCCACCGGTGCCCAGCACCGTCACCGGGCCGCCGCCCAGCTCGGCGAGGATCCGCCGCACCAGCCCGTCGACCTGCCCGGCGAAGCCGTAGAGCACGCCCGACTGCAGGCACTCCACGGTGTTCTTGCCGATCACCGAGCGCGGGCGCACCAGCTCGACGGTGCGCAGCGCGGCCGCGCGGGCCGCAAGCGCTTCCATCGAGATCTCGATGCCCGGGGCGAGCACGCCGCCCAGGAACTCGCCGCGCTCGGAGACCACGTCGATGTTGGTGGACGTGCCGAAGTCGACGACGACACAGGCCGTGCCGCACAGCTGATGCGCGGCGAGGGTGTTCACCACGCGGTCCGCCCCGACCTCGCGGGGATTGTCGACGAGCAGGGGGACGCCGGTGCGCACCCCGGGCCCGACGACGACGCTGGGCAGGTCGGTGCGCCGGTCGAGCAGCAACCGCAGCTCGCGCTGCAGGCTCGGCACCGTCGACAGCGCGGCGATGGCGCTGACCTGCGGGGCGTACTGGCCGAGCAGGGCGCGGACGGCGACGTCGAGCTCGTCGGCGGTCATCCGCGGCTCCGTGCGCATCCGCCAGTCGCGGATCAGCGGTGGGCGCGCCACCGAGGCCGACGTCGTGTCGGCGTAGAGCCCGAGGGCGATCTGGGTGTTGCCGATGTCGATGCAGAGAAGCACGGTGCGCCGTCCAGATGGGTCGGTCCGCCTGCCGGCGGAATCAGGCGTTCGCCGGCACGGCGCCGGGGGGTGGCCGAGCCGCCGAGGAGCGAGGAGAGCTGCCTGGACGGCGCACTAGAGGGAGACCGCGACGTTGTCGATCAGTCGGGTGCTGCCCAGCCGGGCGGCGACGAGCAGCCGCGCGCGGCCCGCCCGCGGGTCGAGCCCCAGGTCCGGATCGCGCAGCTCGAGGTAGTCGACGGTGATCGCCGGTTCGGTGTCGAGCACCGCGCGGGACGTCGCGAGCACCGCCTCCGGTCCGCGCGCCGACACCGCCGCCCCGGCGAGCAGCGCCCGCTGCAGGGTCGCGGCGAGCGGGCGCTGCTCGGGCGAGAGGTACGCGTTGCGGGACGAGAGCGCGAGGCCGTCCGGTTCCCGGACGGTCGGCACGCCGACGACGGCGAGCGGGAAGTTCAGGTCGGCGACCATCTTCGTGACCAGCACGAGCTGCTGGTAGTCCTTCTCGCCGAAGAACGCGACGTCCGGGGCGACGATGTGGAACAGCTTCGCGACGACGGTCAGCACCCCGGCGAAGTGGCCGGGCCGCACCGCGCCCTCCAGCTGCGTGCCGAGCGGTCCCGGGTCGACCGTCGTCGTCGTGGCACCCGCGGGGTACATGTCGTCCGCCCCGGGAGCGAAGACCAGCTCGACGCCCTCGTCGCGGCAGATCTGCAGGTCCGTCTCCAGGGGGCGCGGATAGCGGGCGAGGTCCTCGCTCGGCCCGAACTGCAGGGGGTTGACGAAGATCGACACGGCGACGACCCCCGCGCCGGGCATGCGCCGGGCGTGCCGGATCAGCTCGCGGTGGCCCTCGTGCAGCGCACCCATCGTCGGGACGAGCGCGACGCGCCTGCCGGCGGTGCGCAGCGCCCGCGTCACCGGAGTGATCGCGGCGGGGCTGGTGTGGACGGTGAGCTCGCCAGGCGTGTAGCCGCCGAGGGTGCGGGCGGTCGGCACCTCAGTCCTCCTCGAGGGTGGCGCGCACCTCGTCCGCGGCATGGGCGGGCAGCAGACCCGCCCCCTGCGCCCGGCGGGCGGTGCGGGCGGCCAGGACGCGGTACGTCCGGGCCAGGTCGGGGTCCACGGCGTCGAGCTCGCGCAGGTGCGTCCGGACGGTGCCGGCGTCCCCGCGGGCGACCGGTCCGGTGAGCGCCCGGTCACCGTGGCGCAGCGCGTTGTCCAGCGCGGCGGACAGCAGCGGCGCGACGAGCCGCTCCGCGGGGTGGACGCCGGCGCGCTCCAGGACGTCCACGCAGTCGCGCACCAGCGTGATCAGGTGGTTCGCGCCGTGCGCCAGGGCCGCGTGATAGAGCGGGCGGACGGCCTCGGGCACGCGGACCGGTTCGGCGCCCATCTCGACGACGAGGGCCTCACCGACGCTCCACGCGGCCTCCTCCCCGACCGCAGCCGTGACCGCGACACTCGCCCCGGCCAACCGGGCGACGTCCTCGGTGCGGCCGGTGAACGTCATCACCGGGTGCAGGGCGAGCGGGAGCACGCCGTGCGTCGTGGCGGGGTCGAGCACGGCGACGCCCTGCGCTCCCGAGGTGTGCACGACGATCTGTCCGGGGTGGAAGCACCCGGCCGCCGCGAGACCGCGGACCAGGCCTGCGAGGACGTCGTCCGGGACGGCGAGCAGGACGAGGTCCGCAGCGGCGGCCGCCTCGTCCGGCGGGACGAGCGGCACCCCGGGCAACAGGTCCTCGGCACGCCTCACCGATGCGCGGGAGACCCCCGAGGCCGCGACCACCCGGTGCCCGGCGGCGGCCAGCGCGGCACCCATGACCGCGCCGACCCGGCCGGCGGAGACCACGCCGACGGCGAGTCGGGCGGGCCGGCCTGCACTCATCGCTCCCACTCCTCGACCGACTCGACCTCGCACCGCCCGGCGTGGATGCACCGAAAGTGGCTTCGGGTGCATCCAACGCACGGAAAGCCACTTTCGCTTCATCGACGGCGGCGGCTGCGGCGCCCAGGGTAGACGCGACGATCGGGTTGCCCCGCTCAACCTGGCTGCGTCACACCATCGAGGCCGAGTGGGGCTCAGCCTCGTGGCGGGCCCCAGTTGCCCCCGCCGGGCGGCGGGCTCCACGAGCCTCCCTGCGGCCCGGCGCTCCAGCCCTGCGGCGGTGACGGGTTCGGGCGCCAGCCGGGCGCCTGCGGGGGTGGTGGCGCCCAGCCCGAGGGCGGCGGACGCAGCCAGGCCGCGGTGAGCGCGTCCGGCTGTCCCATCGCCCGCCCCCGCGCGGCGGCCAGCGCGGACAGCCGCTCGTTGTGCCACTCCCAGGCGTGCGGGCCGACCGCCCCGCGGCTCATCCGGGCGCGCAGGAACGCCAGCTCGGTGACGGCCGTCTGGTACTCGCTGACCGCCTTCGCCGCGCCCTTGCCGGAGCGCTGCCGCACCGCGCGCCGCCAGCGGTTGCGCCCGGCCAGCGTCGACAGCAGCGCCACCTCGCTCGGCGCGATCCACCCGGCCATCGCGAAGGCCGGGAGCTGGTCCGCGACGGTGCGCTGCTCGCGGCGTCGCTGCCAGGCGACCAGGCCGATCATGGCGAGGAACAGCGGCACCATGAAGAAGAGGTAGACCCCCAGGAACGCCCCGTCGCCGCCCAGGGTGGCGGAGCTGTTCCAGAGCGCGTGCAGCACCACCGCCAGCGCATATCCGACCAGCACGTACAGCACCCGGGCCACCGCCGAGCGGCTGACCGCGGCGAGCCCGCAGCCGATGCCGGTCATCGACGTGAACAGCGGGTGCGCGAACGGCGAGAGGACCCCGCGCAGGATGAGCACCGCGAGCACGCCGCCGTCCTGCCCGACGAGGCCGCCCGACTCGGCGAACGCGCGGCCCATGTACAGGATGTTCTCGGTGAAGGCGAACCCGGCGCCGACGAGCCCGGCGTAGACGATCCCGTCGACGATCCCGTCGAACTCCCGGCGGCGGAAGATCAGCAGGCCGACGACGAACGCCCCTTTGACGCCCTCCTCCACGATCGGCGCGATCACCGAGGCGCCGAGGACGTCACCGCTGCCCTGACCCAGCACGGCGTCGGCGACGAGGACGGCGCTGCTGTTGATGAGCAGCGCGCTGAGTGCGGCGACGCAGGCGCCCCACAGGAAGGCGAACAGCAGGGTGCGCGGCGGTTCGGGCTCCCAGCGGTCCACCCACAGGAACGCCCATACGACCGGTCCGACCGGCACCAGTGCGCACAGTGCCCCGACGAGGACGGCGCCCACGCCGATGGAGCCGCTGACCAGCCCGAGCACGACGAGCCCACAGACGCCGAACACGACCAGCCCGGCGACGGTGCCGAGCACGGCGCGCCGCTGGCGGCCGGGAGTGGGCAGGTGAGGGGACGCGACCGCCATGGACAGGAAGCCTACGGGCGCCGACCCGGCACCGACCCCGCGCCGCTCCGCCCCACCCCGACCCACCCCCGCGAGTCGCCACCTTTGCCGCCGCGAGTCGCCACCTTTGCCGCCGCGAGTCGGCACCTTTGCCGCCGCGAGTCGGCACGTTCGCCGCCGCGAATCGGCATGTGCACGGGCGTCGCTCGGCAGGGTCAGGACTGCGGCCGCCGCTCCCGGTCGACCCCGTCCTTCGGGTCTTCCGGGTCGTCGGGGGTGCGGCAGCAGTACTGCAGCCACAACCCGCCGCCGACCAGCACCAACGCGCCGACAACACCGAGCGCCGCGGCCGCCGTGTCGTCCGCGGCAGCGGCGATGTCCGCACTGCGCGGGGCGACGTACACGAGCAGCCCGACCCACGCCCCCGTCATGATCGCTCCCGCCTGGGCGGACGCGCGCGCCACCAGCACTGCGCGGGCCGCGATGAGCGGTTCCACCGGGCGGGCACCGGTCCGGTCCCGGATCCGCGAGCGCAGCGCCCTGCCACCGATCGCCTCGGCCGCGCCGAGCACCGCGAACGGAAGGCCCGCGGCAAGCGGGAAGGACGGCAGCGACCCGTAGCCCAGGCGCACGAGCAGGTGCACGACGACGGCGGCGACGAGCGCCGGCAGTACGAGGTCGCGTGGCCGGATCGGGATGACGGTCATGGCCGTCCCCCGCTCATCGCACTCCCTCGCTACGCTCGGTCGGCTTCGCCGGGCACTGTGCTGATTGCGCGCTCGCAAGCTCGCGCGCAGGGCGCACGCGCTGTGACAATGATTCGCTCGCAAGCTCGCTCACCGGCGCACTCCGCCTTCCCTCGCTGTGCGCGTTCATGACACCAGTGTGAGGTCGTCGCGCCGCCGCATGCCGTTCTCGGCATCCGGTCCCAGCGCTGCGAGCAGGGCCATGACCGGGCCGCGGCCGGGTAGCACAGCATTCGGATCGACGTCGAGCCACGGCCGCAGCACGGTCGCGCGCTCCGGCGTGCCGGGATGCGGCAATAGCAGCTCGGGATCAGTGCTGACCACGTCGTCGACGGTCACGACGTCCACGTCCAGTGTCCGCGGGCCCCAGCGCATCTCGCGCACCCGTCCGGCCGCCTGCTCCGCCGCCTGCCCGCGACGGAGCCAACCCCACGCGTCGGTCCCCGGGTCGTCCACGATCAGTACCGCGTTGAGGAAGTCGTCCTGCTCCACCCCGCCCCAGGGCGCCGTCTCGTAGACCGGCGAGGCGGCGACGAGGACGTCCGCGAACCCGGCGACGGCAGTGTGCAGGTGGGCGAGCCGGTCGCCGAGATTGGAACCGAGGGACAGGACGGCGCGCGTCACCGCTGTCCCTGACCGTGACGACTCGCACCGGCGAACGTGCCGACTCGCGCCGGCAAACGTGGCGACTCGCGGGTGACGCCGGGATGGGTCATGCCGGGATGATCCGGGGGCCGGACGGCGGGGCGGGGGGTGGGGTCCGGGAGCGGTGGACGACTACCGCGACGTCCGCGAACTCCAGCGGGATCGGGGCCTGCGGCTTGTGCAGGGTGACCTCGACGGCCTGCACCCTCGGGTCGGTGAGCACGTCGACCGCGATCCGTCCCGCGACGGTCTCGATCAGGTCCGCCGGCGGGCCTTCGACGATCGCGGCGGCGCGGTGCGCGAGCTCGCCGTAGTTCAGGGTGTCGGCCAGGTCGTCCGATCCGGCGGCAGGCGCGAGGTCCAGCCAGACCGTGACGTCCACGACGAAGTCCTGCCCGTCGCGGCGCTCGTGCTCGTACACGCCGTGGTGGCCGCGCACCCGCAGGCCGCGCAGCGCGATGCGGTCGCTCCCGTCGGGTCCGGTGCCGGTCACGACTCTCTCCGGGGCTTGTCCAGGGCCGGGGACGCGCCCAGCTGTATCGCCGACGCCACCGCGACGGCGTCCATGGACGAGGCGACGTCATGCACCCGGACGCCCCACGCTCCCGCCGCGGCCACCAGCGCCGTGATCGCGGCCGTGGCCACCTCGCGGCCCGCGGGCGGGCGCGGCGTGCCGTCGTCACCGGCCAGCAGCTGGCCGAGGAACCGCTTGCGGGAGGCGCCCACCAGCACCGGGAACCCGAGCGCCAGCAGCACGTCCAGCCGCCGCAGGAGAGCCCAGTTGTGCGCGGCCGTCTTCGCGAACCCGAGACCCGGGTCGAGCACGATCCGGCCCGGATCGACCCCGGCCAGCACCGCGGCGTCCACCCGCGCGACCAGCTCGGCCCGCACCTCCCCGAGCACGTCCTCGTACGTCGCGAGCCCGCCCATCCGGTCGCTGTGACCGCGCCAGTGCATGAGGATCCACGGCACCCGGGCCTGCGCGACCACCCGGGCCATCGCGGGGTCGGCGAGGCCGCCGGACACGTCGTTGACGACCGTCGCCCCGGCCTCCAGAACGGCCTCGGCGACCGCGGCGCGCGTGGTGTCGATGCTGACCGGCACGCCCTCGGCGACGAGCTCGCGCACCACCGGCAGCACCCGGCGCAGCTCCTCGGCGGCGTCGATCCGGCCGGCGCCCGGGCGGGTGGACTCGCCACCGACGTCGACGAGGTCCGCACCGGCCGCGCGCATCGTGATCCCGTGGTCGACGGCGTGGTCGAGGTCGAGGAAGCGGCCGCCGTCGGAGAAGGAGTCCGGCGTGACGTTGAGGATGCCCAGGACGGCGCAGCGCCCGGGCCGGGGGAGGTCGACGCCCGTTCCCGCCGCCGGACCGGTCACTGCCGGATCAGCGCCATCGCCTCGGCCCGCGACGAGGCCGACGTCTGGAACAGCCCGCGCACCGCGGACGTGGTGGTGCGCGAACCGGGCTTGCGGATGCCGCGCATCGCCATGCAGAGGTGCTCCGCGTCGATCACGACGATCACGCCCTGCGGGTCCAGCTTGCGCACCAGCGCGTCCGCGACCTGCGCGGTGATCCGCTCCTGCACCTGCGGGCGCCGGGAGTACAGGTCGACCAGCCGGGCGATCTTGCTCAGCCCGGTGACGTGGCCGTTGCAGCCCGGGATGTAGCCGATGTGCGCAACCCCGTTGAACGGCAGCAGGTGGTGCTCGCACATGCTCGAGATCGGGATGTCCCGGACGAGGACCAGCTCACGGTGGTTCTCGTCGAAGGTCTTGTCGAGCACGGTGTCGGGATCGGTGTACAGCCCGGCGAGGATCTCGGCGTACGCCCGCGCGACCCGGGCGGGCGTCTCGCGCAGCCCGTCGCGGTCGGGGTCTTCCCCGACCGCGAGGAGCAGCTCGCGGACCGCGGCCTCGGCGCGCGGCCGGTCCAGCTCGGGGATCGCGCGTCCGTCGGCCAGGGCGATCGCCTGGATGCCACGGGACACCTGCCCGTCGCCGTCGGATGTGCTCAGGTCCGGCCCCCGTCGTCGACCGAGCGCGTCCCGGAGGGAGGTGTGTCGGTGCCGTCCTCGGCGTCCGGAGTGCGCCCGTTCCCCGGCCATTGCTGCGCCGGGGTGGGCACGGCTGCGACGTCCAGCCCGGGGGCGGCCACGACTGCCCGGACGGGGTGGTCGCGGGCCGCCAGTCGGGCGGCGCGCCGTAGTTGGGCAGCATCGCGTTCGGCGGCTGCGGGCCCGGGCCGCTGTTGGGCAGGCCGGTGGGCTGCGCGGAGCGCGGCTGGTCCGTGGCGCGGTGCGCGCCCGAGTAGCCGCCCGGAACGGCCGGATAGCCGGGCCCACCGGGGTAACCGCCGGGCGGGACGGGCGGCGGACCGTTCGGCCCCGGTGGAGTCACACCGTTGCCGCCGCCCGGGTACGAGCCGACGGGCGTGGGCTCGCGGGCGGGCTCGGCGTCCGACGGCCACGGCTCGCCACGCTCGCGGGCGAGCTCGGCGGGCGTCTTGATCGGCGGCTTGTCCGACGGCGTGCGCTGGCCGAAGTCGTTGAACGCGGTGATCCGCGGCCGCTTCTCGACCTGGCCGAAGATCCGCTCCAGGTCGACCCGCGTCAGCGTCTCCTTCTGCAGGAGCTCGTAGACCAGCTCGTCCAGGATGTCCCGGTAGGTGTTGAGGATCTCCCACGCCTCGGTGTGCGCCGCCTCGATGAGCTTGCGCACCTCCTCGTCGATCTCGTGCGCGACCTCGAGGGAGTAGTCGGGCTGATTGCCCATCGACCGGCCGAGGAACGGGTCGCCCTGCTCGCGGCCGTAGCGCACGGCGCCGAGCCGGGCGCTCATCCCGTACTCGGTGACCATCGCCTTCGCGATCTTGGTCGCCTGGTCGATGTCGCTGGACGCGCCGGTGGTCGGCTCGTGGAAGACCAGCTCCTCCGCGCTGCGCCCACCCATCGCGAACACCAGGCGCGCGATCATCTCCGAGCGGGTCATCAGACCCTTGTCGTCTTCGGGGACGACCAGCGCGTGCCCGCCGGTGCGCCCGCGCGGCAGGATCGTGAGCTTGTAGACCGGCTCGAGGTCCGGCATCGCCCACGCGGCCAGCGCGTGCCCGCCCTCGTGGTAGGCGGTGATCTTCTTCTCCTGCTCGGAGATGATCTTCGACTTGCGGCGCGGGCCGCCGACGACACGGTCCACCGACTCCTCGAGGGCGGCGCCCGTGATGAGCGTGCCGTTCTCGCGGGCGGTGAGCAGCGCGGCCTCGTTGATGACGTTCGCCAGGTCCGCGCCGGACATGCCGACCGTGCGCTTGGCCAGCCCCTCGAACTCGACGTCCGGCGCGAACGGCTTGCCCTTCGCGTGCACCTTGAGAATGGCGCGGCGGCCGGCGAGGTCCGGCGCGCCGACCGGGATCTGGCGGTCGAAGCGACCGGGCCGCAGCAGTGCGGGGTCCAGGATGTCCGGCCGGTTCGTCGCGGCGATCAGGATGACGTTGGTGCGGGCGTCGAAGCCGTCCATCTCGACGAGCAACTGGTTCAGCGTCTGCTCGCGCTCGTCGTGCCCGCCGCCCAGGCCCGCGCCGCGCTGGCGGCCGACGGCGTCGATCTCGTCCACGAAGATGATGCACGGGGCGTTCTGCTTGGCCTGCTCGAACAGGTCGCGCACCCGTGAGGCACCGACGCCGACGAACATCTCGACGAAGTCCGAGCCGGAGATCGTGTAGAACGGCACCCCCGCCTCACCGGCGACGGCCCGCGCGAGCAGCGTCTTGCCGGTACCGGGCGGCCCGTACAGCAGGACGCCCTTCGGGATCTTCGCGCCGAGGGCCTGGTAGCGGCCCGGGTTCTGCAGGAAGTCCTTGATCTCGTACAGCTCCTCGACCGCCTCGTCCGCGCCCGCCACGTCCGCGAACGTCGTCTTCGGCATGTCCTTGTTGAGCTGCTTCGCGCGCGACTTGCCGAAGCTCATCACGCGGTTCCCGCCACCCTGGGCGTTGTTCATCATCCAGAACAGGATGAGCAGCACCAGGCCCAGCGGGATGAGGTAGATCAGCATCGTGACCAGGAACGACTCCTGGCGCACGGTGGTGTTGAACTCGGGCTTGTTCGACGCCTGCTGCAGCGCCGTGAGGATCTGCGAGCTGGTGTCGATCGGGTACTGCGTGATGATCTGTGTGCTGCCGTCGACGGGCTGGTTCAGCGTCAGGCGGAGGCGCTGTTCCTTGTCTTCGATCAGCGCCTCGCGGACGTTGCCGCCCTCGATCTGCGCCAACGCGACGGACGTGGGCTCCTGCTTGAAGCCACGCGTGTCGTCGAAGAGCACGCTGAACGTGAAGTAGACCAGGATCGCGGCGAGGATCCAGATCAGTGGATTGCGGAGCAGACGCTTGCGGTCCATGCAGCTTCGGCCTCGGTCGGCCTTCCTCCCTGACGAGATCCTCCGGCGGCCCCCCACCGGAGTACGGCGAACTGCCCCGATCCCACCAGGGTAGCGGTCGCGACGCCCGGTTGCGCCGCCGCGCCGTCCAGAACGCTGTGCAGACACACGCGCAGAACCCCGGCGCAGATCACCTGGGGCCGCAATGGCGCGTCCCCGTCCCCCGGGGTGTCCGGCCGGTCGAACGTCCGGCGCCCGCCCGCGGTTCCCGACCGCGCAGGACGAGCGTATCGGCGCTGGACCAGCGTCGTTGAGCGGAACGGGTTGGGGCATCCCGGGAGGAGCAGTACATGGTCATCGGCGTCCGCGGCATGGTCGGGTCGGCCGCCACCGCCGTCGTGGTGGGGCTCGGGGCGTTCGCAGCGCCGACCGCGTTCGCCGCACCGACGGTGGCCAGGGTCGAGGCCGGCTCGCCCGTCGTCACGGGATGGGCCCCCGCCGGCCGCGCCGCCCTGCACCCCGGCGTCGTCACCGACACCGCCGGTGGCGGTACCTGCACCGCGAACTTCGTGTTCACCGAGGGCGACCGGGTGTTCCTCGGCCAGGCGGCGCACTGCGCGGGGACGGGCGAGGCGACCGAGACCGACGGCTGCAGCTCGGCCACGGGCCCGCTGGGCACCGAGGTGGCGATCCAGGGCTCCGACGGGCGCGACCGCAAGGGCGCGATGGTCTACAGCTCGTGGGTCGCGATGCAGGCCGACGGCGAGACCGACCCGGACATCTGCGCGTACAACGACTTCGCCCTGGTCGAGCTGAGCACGGGCGACGCCGCGGACGTCAACCCGAGCGTGCCGTTCTTCGGCGGCCCGACCGGCCTGCACGAGGGCGACCTGCGCGCCGGGACGACGGTGCTCGGGTACGGCAACTCGACGACCCGACACGGCATCGAGGCGCTGCGCCCGAAGGCCGGCTCGGTCGTGGCGGCCAACGGCGGGGTTCGGCTACGAGGTGTACACGGCCAGCCCCGGCATCCCCGGCGACTCCGGCAGCGGCTACCTGACCCAGAACGGCGAGGCCGTCGGCGTGCTCTCGACGCTCAACCTCGCGCCCCTACCGGTCAGCAACGGCATGACGAACCTGGCGAAGGCCCTGCGCTACGCGGCGGACCACGGGTTCGCCGACCTGGAGCTCGAGCCCGGCACCGAGACGTTCACGCCGAAGCCCGCGGCGCTGCTGCCCGCGGGGGCCTGATGCGTGGGATGCCTGACGCGTGTCCTGTGGGTCGACGCCGCAGCGGAGCAAGGCGGAGATGCACAGGTGGGATGACTGCTCAGGAGTAGACGGCGGGATCCAGCGTGCCGATGAACGGCAGGTCGCGGTAGCGCTCGGCGTAGTCGAGCCCGTACCCGACGACGAACTCGTTCGGGATGTCGAAGCCGACGTAGCGGACCGGCACGTCCACGGTGATCGCGTCCGGCTTCCGCAGCAGCGTGCACACCTCGAGCGACGCGGGCTGGCGGGATTCGAGGTTCCCCCGCAGCCACGACAGCGTCAGGCCCGAGTCGATGATGTCCTCGATGATCAGGACGTGGCGGCCGGCGATGTCCCGGTCGAGGTCCTTGAGGATCCGCACCACGCCCGACGACGACGTCGACGAGCCGTAGGAGCTCACGGCCATGAACTCCAGCTGGACCGGGACGGGCAGGGCGCGCGCGATGTCGGTCATGAACATCACCGCGCCCTTGAGGACCCCGACGAGCAGCAGGTCGTTCGTCGGCGAACAGCGGTCCGCGTAGTCCTTGCCGACTTTCTCGGCGAGCTCGACGGTCTTGTCGCGGATCTGGTCCTCGGTGATCAGTACGGACGCGATGTCCCCGTCGTACACGGAGGGTCCTCCTGGGTTCGTGCGGGCGGCGTCGACGACGTGGGCCGACCGGAACCACGGGCCGGACCTCGTCGGGCGCCCGGCCACGCCGCCGTGCGCACCCGCAGCCTCCCATGCTCGCGGACCAGCTCCAACCGCCCTGGCAGCGCGACCCCACCCTGACCGCGCCAGCGGCCGACGAGATCGTCGGCGGCACGCAGGTGGAGGTCGGTGAGCCCGGTGACGCCGCGGGTACCCAGCCAGGTACGCAGGGCTCGCCTGCGGACCGCGGCCGGGGCGACGGCGAGCACGGCGGTGTCGAGCACGGCGGCGTCGAGCGCTCGTACCGCGAGTTGCGCGTTCCTGCCCGGCGAGTTGCGCGTCGTCGTCCGCGGCGGCCGCCCGGGCGAGCACGTCGCACTGCGGCGGCGTCGAGGGCCTCACCGTCGTCGCGCAGCTGTGCGGCGGTCCGGGCGAGCGCCTCGGCGACGCCGCCGCCGAGCACCTCCTCCAGCAGCGGCAGCACCTCACTGCGGAGGCGGACGCGGGTGAAGCGGGGGTCGACGTTGTGCGGGTCGTCCCAGAAGGTCAGGCCCTGCGACCGGCACGCCGCCGCCGTGTCCGCGCGCCGCAGGCCGAGCAGCGGCCGCAGCCAGGGTGGGTCCCAGGTCCGCATGCCGGCCAGAGACCGGGCTCCCGAGCCACGGCCGAGGCCGAGCAGCACGGTCTCGGCCTGGTCGTCGAGGGTGTGGCCGAGCAGAACGGGCGAGTCGGGGTGCGGGCGGGCGGTGCGCAGCGCGCCGTACCGGGCGCGGCGGGCGGCGGCCTCGAGACCGCCGCCGCCGTCCACGACCACGCCGTGCACGGCCGCCGGAACGCCCTGGGCAACGAGGTCGGCGACGAGCGCGGCGCTGCGTTCGGCGGAGCCCTCCTGCAACCCGTGGTCGATCACTGCGACGTGCACCCGACCGGGTGCGACGGCCCGGGCCGCGGCGAGCAGGGCCGTCGAGTCGGCTCCGCCGGAGCACGCGACGAGCAGTGGTGCCGCGCGCACGGGCGCGGGCAGCGCGTCGAGCGCCGCGCGCACCGCCCGACGCACGGCGGCGACGGCAGGGACATGGGCAACCAGGGGTATCGGTCGGATCCGGCCAGCGACCCGGTCCACGCGCGACACTCCGCTCACCATGCCCACGCGTGCAGCACGCGCGTCCGGGTCCGGGCTCTCAGTTGAGCGGGCGCACACCGTCGGGCAGCGCACCGCCCGCGTACAGGTCCGCCGCCAGGTCGGCGAGGTACGTCAGCGTCGCGCGCTGCGTCCACGGCCCGAACGACACCCGGGCCACCCCCAGCTCCGCCAGCCGGGCCTGCGGCAACGAGCCCGGCACGTTGATCACGCTGACCCGACGCTCGCCGATCCCCTGCACCAGCGCCGTCACCGTCGGCTCGTCGAGCAGACCCGGGACGAACACGCACGACGCGCCGGCGTCGAGGAAGGCCCGGCCGCGCTCGACCGCGTCCGCGATCACGTCCTTGCGGTCGCGGTCGCCGGCGCGCAGGAAGGCGTCGGTACGCGCGTTGAGCACGAACGGCACCCCCTCGGCCTCGCCCGCCTTCACCACCGCCGCGACGGCGGCCACCGCGTCGGGGAGCGGCTTCATCTGGTCTTCGAGGTTCGCCCCGACGATGCCGACGCCGATCGCCCGGCGGGCCGTCTCCCCCGCGTCGCCGTAGCCGGCCTCCAGATCCGCGCTCACCGGCAGGTCGACCGCGGCGGCGATGCGCCCGACCATGTCGATCATCAGGTCGCGCGGGATCCGCTCGCCGTCCGGGTATCCGAGGGTGGCGGCGATCGAGTGGCTCGCGGTGGCGAGCGCCTTCGTCCCGGGAACGTCGGCGACGACCGTGGCGCTGATCACGTCCCAGACGTTGACGACGACCAGGAGCTCGGGATCGGTGTGCAGCCGCAGCAGTTCGGCGGCCCTGTCGGCAGTGGTCACGCCCCGGACGCTACGCCGCGGTCTCGATCTTGTGCGCAGACGGAGATCCACAGGTGGAATGACTACTCCATGCCGAGCCGGCGCAGCCAGGACGCGGGATCGGCCAGCTCCGCGCGCGTCGGCAGCGTCTCGGGCGACTCCCACACCCGGTTGAAGCCGTCCATCCCCGCCGCGAGCACGACGTACTTCGTGAAAGCCGACCCCACGGCGTACTGCTTGACCTTCGCCTCGACGCCGAGCAGCGCCCGCAGCAGCCGGTCCACGAGCCCCCCGCCGCGGCGCCGCACGGTGAACCGGGCCCGGATCGTCTCCACGCTCGGGACGACCTCCGGACCGGCGGCGTCCATGACATGGTCCGCGTGGCCCTCCAACAGGGTGGTGAGCGCGAGCAGCCGATCCAGCACCGCGCGCTGCTCGGGGCCCTGCAGCAGCTCGACGAGCACGAGCGAGTCGCCGCCCGAACCGCGGATCGCCGAGATCGCCTCCGGCAGCCGCTCGAGGATCCCCCCGCGCGTGCCGTCCGCCATCGACAGGAACTGCCCGACCTCCTGCGCGAAGTAGTCACGCAGCCACGGCACCGCGGTGAACTGCAGCCGGTGGGTCGCCTCGTGCAGGCACACCCACATGCCGAAGTCCGCACTCGGCACGTTCAGCGCCTGCTGCGCCGCGAAGACGTTCGGCGCGACGAGCAGCAGGCGGCCCCCGCCGTCGGTGCCGCCGAACGGGTCGTACTGGCCGAGGACCCGGCCGCCGAGGTAGGCGAGCACGCCGCCGACCTGCAGGCCCGCCGTCGCGGCGGTGACGGTGCGGGCGACCTTCGGGGTGTGCGGCAGGCGCGCGCCGGCGGTGAGGGCGGCCATGCCGTCGATCGCAGCGGCGGCCCAGGCGGGCCGGTCGACGACGTCCGCGGGCAGCAGCGGCAGCCCCTCCCCCAGACCGGTGACGGCCCGCACGTGGCCCTCGGCGACGGCGGCGTCGGACCGCAGCCTGCGGACGAGCTCCAGGGCGGCGTCCCGGCTGACGGGCGGGCCGGCGGGGACGAGGCGGGCCGCGGTGCGCCGGGCCAGTGCCCAGTCGACGGGCAGGCCGACGTCGATCTCGGGCTCGGACGCCGGCGCCGGGGTGGGATCGGAGGTCAGGCGCACCCGGCCCACGCTACGTGCCGAGCAGGGGCGTCGGCACGGCCTGCGGTCCCCGACCGGGTGGCACGGGTGCGCAACTGCGCCGAGCGGGAGCGCGCAACTCGGGGTCAGTGGCAGCCGCAGCGGCCGAGCTGGGCGGCGATCGCGTCCAGCTTCGGGCGCACGAGCCCCGGGTTCACACCGTTGCTCATCAGGGCGAAGACCAGCAGCCGCCCGTCGGCGTCCGTCACGATGCCCGCGAGGCTGCTCACCCCCGTCAGCGTGCCGGTCTTCGCCCGCACGACCCCGCGGCCCGAGGACGACGGCGTGCCGGTGGTGAACCGGTCGGCCAGGGTGCCGTCACCGCCCGCGACCGGCAGGCCGGTGATGATCGGCCGGAGGAACTGGGTGTCGCGCGCTCCCTGGGCCGGGGCCGCCGCCTGGGCGAGCACCGCGCCGAGCAGCTGCGCGGGCACGCGGTCCGTGGTGGACAGGCCGCTGCCGTCCACGAGCTGCGCGCCGGCCGTGTCGAACCCCGCCTGGGACAGCGCCACCAGCGTCTGCGCGGCCGCGCCGTCGAACGAGGGCTCCGCCTTGCGCTCGATCGCGACCTCGCGGGCGAGCACCTCGGCGAGCACGTTGTCCGACGCACGGATCGTGTGCTCGACGAGGTCCGAGATCGGTGCGGAGGCCACGGTGCCGAGCACGGCGGCACCCGGCGCGGCGGTGCCCTCGGCGACGCTCCCGGCATCCGCGCCCAGGAGCCCGGCCAGCGCCCGCCCGGCCGTGAGCGCCGGGTCCGCGACGCGTGCCCCGTCCTCCTGCGTGGGGTCCTTGCGGCCGCCGTCGAGCATCAGCGGCTCGATCGGGGTCACGAACCCGCCCGCGATGTCCGCCGGGTCCCAGGTCGGCTGCATGGTCGGGCCGCTGTAGCGGCTGGTGTCGACCAGCACCCGCCGCACGGGGGCGGGCGCGGCCTTGCGCACGGCGTCCGCCAGCGCGGTGAGCCGCGACGGGTCCGGGTAGACCCCCTCCTTTCCGGCAGGCAGGGCGGTGAGGGTCGGGTCACCCCCGCCGACGAGGATCACCGTGCCGGGGTCCGGACCGGCGACGACCCGGGTGACCAGCCGGTCCGTCGGGTTCAGCGTCAGCAGCGCAGCGGATGTGGTGAGGAGCTTCGCGGTGCTGCCGGGAACCAGCGGGGTGCCGGCGGTGCGGCTCCACAGGACGGTGCCGGTGGCCGGGTCCGTCACCGATCCGGTGAATTCGCCCAGGCCACGTGCCGAGGCCAGCGGGTCGAGCACAGCACCGACCCCGGTGGCGGTCGCCGACGGCGCGGTCGCGGCCAGGGGTCCGAGCGCGGGCACCGGGGCGACGATCGCGACGGGAGCCGGGGTCGGGGCGTCCGCACGGGTCAGCCCGGGAACGGCGAGGGCCGTCGCGGTACCGGTCGAGCCGGCCAGCGCCAGCGCGACGAGCACGGTCACGACCCGGCGTCGGCCGTCGCCGGCACCCGTCCCGCGCGACCTGGCGCCCACGGCCGCACCCCCTCCTGCATGCGTCGACGGCCTCGACGGCGTCGACCGGTCTCCTTGAACTGGACGCGGTCCCCCACACTAGATGCAGGCACCGCGCCGGTCGGCCGACCGGTCGTGGCTCGACCCACCCGCGAACCGACACCAGGAGCAACGAACCGTGGACTTCGACGTCACCATCGAGATCCCCAAGGGCGGCCGCAACAAGTACGAAGTGGACCACCACAGCGGCCGGATCCGGCTGGACCGGACCCTGTTCACCGCGACGCAGTACCCGGCGGACTACGGGTTCATCGAAGACACGCTCGGTGAGGACGGCGACCCGCTCGACGCGCTCGTCCTCGTCCAGGAGCCGACGTTCCCGGGTTGCCTGATCCGGTCCCGCGCGATCGGGATGTTCCGGATGAAGGACGAGAAGGGTGGCGACGACAAGGTCCTCTGCGTGCCGAGTGACGACCCGCGCCAGGAGCACCTGCGTGACATCCATCACCTGCCCGAGTTCGACCGGATGGAGATCCAGCACTTCTTCGAGATCTACAAGGACCTCGAGCCCGGCAAGAGCGTCGAGGGCGCCATGTGGGTCGGCCGCGCGGACGCCGAGCGCGAGATCAAGGCGTCGTACCAGCGGGCGAAGGACGAGGAGGCCGAGCGGGCCGCGGAGGCCGAGGAGCAGGGCCCGGCGCTGTAGTGCGCTCCGGGGATGTACCGAAAGTGGCTTCGGGTGCGTGGGATGCACCGAAAGCCACTTTCGGTACATCCCGGCGGCCGCAGGGTGACCCGAGCGGATCTCAGGAGCGGGACGGCCCCGTGCGCGCCTTGTGGCTCTCGAAGCTGTCGGTGAAACGGGTGAGCAGCCGCACGAAGGCCTGCCGGTCGTCGTCGGGCCAGCCGCTCATGAGGGTGGCGATCCCGCGGTTGCGCAGTTGCCGGTTCTCGTCGAAGACCCGCCTGCCCTCGTCGGTGGCGACGAGCAGGGTGGCGCGGCCGTCCGCCGGGTCCGCGACCCGCTCGACGAGCCCGAGCTGCACGAGGTGCGCGACCTGCCTGCTCACCGTCGAGGGGTCGGAGTGCACCGCCTCGGCGAGCGCTCCCGCCCGGCGGGCCCCGTCCTTCGCCAGGTGCACGAGCAGCAGGTAGGTTGCGCGGTCGACCGCATCCGGGTGCTCGGCCTGGTACTGGGCCTGCACGCGCTCGATCAGGCGCACGAGGCGGACGAGCTGGCTACCGATCTCGTCGGCGGTGCGTAGCTCCTCGGTCGTGGTCACGTCTCCCCCCGAGGCTGCTTGCGTGCGTCACGCAAGAGCATGCTCACAGCAAGTATGCCCGAAGTGGACGCACTGTGGCCGGCAGGGTCAGGCCGAGATCGATCCTGCCGCCACCCGGCCCGCCGGAGTGAGCCGAGCCACCGCACTCCCCACCGGCTTCACCACCAGCCCGGCCGCGATCAGGCGCTGCGCGACCCCGGAATCCGCGCATCGCACGCCGTCGACGACCAGCTCGGGCTCGCAGCCCGCCCGCAGCTCGCACCGGCCGGCGGCGACGGCGCGCAGCACCGCCCGGTCCCGGCCGCAGATCTGCGACGGTTCTTCCCCCGACATCGCGTCCCCCTCCACGCATGTCCTGTGGATCGACGCCGCAGCGGAGCAAGGCGAAGATCCACAGGTGGATTGACAGCAGCACTGATCCACTCGCGGTGCGGAGGTACCCGCTGTCCTGGTGGTTCATCGGCGATACAGCGGGCATTCACTCTGCAGACCATGCCGTCGAACGGACGAACCCTGCTCCACCCGCAGCGCCGGCACCACGGGGCACTATCGTGCGGCGCTGCGCCGCACCGGATGGGCCGCACCGACGATGGGACGGAGCTGATGGCGATCTCGGCGGGAGGCCGCCCGGGGCGTGAGTGGCGGGACGACGTGAGCACAGCCATCGAACTCGCGGGTGCGCTGCACGAGGCCGTGCTGTACTCCGCGCCGGACGAGCTGGCGGAACGGCTGGTCCCGCGCCTGTTGCCGTCGCTTGACGACGGCGCCCCGGTCGTCGCCGTGCTCGACGAGACCACGCGGGCCGAGCTCCGTCGGGCGCTCGGCGACGCCGCCGAGCAGGTCGCGTTCCCCGACCCGGCCGTCGTGCACCGCGTGCCACCGTTCACCGTCGCGGCCCGGTGGGCGCGGCTCAGCCGCCACGTCACGTCACCGACGGGCCGTGCCACCGTCGTCGGACAGCACGTCGAGGGCCTGCCCGGTTGCGGCGACAACCACTGGGCCCGGCTGGACATCGCGCTCAACGTCGCCGTCGTCGGGCTGCCGATCACGGTGCTCTGCCCGTACCGGACCGACGACCCGGACCTCGCGCGGGTGGAGGCGACCCATCCCCGGCTCGTGACGGCCACCGGGATGGTCTCGAGCGGCAGCTACCGCCCGCCCGTCGAGGCGCTCGTCGAGTACCCGCCGCCGCCCCCGCCCGAGCTCGGGCCGCCCGCGGCGGAGCTGTCCTTCGGCCCGGAGGGGCTCGGCGACCTGCGGCACCTGGTCGCCGAGGTCGTCGGCCGGAGCGGCACCGCCCCCGACCGGGTCGCGGATCTGGTGCTGGCGGTCAACGAGATCGGGTCGAACAGCATCGAGCACGGGGCAGGCCAAGGCCGCCTGCGGCTGTGGGTGACCGACGAGGCCGTCACCGCGGAGATCGCGGACGGGGGAACCGCGGACCTTCCGTTCCCCGGCATGGTCGCCCCGCCCGCGGTCGGGATCCGGGGGCGCGGGCTGTGGCTGGCCTCGGAGCTGTGCGACGTCCTGCAGGTGTGGAGCGACAGCAAGGGCACCGTGGTCCGGCTGCGGATGGACCACGAGGCGTCGTAGCTCGGTCGTGGCCGGTCAGATCGGGCGCAGCCCCCAACTGCCCTGCCAGCTCTCCCCCGGCTCGATCGTGATCAGGCCGGTGCCGGAGTTCAGCGCGTCGGGTGGGCAGGTCATCGGCTCGACGGCGACGGCGCGGCCGCGACCGGGGTGGTCGTCGGGGGTGAAGACCTGCACCCAGCCGAACGCGGGCTCCGCCCACACCTCGACACCCCCCGCGACGGGCCCGAGCAGCCGGTGGCGCACCAGCTCGTCGCCGGCGGCGGGCACGCAGCCACCGAACGCGTCGTCCAGCGTCAGGCCCTTGAGCGGGCGGCCGTCGCGGAAGTCGGTGTCCCCCTCGACCGGAACGGCCGGACCGGTGGGCAGGCCGCCCTCGAGCGGGAGCGCCGTGGTGGCGGCGAGCTGCAAGGTGCAGTCGTCGGTGGCGGTGTCGCCGACCCGGACGTAGGGGTGGGCACCGACGCCGAACGGCACGGCGGCCGCACCGATGTTGGTGACGGTGTGGGTGACGGTGAGCCCGTCGGCCGCCACGGCGTAGCGGACCTGGGTCGCCAGCGGCACCGGCCAGCCGGGCTGCGGTGCGACCCGCGCCGCCAGGGTGATCGCGTCCGCGGCCCGGTCGACGACGTCGTAGAAGGTGTAGCGCAGCAGGCCGTGGATGGCGTTGCCGGCGGCCGGCTCGTTCAGCGCGAGCTGCTGGGGCGTGCCCTGCCAGGTCCACCGACCACCCGCAGTGCGGTTCGGCCAGGGCACGAGCACGGTGCCGGCGCCGCGCGGGGGGCGGCTGTCGAGCGGGAAGGGCTCGACGTAGGGCCGGTCGTCCGAGGTGAACGTGCGCAGGCCGGCGCCGACCTCCGTCACGACCGCGCGGACCTCGCCCGCGGTGATCTCGTACTGCTCGCCGGTGAGGGGAAGGGCAGCCATGCCGCGGACCTTAGAACACCCGGTCCGCGCCTGCGGCGCCCTGAGGGTGTCGACGTGCCTCTCAGTGCACGTCGGCGCCCGTGACGTGCTCCTCGAGCCGGTCCGCGGTGTCGACGACGAGGTGGAACGACCGCTCGAACCCGGACATCGCGCCCTCGTCGAGCGGCACCGAGTGACGGAACAGCGCGACGCCCTCCGTCGGCGACCAGCCCGCCGACGACCGACTCCGCAGCGAGCCGCAACAGCTCGTCGAGATCCGCGTCGTCCACCTTGCAGATCGGCGACGCGATCTGGGCCCACGGCTCGCCGTCCGTGCCGGTGACCCGGCGGACGACGACGAGCTGCGTCCGGTCGCCGGTGGTGGGCAGGTTGAACCAGAGCTCACCCTCGGCCTGGCGCATCACCTCGTAGCGCACCCGCACGTACGACACCAGGTCGTCCCAGCCGGCCACGTCGCCACCGTCCTCTCGTCACTGCGGACCGTACCGCGACCGGGGGCGGGGCGGTGCGCGCGGGCCGTGAGGTGGCAGCGCCCCGGCTAACGTCGCAACGTGCGTGTACTGCTGGTCGAGGACGAGGTGCCGCTGGCGGAGATGGTGCGGCGCGGGCTCGCCGCCGAGGGCTACGCGGTGCAGGTGACCCACGACGGGGTCTCCGGGCTCGCCGCCGCCGGCTCCGGCCGCCACGACGTCGTGGTGCTCGACATCATGCTGCCCGGGCTCTCGGGCTACCGGGTGCTGGAGCGGATGCGCGCGGACGGCAACTGGACGCCGGTGCTCATGCTCACCGCCAAGGACGGCGAGTACGACGAGGCCGACGCCTTCGACCTCGGCGCCGACGACTACCTCGTCAAGCCGTTCTCGTTCGTCGTCCTGCTGGCCCGCCTGCGCAACCTGCTCCGCCGCGCCGGTGACGCGCGGCCCAGCGTCCTGCAGGTCGGCACGCTGCGGCTGGACCCGGCCCGGCACCGCGTGCACCGCGGCGACACCGAGATCACCCTGACCCCGCGCGAGTTCGGCGTGCTGGAGCACCTCATGCGGCACGCGGGCGAGGTCGTCACGAAGACCGACATCCTGCGCGCGGTCTGGGACGCGCACTACGAGGGCGAGGTCAACGTCGTGGAGGTCTACGTCGGCTACCTGCGGCGCAAGATCGACACGCCGTTCGGGACGTCGAGCATCGAGACGCTGCGCGGGGTGGGCTACCGGATGGCGGACCCGACCCCGGCCTGACTCCGCGCCGTCGAGCGACCACTCCACCGGCAAACCCGCGTGAGAGGCGCGTCATCGTCGCCCGCCCTTGATCAAACAGCCGTGGTGCGCCTCTGACCTGCACCGAGACGAAGTCCGGGCGTCCCTCAGACGGTCGACGGACGCGGCACCGGGCTCGGCCGCCGTGCCGACGTCGGCTCCACCACCACCTCGGGCTCGGGCTGCCTCCGGCGGCAGCGGCAGCCGCACCCGGAACAGGGCTCCGCCCAGCGGGCTGCCGACGACGTCCACCGTGCCGCCGTGCGCCGCGACCACCTCCGCGACGATCGCGAGCCCCAGCCCGGCACCGCCGTCCGCCCGGGCGCGGGCGTCGTCGAGACGGACGAACCGCTCGAACACGCGCGCCCGCTGGTCGGTCGGCACGCCCGGCCCGTCGTCCGCGACGTCCAGCGCCGCGTAGTCACCTCGTCCGACGCGCCGCACCGAGACCACCACCGTCGAGCGGGCGTGCCGGCAGGCGTTGTCGACGAGGTTGCGCACGACCTGGGCGAGCTGCCCCCGGTCGCCGACGACCCGCACGTGCGCGGCCTCGATCCGGGGGACGATCCGGCCCGCCGGCCGCAGCCGCTCCGCCTCGGCGACCTCGTCCAGGTCGACGTCCTCGAACCGCGGCCGCAGGCCGCTCTCGTCGGCGCGGGCGAGCAGCAGCAGCGCGTCGACCAGCCGACCCAGCCGCGCGGTCTCGCCGCGCAGGGCGGTGACCGTGTCGCGGTCGGCGGCCGGCCTGGAGCTGCCGCGCGCCAGCAACTCCAGGCCGGTCGCGATCGTCGCCAGCGGGCTGCGCAGCTCGTGGCTCGCGTCCGCGACGAAACGGCGCTGCACGGCCTGGCCCGCCTGCAGGCGGGCGAGCATCTCGTTCATGGTCTCGGCCAGCCTGCCGACCTCGTCGCGGGCCGGGGGCACCGGCACGCGGACCGACGGGTCGCGGGTCGTCGCGACCCGCGCGCGGATGGCCTCGACCGGGCGCAGGGCCCGCCCCGCCGCGAGGTAGGTGACGATCCCGGTGATCAGCACCAGCAGCGGGATCCCGATCAGCACCAGGTGGAAGACGGTGTCGACGGCCTCGTGCACGTTCTCCAGCGGCTGTGCGGCGTAGACGACGAGGTCGCGACCCTTCACCGACGTCCCGTAGGCGACGACCATGACCTCTTCGGTCGTCTCGGGATCGGTCTGCTTGATCCCGTCCCGGTGGGTCACCCACGCCTTCCCCACGACCTCGGTGTCGCCCGGGTCGGGCAGCACCGACGCCATCGGCTTCATCGTCCACAGCGGGTTCGAGGCACCGAGGACCTCGATGTCGTGGTCGCCGTCGTCGCCGTAGTCCCGCACCACCTGGACGAGGTCGCCGCGCTCGGCGGTGGCGTCGACGGCGTTCTGCTTGACGTCGTCCTCGAAGTTCGCCGCGACCCGCTGGGCCACCACCTCGGCCTGCTGCTTCCCGGTGTCCTCCAGCGAGCTGCGCAGCAGCCGGTCGGTGAGCAGGACGAGCGCGGCACCGGCGAGCAGCAGCACGACGGCCACCGAGAGGGCGGCCGCGAGGGAGGTGACCACCCGCACACCCAGCCGGGCACGCAGCCAGCCGAGGGCGCCGGACACGCGATCGAGGGTATCCGCCACCGCCCAAGACGAGGCTGAGAACGCCGCGGCACCCGGTGGCCCCGCGCCCGCTCGCGCATACTCGCGCGATGAGATGGACGAGGGCGTCCCTCGGGCGGCTGCCGTGGCAGCGCTGACCGGGGTCGCGGCGCACGACCTGCTCCAGCGCCGGCACGCGATCCTGCGCAACTTCCCCGTGATCGGGCACGCCCGCTACCTGATCGAGCGGCTCGGGCCGGAGCTGCGGCAGTACGTCGTCGCGGGCAACGACGAGGAACGCCCGTTCAGCCGCGACCAGCGCCGCTGGGTCTACGCCTCGGCCAAGCTCGAGAACAACAACTTCGGGTTCGGCACGGACAACGACATCGAGCACACGCCCGGCTACGTGATCATCAAGCACCGGACCTTCGGCCCCGCGGCCCCGCCGACGGCGCCCCACGTCGGCGAGCACGCGTGGCTGCCGTGCGCGAAGGTGCTCGGCGCCGCGCGGGGGCGGCGGCACGCGTTCCGTCCCGACTCGGTCGTGAACATCTCCGGGATGAGCTTCGGGGCGCTGTCGGGCAACGCCGTCACCGCGCTGAACCGCGCTGCCGCGCTGGCGGGCTGCCTGCAGAACACCGGCGAGGGCGGCATCTCGCCCTACCATCGCAGCGGCGGCGAGCTGGTCTACCAGATCGGCAGCGGCTACTTCGGCTGCCGGGACCAGCACGGCCGGTTCGACCTCGCCCGCTTCACGGACACGGTCGCCTCCGCACCGGTGCGCGCCCTGGAGATCAAGCTCAGCCAGGGCGCCAAGCCCGGTCTCGGCGGCGTGCTGCCCCGCGCCAAGGTGTCGGCGGAGATCTCCGCGGCCCGGGGCGTCCCGCGCGGAGAGGACTGCGTCAGCCCGTCGCGGCACGCGGAGTTCTCCGACGTCGACGAGATGCTCGACTGGGTCGAGATGCTCGCCGACGTGACCGGGCTCCCGGTCGGGATCAAGTCCGCGGTCGGCGATCTGGGGTTCTGGCACGAGCTCGTCCGCCTGATGGCCGGCACCGGGCGCGGGGTCGACCACGTGACGATCGACGGCGGCGAGGGCGGCACGGGCGCTGCGCCCCTGGTGTTCGCGGACTCGGTGAGCCTGCCGTTCCGGCACGGCTTCAGCCGGGTGTACAAGATCTTCGCGGAGGCCGGGCTGCACGAGCGCGTGGTGTTCGTGGGCTCCGGCAAGCTGGGGCTGCCGGAGAACGCCGTCGTCGCCTTCGCCCTCGGCGCGGACGTGGTCAACGTCGGGCCGCGAGGCGATGTTGTCGATCGGGTGCGTCCAGGCCCAGAAGTGCCACACCGACCTCTGCCCGACCGGTGTGACGACGCAGAACCCGTGGCTCGCGCACGGGCTGGACCCCGCCCTGAAGTCGGTGCGCTGCGCCAACTACATCCGCACCTTGCGCCGGGACCTGCTGAAGCTCGCGGAGGCCACGGGTGTCGAGCACCCCGGGCTGATCGGCTGCTCGTCGGTGGAGATCCTCACGGGCCAGGTGCAGGCGACGCCCCTGGACGCGATGTACGGCTACGACCCGGGCTGGGGCTACCCGTCGGTGGCGGACCGCGCCGACGTCGCCCGCCTGATGCGGGCGACCGCTCCCGGGGCGGGCCGACCTCGGGAGAACCGCTGAGGAGGCGCGCATCCCGCGTTCCGCCGTCTCCTGACGATCAGCGAGGCGGCGGGGGGAGCTCGCCCGAGCCGCGCGGGACCAGCACCGTCGGCACCGGGTACGTCGCCGGGGGCCCGGCCTCCCCCGCCAGGCGGGCGAAGAGCAGGTCCGCCGCGGTCGTCCCGATCCGCCGCACGTCCTGGGCCACCACCGTCACCGCGGGCGACAGCAGGTCCGCGGTCACGAAGTCGCCGAACCCGACGACCGCGACGAGCCGCTGCAGCCCGAGCCGGTGCAGCGTGCGCAGTGCCGCGACGGTCACGGCGGCGCGCGCGGTGAACAGCGCCGTCGGCGGGGCGGACGTCCGGAACAGCGCCGTCACGGCCTGCTCGGCGAGCGCGGCGTCGGCGAGGTCGGGCACGACCAGCGCCGGGTCGGGGACCAACCCGGCCGCCTCGAGCCCGGTCCGGTAGCCGGCGAGCCGGGCGGCGCCCGCGGCCCGGTCGCCGAGGAAGGCGATCCGGGTGTGGCCGGCCGCCGCGAGGTGCCGGACGGCCGACGCCGCGCCGGCCGCGTCGGTCGCCACCACGGCGTCGACGTCGAGCCGACCCGGCATGCGGCCCACGCACACGACCGCGGTACCCGACGCCACCTCGGCAGCGAGGTAGGACTGGTCGGCCGCGGCGGGCAGGAGGATCAGGCCGTCGACGCGGCGGGCGGCGAACGCGGCGGCGAGCGACCGCTCCCGCCCGGCGTCGCCGTCCACGCTCGCGGAGAGCACCACCACCCCCCGCGCCTGCGCCGCGTCCTGCACCGCGCGCAGGACCGTCGCCGAGAACGGGTCGGCGACGTCGTCGAGCAGCAACCCGACCGACGCGGTGCGGGCGTCGGCGCGGCGCAGGACGCGGGCGCCGACGTTGGGCCGGAAGCCCAGGTCGTCGACGGCCTGCCGGACGCGGCCGACGAGCGCGGGCGAGACCCCCGACTCGTCGTTGACCACCCGCGAGACGGTCTTGAGGCTGACCCCGGCGCGGGCGGCGACGTCGCGCATCGTCGGCCGCCTGCCGTCGTTCACGCCCGCCCCCTCCGCGTCGCCCGGCACGTCGGGCGCCACCTCGTCGGGTGATCGTTACGGAACCGTGATTCCGCCTGCCCGGATCCGCGCTTGCCCGCCAGTGTGGCGTGCCTCACGCTCCGCCGACAACGTTGTCCACCGAGCTTCCCGGTCGATGAAGACGAGAGGTCTCACCAGTGCGGAACCCCATCTCCCCCAGCGGCCGCCGTGCCGCCGTGATCGCCACCGGCCTCACGGCCTCCCTCGTGCTCGCCGCCTGCGGGGGTGGCGGGTCGTCCAGCTCCGGCGGGTCGGGCACGACCGGGGCGCCGCCTCGGGCGAAGAGGTGATCGTCGGCCTGATCACCAAGACCGACACCAACCCGTTCTTCGTCAAGATGAAGGAGGGCGCGACCCAGGCCGCCGCAGCAGGCGGGCGTGCAGCTGCAGACCTTCGCGGGCAAGCAGGACGGCGACAACGAGTCCCAGGTCCAGGCCATCGAGAACCTGATCTCCGCGGGCGCCAAGGGCTTCATGATCACGGCGAACGACTCCAAGGCGATCGTCCCGTCGCTGGACAAGGCCAAGCAGGCCGGGATGCTCGTCATCGCACTCGACACGCCCGTCGACCCGCCGGACGCCGCCGACGCCACGTTCGCGACCGACAACTTCCAGGCCGGCAACCTGATCGGGCAGTGGGCCAAGGCGAAGTTCGACGCCGAGGGCAAGCAGGCACGGATCGCGATGCTCGACCTGAGCCCGAACGGGGTCTCCGTCGACGTCCAGCGCGACCAGGGCTTCCTGTCCGGCTTCGGCATCGACGTCGCCAACAAGGACCAGATCGGCGACGAGTCCGACCCGCGGATCGTCGGCCACGACGTCACCGACGGCGCCGAGGAGGGCGGCCGCACGGCGATGGAGAACCTGCTCCAGAAGGACCCGTCGATCAACCTCGTCTACACGATCAACGAGCCGGCCGCGGCGGGCGCCTACGCCGCGCTCGAGGCGGCGGGCAAGCAGAACGACGTCACGATCGTCTCGGTCGACGGCGGCTGCCCCGGCGTCGCGGCGGTCAAGGCGGGCCAGATCGGCGCCACCTCGCAGCAGTACCCGCTGAAGATGGCGCAGGAGGGCGTGAACGCGATCGCCGCGTTCGCCAAGGACGGCACCAAGCCGGAGAACACGGCCGGCAAGACCTTCGTCGACACCGGCGTCAACCTGATCACCGACCAGCCGCAGACCGGCGTCCCGTCCCAGGACACCACCTTCGGCCAGCAGAACTGCTGGGGCTGACGGTCCTGCGCCCGGCCGGCCGGAGCGCCGGCCGGGCCCCACTCTGGCGACCGGGAGGTCCGCATGGCAAGTGACGTCTCATCCGGCGACGCCCCGTCCGGCGGCGGGGGGACGGCCACCCGCGCGCCCGAGCCCGACACCGGGTTCGAGCAGCACCGAAGCCCGAGTCGCTGGGCCTGCGCATCCAGCACGTCCTGCACGCCCGCCCGATCCTGGGACCGCTCGCGGTCCTGCTCCTGTCGATCATCGCGTTCTCGATCATCAGCGGCCGGTTCCTCTCGGCGGCCAACCTCGGGCTCGTGCTCGCCCAGGTCACGGTCATCGCCGTGCTGGCACTGGGTCAGACGCTGGTGATCCTCACCGCGGGCATCGACCTGTCCACGGGCGCGATCACCGTGTTCACCTCGGTCATCATGGCCAACCTGACCACGAAGGCCGGGCTGCCCGGCGGCCTCGCGCTGATCGTCGGCTTCCTGTGCGGCCTGGCGATGGGGTCGATCAACGGACTGCTGGTCACCCGGCTCAAGCTGCCGCCGTTCATCGTCACGCTCGCCACGCTCAGCATCTTCTTCTCGCTGAACTCGGTGGTGAGCCGCAGCGAGACCATCCGCGGCTCGGACATGCCGCCGATCATGACGTGGACGGGCGACACGATCGGGCTGGGCGGGTTCCGCCTCACCTACGGCACGGTGATCATGCTCCTGCTCTTCGCCGCCTTCTACTACGCGCTGGGCCAGACGGCGTGGGGCAAGCACGTCTACGCCACCGGTGACGACATCGAGGCCGCCCGCCTCGCCGGTATCCGGACCGACCGCGTGCTGCTGTCGGTCTACGTCGTGGCCGGCGCGCTCTACGCGATCGGCGCCTGGGTGCTGATCGGCCGGCTGGCGTCGGCCAGCCCGAACGTCGGCGTCGAGTACAACCTCGACTCGATCACCGCCGTGGTGATCGGCGGGACGAGCCTCTTCGGCGGACGCGGCATCGTGCTGGGCACGCTGGTCGGCGCGCTGATCGTCGGTGTGTTCCGCAACGGGCTGCAGCTCGCCGGCGTCGAGGTGGTCTGGCAGGGCTTCGCGATCGGCATCCTGGTGCTGCTCGCCGTCGCGATCGACCAGTGGATCCGGAAGGTGAAGGTATGACGGCCACCGAGGCGACCTCGCCGCCGCCGCGCACCGAGACGCCGGTGCTCGAGGCGAAGGGCCTGGTCAAGCGGTACGGGCCGGTCACCGCGATCGTCGACAGCGACCTCGAGCTCTACCCGGGCGAGATCCTCGCGGTGATCGGCGACAACGGCGCGGGCAAGTCCAGCCTGATCAAGGCGCTGTCCGGGGCGCTGATCCCGGACGCGGGCGTGATCAAGCTGGAGGGCCGGGAGGTGCGCTTCGCCAACCCGATGGACGCCCGGCGCGCCGGCATCGAGACCGTCTACCAGACCCTCGCCGTCGCCCCCGGGCTGGACATCGCGGACAACCTGTTCCTCGGCCGCGAACAGCGCAAGCCCGGGGTCCTCGGCTCGGTGTTCCGCATGCTCGACCGCAAGCACATGCGCGAAGAGGCCAAGCGGTACATGAGCGAGCTGGGGATCGCCACGCTGCAGAACATCGGTCAGGCGGTGGAGAGCCTGTCCGGCGGCCAGCGCCAAGGCGTGGCGGTGGCCCGGTCGGCGGCGTTCGGCAGCAAGGTCGTGATCCTCGACGAGCCGACGGCGGCCCTGGGCGTCAAGGAGGGCAACCGGGTGCTGCAGCTGATCCGCGACGTCCGCGACCGCGGGCTCCCGGTGATCCTGATCAGCCACAACATGCCGCACGTGTTCGAGGTCGCCGACCGGATCCACATCCAGCGCCTCGGCAGGCGGGCGACGGTGATCACCCCGCAGTCGCACTCGATGTCCGAGGCGGTGGCGATCATGACGGGCGCGGCGGAGCCCCCACCCGCCGTCGCCTGAGTCCGGCGGCGATGCCATCGACCGCTGAACGCCGACCGTCCGCAGCAGGAGGGCGGTAACGGAGGCAACCCGATCCACGAGCCCCCTTGCAGCAGGGCGTGTTCCACGCACCCTCTGGGACGGGGGGCTCGTGCATCTCCTCGGGACGAGCGGCAGCGGCGTGTACCGCGAGGGCGAATGCGGCGTCAAAGCCGGGATCGGTGGCAGGCGCCGACAGCACGGGCCACGTCGACGAACGGCGCCGCGTCGCACGATCCGGGCGATCCCCTGCATTCGGGGATGACGCGCATAACACTCTGGCTACGATCGCCCTCGAAGCAGCAACCCAGGAGCGTCATGGCGAACGTGAGTCATCGGAGGCGGCGGCGCATCGCGCGGCTCCTCACCACGGCAGGCAGTGTCGTCGCGCTGCTCGGCCTCGCGGCCGGCCCCGCAGCGGCAGCTCCTGGTGACCTTGGTGTCCCGGCTGTCCCAGCCCCTCCGGCGGTCCCGGCAGCCCCGGCGGTTCCGGCAGCGCCGGCGGTTCCGGCCGCCGCAGCGGTCCCGGCAGCCCCGGCGGTTCCGGCCGCCGCAGCGGTCCCGGCGGTTCCGGCCGCTCCGGCCGTGGTGGTCAAGGAGCGGACGGATTCCGCGGTGTCGCTGCTGGCCACGGGCTTCGCCCGGCAGGCGAACGTCGAGTTCACGGTGACGGTCGGCGGGTGCACCGGGCGGAGCTCGATGGTCGCGACCGCGGACGCCCTGCTCGCCCAGTTCGCGATCACGCCGAGCTGCGCCGGGCCGGCGACGGCGACCGTGAAGGCGGGCGCGCAGTCGGCCACCACGTCGTTCGTGATCGACAACCCGAACGGCGGCGTGACGGCCGCACCGCAGGCACCCTCGGGACCCACCACGGGATCCGCCACCGGCGGCACCGCCGCGGCGTCCACCGCGCCGGCCGCCACGGACACGGCCGCGCCGGGCCGGCGAGCGGTGACGTCGAAGTGCACGGTCCAGGCCGGCGGCGGCGCGGTGCCCGCGGTGAAGGCGGGCGACACGGTGTGCTTCACCGGGACGCTCCCCAACCGGTTGGAGATCCGCGGGGGCGGCACGCCGACGGCGCCGGTGATCTACTCCGGAATGGGTACGGCGACCGTTCCCGGGATCACCGCGCGCGGCGACAACATCGTCCTCGAGGGATTCGTCTCCAAAGGCGCGAGTGACAACGGGATCTACGTCTCGGGCAACAACATCACCGTGCAGGACAACGACATCTCGTCGGTCAACATCGGCAGCGACGACGTCGACGCGATGCGCTTCTTCGGCAACAACATCACCATCCAGCACAACGACTCGCACGACATCTGGGCGAACGAGAGCAAGGGCGGCGCTCCGCACACGGACTGCATGCAGACCTACACCTCGGACTCCGAGTCGGCCAGCTCGAACATCAAGATCCTCAACAACAAGTGCGCGAGCGCGCAGTTCCACCAGTGCCTGATGGCCGAGGGCCCGCACGACGACGACGGCGACGGCCAGGGCAACGGCGTGGGCCAGAGCGCGAACTGGACGATCGCCGGCAACTACTTCGAGTGCCACGCCCCGGCCCAGACGGTCGCACTCCAGGACATTCAGAACGTGACGTTCTCCGACAACAACTTCGCGGGCAGCGGCTCGAAGGCCATCGCTCTGCAGAAGCGCGCCAGCGGCGCGACCGTCACGGGCGACAACGTCAAGGGCCCGGGCTACCGGGAGCTCGTGGGCATCGACGACGCCTCGGCCCGACAGGGCTTCAAGGGTCCGATCGGCTGACCTCGCAGACTGCGCGTGCACTTCGCAGGGGCCGCGACCTCTGCGAAGTGCACGCGCGTTCTGCGGAGTGCCGCTACGCGTCGACGACGATCTTCCCCGCCTCCTCGCGCACCGGGTACGTGCGTACGGCGTAGTCGCCGTTCAGGCACGTGCCGTCCGCCAGCGAGAAGAAGTAGTTGTGCAGCGGGCAGATCACCTTCTTCGCGTCGAACTGCCCGTCCGCCAGCGGGCCGTCGGAGTGCGGGCACACCGCGTCGGCCGCCCGCAGCTGTTGGTCATCGTGCCGCTCTCCTCGGCCCACTGCGTGGTGGGCAGCACGACGTCGGCCAGCTGCGCGGTCTCGGACAGGAAGATGTCGGTGACGACGAGGAAGTCCAGGGCGCGCAGCCGCTCCTCGACGTGGCGGGCGTTGGGCGCGCTCACCACCGGGTTCGAGGCGCTGACCAGCAGCGCCCGCACGTCCCTGCCCAGGCTGTCCAGCAGCTCGTAGGCGCTCACGCCCGGCCCGGGCAGCTCGTCGGGGTCGACGCCCCACACCGCGGCGACGTGCGCGCGGTCGGCGGCGTTCTTCAGCGAGCGATAGCCGGGCAGCTGGTCCGCCTTCTGCCCGTGCTCGCGCCCGCCCTGGCCGTTGCCCTGCCCGGTGATCGTCCCCCAGCCCGAGCCCGGCCCGCGGCCGGGCAGCCCGAGCGCCAGCGCGAGGTTGATCCAGGCCTGCGTGGTGTCGGTGCCGTCGGCGTGCTGCTCGGCGCCGCGGGCGGTGAGGATCATCGCGGCCGGCGCGGCGGCGAGGCTGCGCACGAGGTCGTAGAGGTCGGGGACGGCGATGCCGGTGGTGCGCTCGACCCGGTCCGGCCAGTAGGCGCGGACGGCGCGGCGCACGGCGTCGAACCCGTTCGTGCGGGCGGCGACGTACTCCTCGTCGACCAGGTTCTCCCGGATCGCGATGTGCAGCAGGCCGTTGGCCAGCGAGAGGTCGGTGTTCGGCACCGGCTGCAGGTGGGTGTGCGCGAGCTCGGCGGTGGCCGTGCGCCGCGGGTCGATCACGACGTGCCGGGCGCCGCGCTCGCGGCCGTCGGCGAGAAAGCGCATCGCGGGCGGCATCGTGTCGGCCGGATTGCTCCCGACGAGGACGAGCACGTCGGCCTTCGGGATGTCGTCGAACGGGAACGGCAGGCCGCGGTCCATCCCGAACGCCCGCGTGCCGGCCGCGACGGCGGACGACATGCAGAACCGGCCGTTGTAGTCGATGTTGCGGCTGCGCAACGCGACGCGGACGAACTTGCCGAACTGGTAGGCCTTCTCGTTGGTCAGCCCGCCCCCGCCGAACGCGCCGACGGCGTCCCGGCCGTGCGCGGCCTGCGTGCGGGTGATCGCCGCGGCGATCCGGTCGAGCGCGTCGTCCCAGGTCGCGGGCCGGAAAGGGGCGTCGCGGGAGTCCCGGACGAGCGGGGTGGTGAGCCGTTCGGGATGGTCGAGCAGCTCGGTGGCGGTGGCGCCCTTGATGCACAGCCCACCGCGGTTGACCGGGAAGTCGGCACGGCCGACCAGCTCGAGCGAGCCGTCCGGCTGGGGCGTGAGCGTGATCCCGCACTGCAACGAGCAGTACGGGCAGTGCGTGGCGACGCCTGCGGTCACCACGTGACCCCGGTGCGGCCGGCCGGAGGCGTACGGGTCGGCCGCGCTACGTCGTAGGTCGGGTGGCTCACGCCGTCCAGCGTTGGCGACCGCCGTTACGCCTCGGTTGTCCGCTCGTTACGGAGCGCTCTTTCCGCGGGGCCGGCGGGTGTGCGGGGTTTGCAGCAAGGTGGCCCTACTCCAATCCTGTTGCAGCAGGGCCACCTTGCTGGCATCCCCGGCCGACTCCGGTGCGTGACATCCCACCCCAGCGCTGGCGTCCGCCGACCGCGCGGAGGCACGATGAAGATGAACGGCCCCTCTCACCGCGGCGAGTGGCCCCACCACGCCGCTGTACCCGAGGGAGACCGATCGTGTCCGAGCCTGCCCTCCTACGTCCCCAGCTCGCCGATCCCGTCGCCGCCTCCGCAGGCGTCGTCTCCGAGTCCGAGCACGAGTCGCTGCGCGCCGACATCCGCCGTCTGACCACCATGCTCGGCCGGACCCTCTCCCACCACGGCGGCCCGGAGCTGCTGGAGCTGGTCGAGGAGGTCCGCAGGCTGTCGCGGCAGGCGCCGGAGAGCGGCGGCGCAGAGATCACGAACGCGCTCTCCGGGCTGGACTCGGGCACCGCCGTCGCGCTGAGCCGCGCGTTCTCCCAGTACTTCCAGCTCGCGAACACCGCCGAGCAGCTGCACCGCTCCCGCGAGCTGCGTTCGCTGCGGCCTGCGGACCACCGCCCGCTGCGCGACCTCATGCAGCGGCTGGCCGAGGCGTTCCCCGGGGAGGCGCGCGCCGAGGTGCAGGCGGCCCTGGAGCTGCTCGAGCTGCGGCCGGTGTTCACCGCGCACCCCACCGAGTCGTCCCGCCAGTCGGTGCTGCGGGTGCTGCGCCGGGTCGGCGAGGCGCTCGACCGCGGGGCGCCAACGCATGTCCGAGGAGCCGACGCCGCCAGGCGGGGCTCCTCGGTGACGACGACGAGCTCGCGGGCTCGTCGACCTCCTGTGGCAGACCGACGAGATCCGGCCGGGCAAGCCCACGGTCACGGACGAGGCGAGCGCGATCGGCTGGTACCTGGAGCAGCTGGCGCGCAACACCGTTCCCCAGCTCGTCGGCGAGTTCGAGCGCGAGGCACGCGCCGTCGGGTTCACCGTCCCGGACGACGCCCGGCCACTGGTGCTGGGGTCGTGGGTCGGCGGCGACCGCGACGGCAACCCGTTCGTCACCCCGGACGTCACGCGCGAGGTCATCGCGCTGAACGCGGACCGGGCGCTGCGCATCCACCTGCAGTCGGTCGAGCGGCTGATCGACGAGCTGTCGATCTCGACGCGGGTGGTGGGCGTCTCCGAGGAGCTGCGCGGGTCGCTCGCCCGTGACCGGCGCGCGCTGCCCGAGGTGCTACGACCGCTACATCCGGCTCAACTCGAACGAGCCCTACCGGCTCAAGCTCTCCTACGTCCGGGCCCGGCTCGAGGCCACCCGCGCGCGGATCCGCGAGACAGCGCGCCGCACGTGGCCGGCCGCGACTACCTCGGCGCGCAGGAGTACGTCGCGGACCTGCGGGTGCTCGACCGCTCCCTGCGCGAGCACCTGGGCGACCGGATCGCGGACGGCAGGCTGGCCCGCACGCTGCGCGCGGCCAAGGCGTTCGGGCTGCACCTGGCCGAGCTCGACATCCGCGAGCACAGCGGCAAGCACCACGCGGCGCTCGGGGCGATCTACGACGCGCTCGGCGAGCTGGACAAGCCCTACGCCGAGCTGACCCGTTCCGAGCGGACCGCGCTGCTGGCCCGCGAGCTGGACCAGGGACGCCCGCTGGTCCGCCGCCACTACGGGCTGCCGGACGAGTCCAAGGACGTGCTGGCGATCTTCGACATGCTGCACGAGGTGCAGCACCAGTACGGCCCCGAGGTGTGCAGCACGTACATCGTCTCGATGTGTCAGGGCGTCGACGACCTGCTCGCCGTCGCCGTGCTGGCCCGCGAGGCGTACATGGTCGAGCTCAAGCAGAACCCGCGCTCGTCGGTCGACCTCGTGCCGCTGTTCGAGACCGTCGAGGAGCTGTCGCAGGCCGGCCCGCTGCTCGACGAGCTGCTGTCCGTGCCCGGCTACCGCCAGCAGGTCACGCAACCGCGGCGACCTGCAGGAGATCATGCTGGGCTACTCCGACTCGAACAAGCTCGCCGGGATCACCACCTCGCAGTGGCAGATCCACCGGGCGCAGCGCCAGCTGCGTGACGTCGCGGCCAAGCACGGCGTGCGCCTGCGGCTGTTCCACGGCCGGGGCGGGTCGGTCGGCCGGGGCGGCGGCCCGGCGGGCGAGGCCGTGATGGCGACGCCGTTCGGCACGGTCGACGCGACCATGAAGCTGACCGAGCAGGGCGAGACGATCTCCGACAAGTACTCGGTGCCCGCGCTCGCGCACGACAACCTGGAGATCCTGCTCGCCTCGACCCTCGACGCCACCCTGCTGCACACGGCGTCACGGGTGGACCCCGAGACGCTGGACCGGTTCGACGAGGCGATGGACCACATCAGCGACCATGCCCGCGCCGCGTATCGGCATCTCGTCGACGACCCCGGGCTGCCCGACTTCTTCTCCGCCGCGACCCCGGTCGACGAGCTCGGCCGGCTCAACGTCGGCTCGCGGCCGTCGAAGCGGCCCGGCACGTCGGCTCCGACGCTGGACGACCTGCGGGCGATCCCGTGGGTGTTCGGCTGGACGCAGACGCGGATGGTCGTGCCCGGCTGGTTCGGGTTCGGCAGCGGGCTGCGCGCGGCGCGGGAGGCGGGCTACGGCCCGGTGCTCGACGAGATGGCATCGTGGGCGTTCTTCAAGAACCTGCTCGGCAACATCGAGATGACGCTGGCGAAGACGGACCTGCGGATCGCCGAGTTCTACGTCACCAACCTCGTCGAGCCGGGGTTGCAGCCGATCTTCGAGTTGATCAAGGCCGAGCACGAGATCACCGTGCGCGAGGTGCTCCGGCTGCTCGGCACGACGACGCTCCTGGCCCGGCACCCGGTGCTGCGCAACACGCTGTCCGTGCGCGCGGGGTACCTGGAACCGCTGCACCACCTGCAGGTGGAGCTGCTGGCGCAGCGACGCAAGTCCGCCGACGCGGACGCCGACATCAACCGGGCGCTGCTGCAGACGGTGAACGGTATCGCCGCGGGGCTGCGCAACACGGGCTGACCGGAGCGGCCGGCGGGACGGTCGCACTCCTGATCGGGCGTCGCACAGGTGGTGTGGCTGGCGCACGTGTTGTGCCGGGTGTGACGGTCGCGGCCGCTCTGCGACGGCGCGGACGAGGTGCGACGGCCACGCCGGCACGGCCCGATCCGACGGAACGCCGCGTTCGCTCAGTTGGATGGAGCCAACGCCGCGTTCGCTCAACCCGGGTAGTCGCGCAGGAGGTGCTCCTCGGCCTCGCGCAGGTACTCGGCGACCGCCTCCGCCGCGGCCTCGCGCTCCCCGGCCTCGAGCAGCTCGCAGATGCGGGCGTTGTGGGCGAGATAGGGCTCGTGGAACTCGCGACCGGGACGTCGGCGACGTGCTCGCTGCCCGAGGTGTCCGCGAAGCGGACCGACCTCCACGCCACGTCCTGGGAATCGGCCTCGCGGTAACCCGCGGCGGGTCCTCCAGAAGCACAGCGTCGACCTGTGTCCGTTGCCCATGCTGGAGCCGGCTCTGGTCGAGCGCGTCGGCATGGACACCGGCGGCACCCCATGTCGCCAGCAGCAGCACGAACAAGGCGATGGTGGCCAGCAGCCACGCAGCCGCGTCTTCGATATGGTCGGTTCGCCGCCTGGGCAGTCGCCCCGAGGGTGGCGGTCGTCGATCTCGTGACGGCTGCATCAGAGCCCACCTCGGCTGTCCGGTGTCTTGTGCCGCCGTTGATCCTGGCTGCGTTACGGATGGCCCGGCAGCGGCCGACGCCCTTCTTGTCACGGTCCTTCGACCCGGTCGTTCGACCCGGTCCGTCACCGCCGGTCAGGTCGGAAACGCCGCTGAACAGCTGACCGGTCTGCCCGTCCAGCGACTTCGAATCGCTCTCCACGTCGTCCCGGCCGGTCTCGGCTGCTCTACAGAGCGGGCCCGTCGGCCGGCTGCGGTCGTGGGGCGGGCGCCGGTCGGCCAACTCGTCTGCGGTTGCTGGGTTTGCGGTGGTGCTGGCGCGGCGCGGATGCGGGATCCTGCAACGGTGACGGTCAGTGCGGGTGTCGATGTGGGCGGTACGTTCACCGACATCGTTGTGCATGCCGAGGGCCACCGGCCGCGGGCGGTCAAGGTACCGACGACGCCGCGCAACCAGGCCGAGGGCGTCGAGCGGGGCGTGCGCGAGGGCTGGTCGGGAGACGCGTTGGGCCTCATGCCCCATGGCACGACGACGGCGACGAACGCGGTGCTGGAGCGCCGCATCGCCCGCACGGTCTTCGTCACCACCGACGGGTTCGCCGATGTGCTGGAGATCGGCCGGCAGGACCGTCCGGCGCTGTATGACCTGTCGGTGACCCGGCCGGAGCCCCTGGTGCCCCGGGATCGGGTGGTGACCGTGGTCGAGCGGATGGGGCCGGACGGCAAGCCGGTCATCGAGCTCACCGAGGAGGAGATCGAGCGCGTCGTCGAACAAGTCGGGGCGCTTGAGCCGGAGTCGGTCGCGGTGAGCCTGTTGTTCGCCTATGCCGGCCCGCAGCACGAACGTCGGTTGTGCGAGGCGCTGGAGCGGCTTCGGGTGCCGGTCACCCGGTCCAGTGCCCTGCTGGCCGAGTTTCGCGAGTTCGAGCGTGGCTCCACCTGCGTGCTCAACGCAGCCGTGGAGCCGGTGATGCGCCGCTACCTGTCCAACCTCAGCCAGCGCCTACCCGACCCGACGATCACGGTGATGACCTCGAGCGGCGGTACTGCCGGGATCGCTTACGCCGCTGCTGCGCCGGTGCACACGCTGCTGTCCGGGCCGGCGGCCGGTGTGGTCGCAGCCGGGGCGGTGGCCCGCTCGGCCGGGTTTGACGACGCGATCGCCTTCGACATGGGCGGCACCTCCACCGACGTCTGCCTGATCCGCGGCGGTGCGCCGGAGGTGTCGACGTCGTCGCAGATCGCGGGCCTGCCGTTCCGCACGCCGGCGGTCGGGGTCCATTCGGTGGGAGCGGGCGGAGGGTCGATCGCCTGGATCGACGCGGGCGGGGCACTGCGGGTCGGGCCCCGGTCAGCGGGCGCCGACCCCGGGCCGGCCTGCTACGGCCAGGGCGGGCAGGAACCGACCGTCACCGACGCGCATTGCGTACTCGGGCACCTCGATCCGGACCGTGAGCTCGGTGGTGGCCTGCGGCTGGACGTGGACGCCGCGCGGAGGGTGCTGGACGCGCTGCCGGCGTCGGCTGGCGGGGCGCACGGCGTGCTCGCCGTCGTCCGCGCGACGATGGCCCGCGCGCTGCGCAAGGTGAGCACCGAGCGGGGCATCGATCCGTCCCGACTGGTGCTGGTCGCCTACGGGGGCGCCGGTCCGTTGCACGCCACGGCACTGGCCCGGGAGCTCGGCTGCCCGGCGGTCGTCGTGCCACCCGCGCCGGGAGTGCTCAGCGCGCTCGGCCTGCTGCTCGCCCCACCCCGGTTCGAGGCGTCCCGGACGATGCTGGCCGACGCCGGTACCGACTTGTCGGGGGCCTGGGAGGAGCTGACCGAGCAGGCCCGTGCGGAACTTGCCCGGCAGGGCGTGACCGGCGAGGTGAGCATCCGCCGGGTTGCGGACGCACGTTACGCGGGGCAGTCGCACGAGCTGCGGATCACCGTGCGGGACGACGGCGCGGACCTCGCCGAGCTCCTGCATGCCGCGCATGAGCAGGCCTACGGATACGCCATGCGCGAGGAGCGGGTAGACGTGGTCACGCTGCGGGTGGTGGCCACCGGGACCCCGATCCTCGCCGCGCCACCGGGCGACTGGGACCAGGGGGAGTCGGCCGAGGAGCGCTCCCGCGACATTGGTGTGGGCGGCGAGACGGTCGAGGCACGGGTGGTGTCCCGGGCGGTGCTGCGACCCGGCGACGAGGTGCACGGACCCGCGCTGATCGAGCAGCCCGACACGACCACGCTGCTGGCTCGGGACGATCGGGCCGAGGTGGACGACGCGCACAATCTGGTGGTGCATCTGTCGTGAGCGAGCTTGCGAGCTCACCATCGAACACAGCAGCGCCGCGAACGCGGCCGACGAGCGCAAGCGAGGAGGACTCGTGAGCGGATTGTCTGCCGTGGAGCTGGAGGTCTTCCGGCACGCCATCGCCGGGGTCGCCGAGGAGATGGGGGTGGCGCTGCGCCGTGCCGCCTACTCCCCGAACATCAAGGAACGCGCCGACTGCTCCGCGGCGGTGTTCGACGCGGCCGGCGAGATGGTCGCGCAGGCCGAGCACATCCCGGTGCATCTCGGGTCGATGCCGGCCAGCGTCCGCGCTGTCCTCGATGCCTACGGCGGGCTCGCCCCCGGCGTGCAGGTCTGCCTCAATGACCCGTACATGGGCGGCACGCACCTGCCCGACCTGACCATCGTCGCCGCCGTCGGTGACGCCGACGGTCGACTGCTCGGCTACGTCGCCAACCGGGCGCACCACGCCGACGTCGGCGGCGCAGCCCCCGGTTCGATGCCGGCCGCCGCCACCGAGATCGCGATGGAGGGTGTCCGGATCCCACCGATCCGCATCGCCGACGCCGACGGCGAACACGAGGACGTCGTGCGGCTGATCGCCGCCAACTCGCGGACGCCGGGGGAGCGTCGCGGGGACCTGCGGGCCCAGTTCGCGGCCAACCACGTCGGCGCCGTTCGGCTCCGGGAGCTGGCCGAACGGCTGGGCGTGCAACGGCTGCACGAGTCGATGGCCGCGGTCTGCGACTACTCCGACCGCCGCGTGCGCGCGGCGGTGGCCGAGATCCCGGATGGCCGCTACTCGCACTCCGACGTACTGGAGATCGGCGGCGGGGTGCAGATCCGCGCCACCGTCACCGTCTCCGGCGATGAGGTGATGATCGACTTCGACGGAAGCGACCCGCAGATCCCCGTCAACTGCAACGCGGTGTTCGCGGTGACGCTGTCCTCGTCGATGTTCGTCTTCCGGATGCTCACCGACCCTGACGCCCCACCCAACGCCGGCTGTTACCGGTCCTTACACGTGCGGGCTCCCGAAGGGTCGGTGGTGAACGCCACATTTCCCGCGCCGACCGCCGCTGGCAATGTCGAGACCAGCCAGCGGATCGTCGACGTGCTGCTGGGCGCCTTCGCCCAGGCAGTCCCGGACCGAGTGCCGGCGGCGAGCCAGGGCACCATGAACAACCTGCTGCTCGGCGCCAGCGGGGACGCGTCGTTCAGCTACTACGAGACCCTGGGCGGTGGGGAAGGCGGAACACCGCACCGGCGGGGCATGTCCGGAGTGCACACCGGCATGACGAACACCCAGAACACGCCAGCGGAGGCAATGGAGCTCGACTACCCACTGCGGGTATGGCGCTACGAGCTGCGTCACGGTTCGGGCGGGGCCGGTAAGCATCCCGGCGGCGAAGGGTTGATCCGGGAGATCGAGGTGCTCACCGACTGCGTCCTCACCATCCAGTCCGAACGCCGCGAGCGCGCTCCGCGAGGGGTCCGTGGCGGCGGGGATGGTGCGGTCGGGCGCAACATTCACGTCCACGCCGACGGCACCGAGGAAGAGTTGCCCAGCAAGGGCACGTGGAACCTGCAACGTGGTGACCGCGTGCGCATCGAGACTCCGGGCGGCGGCGGGTGGGGCGAGCCCACGTGAGCGTGCGGGACGACCTGGCAAACGACCACCTGCACCTACGATCCCTGCGTGACACGCCGACCAGGTCACCGCAAACCGTCGAGACCCACCGCTGCTCGGTCTCGTCGTAGATCGCGTGCGGATACCGGATCGGTACCCAGGCCTGCTCATCGATGCCGATGATCGCCCTGACCACCGAGGGGTGAGGCGGGCGGTGATCGACAACCGGGCGCCAGCGCGGCGACAGGCCGCGGCGATGTCGTGGCCGTAGTAGGCCGAGTCCGCGCGCACCAGCACCAGCCCGGCCGCACGTGCCCGCAGTGCCGTGGCCACGGGCGTCGGCCAGCAGCTTCGCCGCGCCGCGGGCGGAGTTGGCCGACCCCCGCCGGAGCCGGGTGGCCGCGATCAGGGGTGCGGACAGCGGAGTGGAATGACCGCGAGCAGCGCGTTGAGCCCGTTGACGCCGGTGTAGCCGCGTCCGGCGCCCTGCTTGGCGAAGCCGTAGGTCTGGCGCTCGGTGTCGTCGAGATCGACGAACACCACCTTGTGAGCGTCGGGCAGAACCGGTGTCGCGGCCGCGAGCCGGGCCAGCAGACCGGCGGCCACGGCGTCGAGCTGGCGGACGTGCCCGAAGGTGAACAGCCGCAGGAACGTCCCCAACGTCGACTGGGCGCGCACCCCGGCGAACAGCCGTTCCATCCCGCCGTGGCGCAGCAGGTCCAGGTCGCTGATGGAGTCCGCGCCGGCGACCATCCCTGCGACCACGGCCAGGGCCTTCGTGCGGCATTCGTTCCGCCCTACGCAGCGATCGTGGCCCGGCCAGCCAGCAGGCGGACCAGGCCGCACCGCTGCGCGCGCTCTACAACGCGATCGTGCACCACGAGGCCCAGGCGGCCGCGGTGGTCGCGGCGGTGCGTGACTACTCCGCTGAGCTGCCGGTGCTCGGCCTGCCCGGGTCGGCGTTCCTGCGCGCGGCGGAGAAGGCGGGGTTGCGGACGGTGGGCGAGTTCTTCGTCGACCGCGGCTACACCCCGGAGGGTGCCCTGGTGCCCCGTTCGGCGGACCGCCCGTACCTCGCCATCCGCGGGGGGATCGACGTCGCGCCGGTGCTCGGGTCGCGCAGCACGGACACGCTGTCGGGGATCGGGCCGCCTCCGCTGCAGGTCGGCGACGTGCTGCCGGTCGGTCCGGAGCCGGCCGCCCTACCGGTCGTCGACCTCGCTCCGGTCCGCCTACCGCCGGGCGACACCGTCGTGCTGCGCGCCGTCCTCGGCCCGGCGCGCCGACTTCGTCACCGACCCGACCGAGCTGACGGGTACCACCTGGACGGCGTCGAGCCGCAGCGACCGCATCGGCATGCGGCTGGAGGGCGGGAAGCTGCGGCGGGTCGACGACGCCGAGATGCCGAGCGAGGGGATGGTCCGGGGGCGATCCAGGTGCCGCCGGGCGGCGAGCCGGTCGTGTTCCTCGCCGACCACCCGGTGACGGGCGGGTACCCGGTGGTCGCCACGGTGTGCGACGCCGACGTCGACGTCGACCGCGCAGCGCAGGTACGGCCCGGGCAGGGTGTCCGTTTCGTCGTCGTCCCCCCGGCGACCGTTCGGAGCAACGTGTCGATCTCGACCGCGGAAAGTGGTTGACGGGCGGGATCAGCGGCAATCCGGCACTCGATCAGGTGGCTTCTGCGCCGCAAGGGGGGTGACGGGTATCGACGGAACGTGCCGCGCCCGGATCCTCTGCGCGATCCGCCGGGCTCTCGTGCTCGCCGCCCTGACGTGCGGTTTCCTCCTCGCCGCGGCGCTGCTGGCGGCCACGGCGCAGGCGAGTACGGCGCCCGCGAGCGCGGTCGGCGACCTGGTGGCCGCGGTGGCGGGAAAGGACAAGGGCTCGTCGGACGGCGGCGGGTCCGAGAAGTCGTCCGGCAGCAAGTCCGGCAGCTCCGAGGAGAAGTCCGATCGGTTCGAGAGCAAGTCCGACCGGTCCGAGAGCAAGTCGACCGGTCCGAGGATAAGAGCGACAAGAACAAGGACACGAAGGCCAAGGACGAGAAGAGCGACTCGTCGTCGTCCGAAGGTGAGAAGGCCGACAGCAAGAAGTCCGGCGCCACCGACGACGAGCACGGGTCGAAGTCCGCGGCGAGTGAGTCTGCCGAGAAGAAGGCCACGAAGAATACCGCTGTCACGACCGAGGCCAAGACCTCGGCGGAGGCCAAGACCCGACTCCAAGACTCCTGCCAAGACGACGACCGCGACGAAGAGCCCGACCCCGTCCGACGACGCGCCGACCCCGAGCACCCCGGCGCGCACGCCCCGGGCATCGGCCTCGCTGACCCTCAGGTTGAGCGTCACCGAGCCGGTCGCCACGCCGAGGCGAGAGCGCGGTCGCGTCGACGGCGCACCGAGCCCGGCCGCACGACCCCGGACACGGCGACGACCGGCTGCGCTCTGCGGTCGGGACCGTGATCAGCCGACCGGCGGATCGGACCGCCGGTTGTCGACACCGTCGACGAGCCCCTCCTCGGTGCCGTCGCCCCGTCACCCAGACCGCCGCTCCCGCGCGTCGCCGTCGCCGAGCCCCTCACCGACGCCGCCGGCACCGCCACCAACTGACCGATCCCGCCCTCCACGCGGTCTCGCCTGTGGTGGAAACGGTCGCTCCGGTGGTCGACACCGTGGACGAGCCGCTCCTCGGTGCCGTCGCCCCGGTCACTCAGGCCGTCAACCCCGCCGTCGAGTCGGCCGCCGACACGGCCACGACCCTCGCCGAACCCGTCCTCGTCGCGGCCACGCCGATCCTCGACACCGCCACCGACCTCACGGATTCGGTAGTCGAAGCCGTCGCGCCGGTCATCGGAAACCTGGACGAACCCGTCCTCGATGCCGTCGTCGGCGTCGTCGGGTCGGTCACCGACCAGACCGAGCCGGTCCTGGACGTCGTCGCGCCCGTGATCAGCGCGCTCCAGCCGGTCGCCCAACCCGTCCCGGACATCACCGGGCCTGTCGGCGGCACGTCTGCGCCGATCGTCGAACCCGTCATCGACCCGACCCGGCCTTCAGCACCGACCGCTGCGCTGACTGGTGCGCCGACGGTGGTGGCCGCGCCCATCGCCCTGGCCACCGGCGTGCAGGCGGCCACGGTTGTCGCAGCAGTCGTCGCCACGGCTGAACCGGTCGCCGGCGGTACGGTCCTTCGGATCATGACGGCCAGCGGCGGCACGTCGATGGCGGACCTGTCGCTCGTGCCGCCGGTCGTGAGCATCGGTCCGTCGGGCCTCGGCGTGGCCGGCCTGCCACCCGCCGGGCGGTCGAGCTTCGGGTCCGGCACGTCGCCGTCGGAGCGGGGAGTCACCTCACGCCGGTCCGGTTCGGATCAGCGGCCTACGCCGTCGGACCCGCTCCGCCCCCTGCCGGGCCTCGCGAGCGGCGGTGGCAGTGGCGGCGCATCCGGGTCGTCCGGCGGGGGCGGAACGCCCGCGGCAGCACTTCTCGACCCCGCGACCGCGCCCGCGGCGTCCACGCTGGGCGCGGTGACGGCCACGGAGCGGCGCGTCACCTGGTGGTACCCCGAGATCGTCGTCAGCCCCGGCTGAGCAGGAGCGGAATCCACGTTCCGCTCCCGCCCTCCGGTGTCGCAGCGCCCTGCGCGCCTCCGGCAGGACGGGTCCCTTCCCGACCGGAGGCTCACCCCCGTCATGTCGATCTCGTCCTACTCAGGCTCCGCCCTGCCCGATCCCACCGTTCTGATCATCGACGACCACGATCTCGTCGCCACGTCCCTCGCCATGTCCCTACGGATGGCGGGTCTGCAGGCCCGACAGCACGCCGCCCGCAGCCGCGCGGGGGTACTCGCCGCCACTGCGCAACTCCCGCCGGGGGTCGTCCTGCTCGACCTCGACCTCGGCGTCGAGGCCGACGGCACCCTCATCGACGGCACCGCGCTCATCGAGCGACTCCGCGCGGCCGGATGGCGTGTCCTGGTGCTGTCCGGGACCGCGGACGAAGGCCGCATCGGTAAGGCGCTCGCCGCCGGGGCGCTGGCCGGCATCCCGAAGTCGGCGGCGCTGGCCGTCCTGGTCACCGCCGTACGACGGGCGGCACAGGGCCTCGAGGTGATGCACCCCGAGCGGCGGCGGCAGTTCATCGACGCATATCGGCGTCGACAGGAGCGAGGCCGGATGCTCGGCCGACGTCTGGCCAGCCTCACCGAGCGCGAGCGCACCGTCCTCGACCGCCTTGCCAAGGGGCAGCGGGCGCAGTCGATCGCCGACGAGTGCGTGGTCTCGGTCACGACGGTGCGAACGCAGATCCGGGCGATCCTCGGAAAGCTCGGCGTGGGCTCCCAACTCGAAGCCGTCGTGCTCCTGAACGACTACCAGCGAGCGGCGGAAGTCTGACAACGTTGTCTCGACAACGTTGTCAGGCTTCGACGCTGCGTTCGGCGACCCCTCCGACCTGGTCAGACCCGACTCCGCGCCGGACGTTCGACTCCGCGCCGAGGACCTCCACCGTGCGCCGGCTGCAGCATGCGCACAGTGCGTGAACCCGGCACAGAGTCGGGGCGGTGGCGCGGAGTCGGGAAGGCCGACCGGGCCGCAGCGATCACCCTGTTGCATCGGACGGAGGATGGACCGTACGGCCGTAACGACGACGAGATCGACAGCGACGGCATGGTGCGTAGCGGTATCAGTGCATCCGAGTGGACTACTGGTGTCACGCTCGCCGACCCCCATCGGCGACCCTCGAGGGTCACGACGGAGTGTGACGCGAGACGCAAACTTGAGTGGGCGGCAGGTTCGTCGAGAGCGGGGGCGTCTGACACGTCATGGTTCGACCACCAGGGGGATCGCGGCCCAGCTCGATCGGGGCTTTCGCAATCATCTCGATACCCCGCGTGGTTGAAACCGCAAGACAGTCAGCGATACTGTCCCCCGCTTGCTGGACGCGCGTCGGGAGGTGACGGGCATCGGAACTACGCTGTGTGCCCGGCCGCTCGTGAACGCCCTCAGGATCGCGGTCCTGGTAGCCGCGCTGTGCGGGCTCGTACTCGTCGTCATCGTCATGGCGGCGCCGACGCTGGCGTCGGCGGCGGAACCCGCCTCTGTGAGCGCGTCGAAAAGCACCTCGGACAGCTCCGACGCCAGCTCCTCCGACACCAAGTCCTCGGACAGCTCCTCCTCCTCGGACTCCTCCGACTCCGACAGCTCCTCCGTCCGACAGCTCCTCCGACGCCAGCTCCTCCGACACCAAGTCCTCGGACAGCTCCTCCTCCTCGGACTCCTCCGACACCAAGTCCTCGGACTCCTCCGACTCGGAGACGGTCGATTCCAAGTCCAGCGACTCTGCCGACTCGGCCCCGTCGACGGCCGCCAGCAACGACTCCGGCCCCTCGGACTCGTCCACGGCCGACAGCAGCGACTCGACTCCTCGGACTCCGCCAGCGCCGACTCGAAGACGACGGACACCGACAACGCCTCCTCGGCCGGCACCAACTCGGCCAGCGCGGATTCGGGAGCTTCGACCGCTGGCTCAGGCTCGAGCGACGGAGCCGCAACTGCCTCGGATTCCGACACTGAGTCGACGTCTGCCAAGTCAGGGATCAGCCCGGCTGCGGAGAAGGACCCCGCTCCGGCGACCAAGGATCCGTCGTCCGAGCAGATGCCCGCGCTCTACGAGCCGCTCCCCGTCAGCCAGGGCACGGCCGCCGACAACGGCAACACCGCCCCCGACAACGTCGGAAGCACTTCAGACCAGTCGACCCCGGCTGGCCCGGGCACTCCTACCGGCGCCGACGCCGCCGCATCGGGGACCCACCCGTCGACGACGCGGCAGGCGACCCGAGTATCGCCGCCGACGCTGCCCCGCAGCCGGACAGCAGCAACACCGCCCAACCCGGCGCCACACCCATCGGCGATGCACCAGTCGGCGACGGCACCGCGAACACCCCGGCTGCGCCGGGCACGCCCGCGGCGAACGACGTGCCCGCCATCGAAGACACCTCAGACGGCACGGGCAGCACCCCCACCCCCGCGGCCGAGGGCACGGGCAGCACCCCTGAGCCCGACACATCGATCGGGACCGACGCACCCACCCAGCCGGACGCCACGCCGACCGACCCCGCCGCCTCCCCAATCGACGCCGGCCCGCTAGACGCCCCACCGCCCGCCATCGATCCCGCCACGGCCCCTACCGGAACCGGCACAGACACGAGCACCAGCGGCACCACCACGCCCATGGACACGGGCACCGAGTCGGGCACCGCGGCGACCGAGCCCGCCACACCCCCAGCCGACGCAGGCACCCCACCGCCCACCAAACCCGACACAGCCCCCACCGGAAACGACACGGGCACCGGCGGCAGCGCAACCACCGGCACCGACACGAGCCCCCCGGCAGCCACCGGCACCGACACCGGCGCGGGCTCACCGGCACCGACCCGAGCACCCCGGCAACCGACCCCGCCACACCCCCAGCCGACGCAGGCACCCCACCAGCCGCCGCGACTCCCACCGGAACCGGCACAGACACGAGCACCAGCAGCGCCAGCACCGACACGGGCACCCCGACGCCCACCGGCACCGACACGAGCACCGGCGGCACCACAACGACCGGCACCGACCCCGCCACGGCCCCCACCGGAACCGACACCGGCGCAGGCTTCATCGGCACCGAGCCGAGCACCCCGGCGACCGACCCCGCCACACCCCCCGCCGACGCAGGCACCCCACCAGCCGCCACCGAGCCCGCCACGGCCCCCACCGGAACCGGGACAGACACGAGCATCGGCAGCACCACAACCACTGACCCCGGCACGGGCACCGGCACCACCACGCCCACCGGCACGAGCACCGGCACCGACACAACCACCGCGCCGAGCACCCCGACGTCCACCGACACGGGCAGCACCACAACCACCGACCCCGGCACCACCACCGGCACGGGCACGCCCACCGGCACGAGCACCGGCACGAGCACCGGCCGAGCACCCCGACACCGACAGGCACCGGCACCGGCACCACGACACCCAGCGCGCCGAGCACCCCGACATCCACCGACACGAGCACCGGCACCAGTACGACCACGCCCACCGAGACCACCAGCACCGCACCGGCGGATACGAAGGCCGGCACCAGTACGACCACGCCCACCGAGACCACCAGCACCGCACCGGCGGATACAAGGCCGGCACCAGTACGACCACGCCCACCGAGACCACCAGCACCGCACCGGCGGATACGAAGGCCGGCACCGGTGCCACAGCACCCGCGGGTAGCGCTGCTGCTGAGACACCGGTCCGGGCGGCCGCCGTCGGCTCCGCCGCCACCAGCTCGTCTGCCACCGCCGACCCGTCCGCCGACACGGCGGGCCTCGCTGTCGGCCGGATGGACGGCGCTGCCGTGGGCTCCGATCAGGCGACCGCGGCCGACCGGCGGCAGATGCCCGCCCTGTCGAGGCAGCTCGCCGCCGAGATCTCCGGGCCCATCGCCGTCCGGCTCTCCGGCCTCCCCCCGGTCGAGCACGAGGAGTTCCGTGCCCGGGCCTCGGTCTCGGCCGCCGGCTCGTCGTCCCACCCGGCCGGGCCCGCCGGTCAGCGCCCCAACCCGGTCGCGCCGGGTGGCAGCGGCCCGATCGCGGGCGTGGACACCGGCGGCAACAGCGGCGGCGGCGCGGGCTCGTCGGGCTCCTCCGGCGGCAACAGCATCCCGCCTGCCGTGCTGCTCGACCCGGACTCGGCCCCGCCCGTCTTCGCGCTCGCCGAGCTCACCGCGCCCGAGCGGCGCATCACCTGGTGGTACCCCGAGGTCGTCGTCGGTCCTGGTTGATCGAGAGCGGAACCCCCGTTCCGCTCTCGTCCGTCGACCGATTCGCGGAGCACCGCTCCCGACACGTCTGGACGAGACCCCTTCCATCAGGAGAGGTTCTCCCCGAAATGTCCGTCACGACCGACGCTCGCCCCACCATCGCTCCGCCAACGTCCTCATCGTCGACGACCACGACCTCGTCGCGATGTCCCTCGCGCTGTGCCTGCGCTCGGAGGGCATGCACGCGCAGCGGCACGCCGCCCGCAGCCGCGACGGCATCCTCACCGCCGTCGCGACCCTCGTCCCCGGCGTCGTGCTGCTCGACCTGGACCTCGGGCGCGGGCCCGACGGTGAGCCCATCGACGGCACCACGCTCGTGGCCGGCCTGTGCCGCAACGGCTGGCGCGTGATCGTCCTGTCGGCGACCACGGACGACGCTCGCATCGGCCGGGCGCTCGACGCGGGTGCGTTGGCCTGCGTGCCGAAGACCGCCGCGCTCCCGGTGCTCATCACGGCGATCCGGCGGGCCACGCAGGGGCTTCAGGTGATGCACCCCGAGCGGCGCCAGTACTACGTCATGAAGTACCAGCAGCAGCAGGAGCAGGCGCAGGCCGTCGAGCGCCGACTTGCCCGCCTCACCGACCGGGAGCGGGCCGTGCTGGAGCAGCTCGCCCGCGGCCGGCGAGCGCAGTCGATCGCCGAGGAGTTCCGGGTCTCGCTCGCGACGACCCGGACGCAGATCCGGGCGGTGCTGCAGAAGCTGGAGGTGAACGGGCAGCTGGAGGCCGTCGCCCTGCTCAACGACTACCGCCGCGCGACCCGCGGCGAGTGAGCCCCCGTCAACCCGGGCTCGACGGGCCTACACCGTGGTCAGGATCCTCGGCCCGTCCGCCGTGACCGCGATCGTGTGCTCGGCGTGCGCGGCGCGGCTGCCGTCCGCGGTGCGCAGGGTCCAGCCGTCGGCGTCGTGGACGTAGTCGTCGCGGCCGCCGAGCAGCAGCATCGGCTCGATCGCGATCACGAGGCCGGGCCGCATCTTCATGCCCTTGCCCGCGCGGCCCTCGTTCGGCACGAACGGCGCCTCGTGCATGGTCCGCCCGACACCGTGGCCGCCGTGGTCGGCGAGCATCCCGTAGCCGGCCGGCCGGGCGACACCGGCGACGGCGTGCCCGATGTCGCCGAGCCGGGCCCCGGGACGCGCGGCCGCGATGCCCGCCTGCAGCGCACGCTCGGTTGCGTCGATCAGCGCGAGGTCCCGCGGGTCCGGTGCGTCCCCGACGACGACGCTGAACGCCGCATCCGCACACCAGCCGTCCAGGTGTACGGCGAAGTCGACGCTGAACAGGTCGCCGGGCGCAAGCGGCGTGCGGTCCGGGATGCCGTGCACGACGGCGTCGTTGACGCTCGAGCAGATCACCGCCGGGTAGGGCGTCGGCGACCAGCTCGGGTGGTAGCCGATGAAGCTGGACACGGCCCCGGCGTCGGAGATCATGTCGCGGGCGATCAGATCCAGATCGTGTGGGCTGATCCCGGGTGCGGCCTTGTCTCGCAGTGTGGCCAGAATGGTGGCGACCACGCGCCCCGCAGCGGCGACGGCATCGATCTCGCCGGGCGTCTTCAACTCGATCACCGGCCAAACTATACCGGTATTACTATGACGCACATGGTGCGCGTCCCCTTGACCCCGTCGGACCGCGAGCGCGGTGTGCGGCTCGGGCGCCTGCTGCGGCAGGCGCGGGGCGATCGCAGCATCGTCGACGTCGCGAGCGCGGCCGGGATCTCCGCCGAGACCCTTCGCAAGATCGAGACGGGACGCATCCCGACGCCGACCTTCTTCACGGTCGCGGCCCTGGCGTCTGACGTTGGGACTGTCGCTCGACGCGGTGGTGGACGCGACGGACCGCCCGGCGCGGGATGATCCCGCCGCCTGACGGTCCGAGCGAGGCTACTTGCTGCTTCCCTCAGCTTCGCGGGCCGACCTCGCAGGACGGTGCGCCCCCACGTCGCCTTGAGCACTCCCGCGGCAGCGCAGTACCAGGCGCCGAACGCGGTCAGCAGGCCGAGCCAGCCGCCGATCTTGCCCAGGCCGGCGCCAGCGCCGAGGTCCGCTCGCGGTCAGGCACAAGAATGTCAGCGACAGCAGGACGAAGACGGCGAACAGCGCCGAGGTGGTGCGCCACGCGGCGACCGTCATGTAGACCGTGAAAATGGTCCAGCCGAGCAGGAAGAACCCCACTCCGGTCTTGGCGTCCGCGCCCGCCTTCGGACAGATCGATGTGCACGACGAGGTACCAGAACGACATCCAGAACGCGCCGTACGAGCAGAACGCCGTGGACCCGAAGGTGTTCCCCTTGGTGAACTCCCACAGCCCGGCGAAGACCTGGACGATGCCGCCGTAGAACAGGGCGAGGCCGAACACCACCCCCTCGGCCGTCGCAGGCAGCAGACCGGCGTTCGCCGAGGACAACACGAAGGTCGTCAGGGCGAAGGCGGCCAGACCGAGCGGTGCGGGGTCGGCGATCGCGGCCACGGCCGGAGGGCTAGCCTGCGGTGCGGCGTCCTCACGAAGAGTCGCATGCGTACTCATGACCATTTCCTCTCGCCTGCGCAAGATCGGCGAAAGCGCAGGCGAACTCGGTCGGCGAGCGCTGGCGACCTTGCAATGGGGTGGGCGAAGGAAATATATCGAGAAGTGCGAGCGCAGAACGATCAAAAGCCGAGGTCAGGACCTTCAGCAGCTCAGTCGGTCCGCCGAGCACCGAGAAAGGGGGAGAAATAGGTCCTTTCGGCCCTCGACGGGCCTGGTCACGCGGCCGCGAGCTCGCCGCGGGCCTGCCCGGCGAGCAGTTCGCCTGCCGGACGCGGCAAGGCCCACCCGGTGCGGCGCTCCAGATCCGCCAGCCGGCGGCGGGCGCGCTCGTACGCGCTACGGCGCTCGGCCTCGTGTGGGCTCGACCTCGCCAGCGCGAGCAGGGACAACGTCTGCTCCAGCAGCGCCCGCTCGCCCGGCGCGAAGCGCGCCGCCCGCACCCGGTCCGCCGCGTCGACCGCCGCCGTCCACGCCCGGTCCGCCCGCTCGGCCGCCTCGACGAAGCGCTCGCCCACCTGCGGGCCCGGGTAGTTCTCCGTGATCAGGGCCGTGGCCTCGGCGAAGGCGTCGACGAACCGCGCCGTCGCCGGCTCGTTCACGTCGGCCAGGGCAGGACGGTGCAGCACCGCGGCGGGATCACACTCGAACGCCGCGTACGCCCGGGCCGTCTCGCCGTAGCGGGCGACGGCCGCGTCCCATCGGGGCCGCACGGTGTCGCGCGGCTGCGTCAGGGCGCGGCGGCTGCGGGCCGCGAGCGCGTCGAGCAGGAACCACCGCGACAGCACCCACATCAGCAGGAGCAGCGGGAACAGGGCCGACAGCAGCGGAAGGACCACGTCCGCGCCGTCCATCCACGGCGGCGGGCCGTGATGGTGGTACATGCCGGGGCCCCACTGATGGGGGTCGTGGTAGCGCCAACCACCGTCGGGATCCATCCGCGCCTCCCGTGTCGCCCTCGCTCAGGACGCTAGACCCGCTCGTGTCCGGCCGCCGTGAGGACTGAGACACCTTTCAGGTCAGGGTCCGCAGCGAAGCGAGCCGTGACGCGGCCTCGGTCAGCACCTCGTCGCGCTTGCAGAACGCGAAGCGCACCAGCGTCCGCCCCAGGTCCGGGTCGGCGCAGAACACCGACACGGGCACGGCCGCGACCCCGATCAGCTCCGGCAGGCGCCAGCAGAAGGCCGCGCCGTCGTCGAACCCCAGCGGGGCCACGTCCGTCACGACGAAGTACGTGCCGCGCGTCGGGAAGACGGTGAACCCGGCGGTGCGCAGACCCGCGACGAGCAGGTCCCGCTTGCGGGCGAGGGTGCCGGCGAGGTCGGCGTAGAAGGAGTCGGGCAGGCCGAGCGCGGTGGCGAGCGCCGGCTGGAACGGCGCGCCGCTGACGTAGGTGAGGAACTGCTTCACCGCCCGCACCGCGTTGACCAACGCGATCGGCCCGTGCACCCAGCCGACCTTCCACCCGGTCACGGAGAACGTCTTGCCCGCGGACGAGATCGTCAACGTGCGTTCCGCGAGGCCGGGCAGCGTGGCCATCGGGACGTGCTCGATCCCGTCGTAGGTCATGTGCTCGTAGACCTCGTCGGTGACGACCACCGCGTCGAACTCGGCGGCGAGCTGCCCGATGTAGGTCAGCTGCTCGCGGCCGAGGACGGTGCCGGTCGGGTTGTGCGGGGTGTTGACCAGCACCACCCGGGTGCGGGGCGAGAACGCGGCGCGCAGCTCGTCCGGGTCGAAGGCGAAGGTCGGTGGCCGCAGCGGGACGGCCCGCAGCGTGGCGCCGGACAGCGCGATCGTCGCGGCGTACGAGTCGTAGTAGGGCTGGAAGGTGACGACCTCGTCGCCGGGGCCGCACAGTGCCAGCACCGCCGACGCGATCGCCTCCGTCGCCCCGGTGGTGATCAGCACGTGGTCGGGGTCGACGTCGAGGCCGTAGAAGCGCTTCTGGTGCTCCGCGACCGCCGTGCGCAGCGAGGCGACGCCGAGCCCCGGCGGGTACTGGTTGACACCCCCGGTGACGTTCGCGGCGACGTCGGCGAGCAGCGACGCGGGGCCGTCGGTGTCCGGGAACCCCTGGCCGAGGTTGATCGCACCGGTCCGCACGGCGAGGGCGGACATCTCGGCGAAGATCGTGGACGTGAACGGCGCCATCCGCGCGACGAGCATGGCCGCACGGTAGCCCGTCGCGGTCACGAGGTCCGTGGCTCGGCTCACGGCGGGAACAAGACCGGTTCCTCAGGCCTTGCACAGGGAAGTACTTGCCTGATGCATATAAACCGGAAAGGCTCTTCGTGACGGCGACCTTGCTACCGGCACCGACTGCTGTCGCCCCACCGACCGGGTGGGGCCGTGTGCGGCTGGTGCTCGTCCTCGGTGCGCTGATCGCGCTCGGCCCGCTGACGATCGACATGTACCTGCCGGCGCTGCCGACGATCGTCGACGACCTCGGCACGACCTCCGCCGCCGTCCAGCTCACCCTCACCGGCACGCTCGCCGGGCTCGCGCTCGGCCAGCTGCTGGTCGGCCCCCTCTCCGACACGTTCGGGCGCAGGCGACCGCTGCTGGTCGGGGTGGGCGTGCACGTGCTGGCGTCGCTGCTGTGCCTGGTGGCGCCGAACATCGGAGTGCTGGGCGGCCTGCGGGTGCTGCAGGGCTTCGGTGCGGCGGCGGCGGCCGTGGTGACGATGGCGATCGTGCGCGACCTGTTCGTCGGGCGCGCGGCGGCCACGCTGTTCTCCCGGTTGATGCTGGTCCTGGGCGTCGCCCCGGTGCTCGCGCCGACGATCGGCGGCGAGGTGCTCCGCTTCACCTCGTGGCGCGGCGTCTTCGTCGTGCTGGCCGTGCTCGGGCTGATGCTGGTGGTCATGGCCGCGGTCGCCCTCCCCGAGACGCTTCCCGAGGTGCGCCGCCGCCCGCTCGGCGTGCGCAACACCATGAGGACCTACCGCGGCCTGCTGCGTGACCGCACGTTCCTCGGCCTCGTCCTGGTTGCCGGCCTCTCGATGGCCGGGCTGTTCGGCTACGTCGCGGGCAGCTCGTTCGTCTTCCAGGAGGAGTTCGGGCTGAACCAGCAGCAGTTCGGGCTGCTGTTCGGCGCCGGGGCCCTGTTCCTGATCGGCGCCACGCAGCTCAACGCGGCGCTGCTGCGCCGGTTCGAGCCGCGGGTGCTGCTGCCGTTCGGCCTGGCGCTGGGCACGGTCGCCGGCGCGACGCTGCTCGTGCTCGCGGCGACGCACACCGGCGGCATCGTCGGGGTGGTGGCGCCGCTGTGGACGGTGCTGTTCGCCGTCGGCCTGGTGATGCCGAACGCGCCCGCGCTGGCGCTGGCCCGCCACGGTGAGGCCGCGGGGACGGCGTCCGCGCTGCTCGGCGCGATCCAGATGGGCACGGGCGCGATCGTGTCGCCGCTGGTCGGCGTGCTCGGCAACAACGCGGTCGCGATGGGCGCGGTGATGACGGGCGGCGCGGTCGTCGCGCTGGCCGTGCTGCTCATCGTGGTCCGTCCGTGGACGCTCGCCGACCTCGAGGACTGATCGCGAACAACGGCAGGAACGCCTGCGTGAGCGGGCCGATCGCCAGCGCGTAGGCGACGGTGCCGATGCCGACGGTGCCGCCGAGCAGCCAGCCGACCGCGAGCACCAGCACCTCGATCCCGGTGCGCACCAGCCGGATCGACCAGCCGGTGCGCGCGGCCAGCCCGGTCATCAGCCCGTCGCGCGGGCCGGGCCCGAGCCGGGCGCCGATGTAGGCCGCGGACGCGACCCCGTTGAGCACGATGCCGCTGACCAGCAGTATCGCCCGCGCGGGCAGGCCGGCCGGCTCCGGGATCAGGGCGAGCGCGGCATCGACGCTGACCGCGATGACGATCACGTTCGCGATCGTCCCGATCCCCGGACGCTGGCGCAGGGGGATCCACAGCAGGAGGACCGCGGCGCCGGTGACGGCCGTGACCAGCCCGAAGCTCAGCGGCAGGTGGCGTGCCAGGCCCTGGTGGAAGACGTCCCAGGGATCGAGGCCCAGCGTCGCGCGCAGCTGCATCGCCATGCTCGTGCCGTAGAGCACCAGGCCACCCAGCAGCTGCGGGATGCGGCGCGCTGGGGCGGTGGTGACGGGTAGGGGACGCAGGTCGACGGTGGCCACGAGGTCCATCGTCGGCGAACTGGCCTGAAAGACCAGGGCCAATTCGACAGTGGCCTGCCAGGTGCGGCCCGCCCGGGCGACCGCTGGTGCGTTAGGTTCCGACGATCTGCCGTTCGTGGAGCGGGAGCCGGATCCGGGGGTGGACATGCGCAGGGTGGCCGCAGTCGCGGCGCTGGTGTTCGGGCTGCTGGCGTTCGGAGGCGCGACGGCCTCGGCCGAGGCCCCGCTCCGGATCAACGGCGACATCACCGACCCGGCGGGAGCACTGGGGTCCGACACGTCGAGGGTGCAGGCGGCGCTGGACAGGCTCAGCAGCGAGACCGACATGCGCCTCTACGTCGTCTACGTCAAGAGCTTCTCCGGGCGTGAGGGCCAGGACTGGGCGGACCGGTCCGCCCAGGCGTCGCAGCTCGGGCGGCGCGACGCGCTGCTGGCCGTCGCGGTCGACGACCGCGCCTACGGCATCTCGCTCGACAACGAGTTCCCGCTGTCCGACTCGGTCGTCACGGCCATCGAGACCCAGGACGTCCGCCCGCGCCTGACCGCGAACGACTGGGCGGGCGCGGCGATCGCGCTGGCCGACGGGCTGCGCACCGGCGGCTCGGGCAGCGACACAGGTTCCGGGCTCCTGCCCGTCGGGCTCGTCGTCGGCGGGGTCGCGCTGGTGGGCGGCGGGGCCTACGTGCTGGCGCGCCGCAGGCGCCGCGCACCCGCGAAGGCGGACACGCAGGCCGCGCCCGGCGCCCCCCCCACTCCCCGACCCGGCCCCCGGCGAGACGACCGACGACCTCGCCTACCACGCCAGCAGCGCGCTCATCGACCTCGACGACGCCGTGCAGACCTCCGAACACGAGCTCGGTCTCGCCCGTACCCAGTTCGGCGACGAGGCGGTCACGGACTTCCGGTCCGCGCTGGAGCAGTCGCGGGCCGAGCTGGTGCAGGCGTTCGCGCTGCGCCAGCGGATCGACGACGAGCAGCCCGACGAACCCACCAGGCGGGGCCTCCTCAGCCAGATCCTGCACCTGTGCGGCACCGCGGACCAGCGCCTCGACGCCCAGTCGGCCGCCTTCGACCGCCTGCGCGACCTCGAGCAGAACCTGCCCCAGGTGCTCGCCGGCCTGAAACCGAAGCTGAACGCCACAGCCGGCCGGGTCCCGGGCACCACCGCGTCACTCGACGCGCTGCGTGCCCGCTACGCGGAGTCCGCGCTGGAGCCGGTCGCCGACAACATCCCGCAGGCCACGACGCGGCTCGACCTCGCGCGCACCGAGATCGACGAGGCCGGGACCGAGCTGGCCGCCGACAAACGCGCGGACGCGGCGGTGTCCGCCCGAGCCGCGGAGGAGGCGATCGAGCAGGCGGGCACGCTGCTCGACGGGGTGCGGCGGCTCGCCGACGAGCTGGCCCAGGCCGCGAACCGGCTGGTCGAGGCGCGGGCCGAGATCGAGGCCGACCTGGCGGAGGCCCGCCTGCTCCCCGGCGCCGAGCTCGCCGCCGCGGCGGCGCGGGCGGAGGCGGCGCTGACCGCGGCCGGCCACGAGGTGGGCGGCGACGGTGCCCGCGGCGGTGACCCGCTCGCCGCGCTGCGCCGTCTCGACGAGGCCGGTACGACGCTCGACCAGGCCCTGTCCGCGGCGCACGAGGAGCGGGCGGAGGGCGAGCGGGCGGCTGCCCAGCTGGACCGGACGCTGCTCGCGGCGCGGTCGGGGATCGCGGCGGCGTCGGACTTCATCGCGACGCGCCGCGGCGCCGTCGGCAGCGACGCCCGCACCCGGCTCGCGGAGGCGCAGCGGCACCTGGACACGGCCGTCGGGCTGGCCCGCTCGGCCCCGGTGGACGCGCTGCGCGAGGCGCAGCAGGCCGACGCCATGGCCCAGGAGGCGCTGCGGCTGGCGCGCGACGACGTGCAGCGCTGGTCGCCGCCGCCCCGCGGCGGGACGAGCGGGATCGACCTGGGCAGCCTGGTGCTCGGCGGGATCCTGCTCGGTGGCCGCAGCGGGGGGTTCGGCGGCGGCTTCGGTGGCGGCCACAGCCGGCGGCGGCGGGTCCGGCGGGGGCTTCTCACCCGGCAGCTTCGGCGGCTCGGGCACCCGCGGCCGGCGCGGCGGCGGGGGCCGCTTCTGACCGCGCGCCCCGGCAGTACCGTGCGCGGATGGACGGCGTGCGGGCGGTGCTGATCGACATCGACGGGGTGCTCACCGTCTCCTGGAAGCCGCTGCCCGGTGCGGTGGCGGCGATCGAGGCGCTGCGCAGCGCGGACCTGCCGTTCGCGCTGGTCACCAACACCACCTCGCGCACCCGTGCCCGGATCGCCGAGACCCTGGTCGACGCCGGCTTCCCCGTCGGACCCGACGACGTCCTCGGCGCCCCCGCCGCGACGGCCGCGCACCTGCGCGAGCACCACCCGGGGGCGGCGTGCCTGCTGCTGTCCAGCGGCGACGTCGCCGACGACCTCGACGGGGTGCGGCTCGTCGGCCCGGACGCCGACGACGTGGACGTCGTCGTCCTCGGCGGCGCAGGCCCCGAGTTCTCCTACGAGGCCCTCGACACCGTCTACCGGCACCTCCAGCACGACGCTGCGCTGGTCGCGATGCACCGCAACCTCTACTGGCGCACCGACGCCGGCCTGCAGCTGGACGCCGGCGCGTTCCTGCTCGGCCTGGAGAAGGCCGCCGACGTCGAGGCCGTCGTGCTGGGCAAGCCGTCCGGCGCGTTCTTCGCCGCGGCGCTCTCCACGCTGGGGGTCGGGCGCAGCGAGGCCGTGATGGTCGGCGACGACCTGGAGGCGGACGTCCTCGGGGCCCAGCGGGCCGGGATCGCGGGCGTCCTGGTGCGGACCGGGAAGTTCACCGAGAAGGACGAGGAAGGGATCGACGACGACCGCCCGCAGCACGTCGTCGACTCCATCGCCGATCTTCCCGGGCTGCTCGGCCTGCGCTGACCCTCAGGCTCCGCGAGCCGCCGCCCGCCGCACGTACCACGAGGTCCAGGCGATCAGCAGCGCGAACGCGGCGATCATCATGGCCTGCGAGACCGCGACCATCACGTCGATCGGCAGCAGGAAGACCAACGGCACCCGCAGCGCCGCTTCGAGCAGCAGACCGATGCCCCACACCCAGGAGGTCAGCCGGTAGCCGTGCCGGACCCGCGGATCGTCGCGGTAGCGCTGTGCGAGGGACTCGGCCCGGCTCGGAGAGAAGCTCTGCATGGCCGCGAACGTCAGCGGGCGACCGAGCAGCGACGTCACGACGAACGTCAGCCCCACCGCGCCGGTGACGAACGAGTCCTTGAGCAGCAGGAACCGCGGATCACCTCCGACGAACGCCAGCGCCAGCCCCACGCCGAAGACCACGAGCATGACCACGGCGAACAGGTTGAGCCGCCGGTCGCGGACGGCGGCCCAGACGATCCGCAGCGCCGCGGCGCAGGACGCCGTCAGGAGCGCGACCCAGTCCGAGGCGCCCAGCGAAGTGCAGGGCGTAGTACGCGACCAGCGGCAGGCCGACGTCCCACGCCAGGCCGCGGACCATGAGCCGCGGGGAGAAGTGGTGGTCGGCCTCGTCGGCGGTGAGCGCCGCGTCTGGCCGGTGGCCCTCGTCCCGGACGGCGCGCTCGGGGTCGGTCATCGCCCGACCCGCTCGTCGTCCGCGAGCCCGTCCGCGAGTCCGGTGGCCCCGAAGTCCGTGTCTCCGAGCTCGGTGTCCGCGATCCAGGACCCGTGGAAGCCCGACGGCACCCCGCGCGGCAGCGTCACGGCCGCCACCGGTCGCCCGGTGACGTCGGTGGCGTCCAGCACCAGCAGCTGCGACGCGCTGCCGTCGCGCCGGGTGGTGATCGTGAGCAGCCAGCCGTCGTCCTCCGCGCGGCCGGCCGCGGCACTCGGGACGAACACGGCCTCGCCGGCGACGGTCTCCGCCCCGACGGTGTGCTCGGTGACCGCGCCCGTCGCGGCGTCGAACTTGACGATGCCGGCGGCGTCCCGGTGTCGGTGACCGCGTACCGGTAGCGCGCGTCGCGGCCGACGCGCTCGTCGTCCACGGTCGGGAACTCGACGGACCGGTCCGCCAGCGGCGTCTCCGTCACGGCACCGGTCGCCGGGTCGAGCACCCACCGGTGCAGACGCGCGGCGCCGGTGGCGGCCGCGGCCGCGGCGTGACCGGCGGGGTCGTGGCCCAGGTTGTCCCACATCGCCACGGCGTCGGCGGCGGCGTAACGGGCGGCGTCGAGGACGACCCGGCCCGCGTCGTCCGTGTGGGCGTTGCCGACGTGGAAGACGTACGCCGGGTCGACGTCGAACCACCGCGCCTCACCGGGCCGGTCCAGCGGCATCACCCCGAGTCGGGCGCCGTAGGAGTCGTCCCAGCCGTAAGGCATGCCGGTGGCGAGGCGCTGGAGCGAGAAGGTCATCGGCAGGTCGAGGAAGACGGCGTGCCGGTCGGTGATCGCGAAGTCGTGCATCATCGTCGGGCCGGGCACGGCGATCTCCGCGCTGGTCACGAGCTCACCCGCGGCCGAGAGCCTGTGGTAGGTGAGGAACGGTGGTGCGAAGCCGTAGCCGAAGAAGTGCAGCTCCCCGGTGGCCGGGTCGGTCTTGGGGTGGGCCGTCATCGCGGTGGTGAGGCGACCGCCGAAGTCGCAGGGGCCGACGGTGCCCAGCTCGGGTGTCAGCACATGCGGGAAGCTGCTCTCCACGAGCGCCATGATCCGCCCAGCGTGTGCGACGACGTGGGTGTTCGCGACGCCGACGGAGCGGTCGATCCCGTGCGGTCCGAACATCGGCTGGCCGGCCAGCGCTTTCGTGCGCACCCAGCGGTTGCGGTACCACTCCGCCCGGCCCTCCCGCAGCCGGATCCCGTGCACCATGCCGTGCCCGGTGAACCAGTGCGCCGACGACTCGCCGGGAAGCGGGTTCGGGCCGTTGCGGAAGTAGCGGCCGGTGAGCTCGAGCGGGCATGGCTCCCTCGACGGGAAGGTCGACGGCGTCGATCTCATCGGGGACCGGGGCGAAGTGACCGGTCATGTGCAGCGGCGTGGTCGCGGTCATACCGACCAGCTTGCCCCGCTGAACGGGGCTCACGCTCGTGCACACCGCCCGCGCTCGTGCACACCTCGGCCCACCGGTGCACCCCGTACAGCATGTGCACGGGGTGCGCGTGGTGTGCACGAAGCGCTCGGGCTTTCCTGCAACCCCGGCTCAGCCGGCGGCGTCGGTGAGCGCCGCCATCTCCTCGTCGGTCAGCGAGACGCCCGCCGCCGCGACGTTGTCCTCCAGGTGCGCCACCGACGACGTGCCCGGGATCGGCAGGATCACCGGCGAACGGTGCAGCAGCCACGCCAGCGCGAGCTGGCTCGGCGACACGCCCTTGTCCGCGGCGATCTTGGCGACCGGGCTGCCCTCCCCGGCCAGCTCGCCGGTGGCCAGCGGGAACCACGGGATGAACGCGATGTTCTCGCGTTCACAGTGGTCGAGGACGTCGCTCGCGGCGCGGTCGGCGAGGTTGTAGCGGTTCTGCACCGAGACGATCGGGGCGATCTTCCGTGCAGCCTCGATGTGCTCGACCGGCACCTCGGACAGGCCGATGTGCCGGATCTTGCCCTCGCCCTGCAGCGCCGCGAGCTCGCCGATCTGGTCTTCCAGCGGCACCTTGGGGTCGATCCGGTGCAGCTGCAGCAGGTCGATGCGCTCGACGCCGAGGTGGCGCAGGTTGAGCTCCACCTGCTGGCGCAGGTACTCGGGCCGCCCGACCGGTACCCACCGGCCCGGCCCCTGCCGGGTGAAGCCGACCTTGGTGGCGATCACCAGGCCCTCCGGGTAGGGGTGCAAGGCCTCGTGGATGAGGTGGTCGGCGACGAACGGGCCGTAGGAGTCGGCCGTGTCGATCAGGTTGACGCCGAGCTCGACGACGCGGCGCAGCACGCGGATCGCCTCGTCGTGGTCGCGCGGCGGCCCCCAGACACCGGGGCCGGGCAGCTGCATCACGCCGTAGCCGAGCCGGTGGACCGGCAGATCGCCGCCGATCGAGAACGTGCCCGACTGCGCGACGAGGCTGGCGGACTGGGTCATGAACATGCCTCCAATGTCGGTGGATCGGAGGCTCCGTCCGGGCCAGGAAGGCCACCTTCCAGACGCCACACGTCATGAAGGTGGCCTTGCTGACATCCGGCGTGCGCCTCCGAGTGCCCTCATCAACCCCGACGCAGCAGCGGCCGAGATTCTTCCGACCGCACCGATGAGATCCCGATCTGCGGACCGTCAACCGGACGGATGGGCCCGGCCGTGGCCTCCGGCGAGGGGATGCCGGGCGAGGCCTGACGACCTGCGTGGCCGGCGACGCTGGGGGGTGTCGCCGGCCGCGCCGCGACCGGACGGGCGGCGCCGTCTCCGCCGAGAGTGCCGCCCGTCCGGCTACAGGGCGTCCACCCGGCCGTCGTAGGCGTCCCGGGCCGCGACGACCTCGGGCACGGCGTCCTCCAGCAGCTCCACCAGCCCCCGCACCTGCCCCGCGACCCGCGCCCCGAACGGGGTCAGCGCGTACTCGACCCGCGGCGGGATCGCGGTGACGACCTCACGGGCCACCAGCCCGTCGCGTTCGAGCGTCTGCAGCGTCTGGGCGAGCATCTTCTCGCTCACCCCCTGCACCCGGCGACGCAGCGCGTTGAACCGGTACCCGCCCTCGTCGAGCGCGAGCAGCGCGAGGACCGCCCACTTGCCCGCGACGTGCGCCAGCACGTCCCGCGACGGGCAGTCCCGCGCGAAGACGTCGGCGATGAGCGCCGCATCGGGGTCGGGTGAGGTCACGGATCACATGGTAAGCCTTCCGAACCGGTGGCACTGTGTAATAGTTAGTGCCATACGTTCACACAGCGGGAGGCTCGGATCCATGACCACCTACGCCGTCACCGGCAGCACCGGACACCTCGGCCGGCTCGTCGTCCAGGAACTGCTCGCGCGCGGCGTGCCCGCCACGGACGTCGTCGCCCTTGCGCGAACGCCGGAGAAGGCGGCCGCACTCGGCGTGCCGGTGCGCCCCGTCGACTACTCCGACCCGGCGACCCTTCCCGAGGCACTCGCCGGTGTCGACGTCCTGCTCCTCGTCTCCGGAAGCGAGGTCGGGAAGCGGCTCCCGCAGCACACCGCCGTCATCGAGGCCGCCAAGGCCGCCGGGGTGCAGCGCGTGGCCTACACGAGCATCGCGAACGCCGACCACAGCGCGAACCCGCTCACGCCCGAGCACAAGGCCACCGAGGACGTGCTGCGCGCGTCCGAGCTGCCCTTCACGATCCTGCGCGACAACTGGTACCTCGAGAACTACACGGCACAACTGCCGCAGTACCTCGCGACGGGCGAAGTCCTCGGGATCGACGGCGACGCCCGCATCGGCGCCGCGACCCGCGCGGACATGGCGGCCGCGATCACCACCGCGCTGCTCGACGCGGACACGGCGGGCGCCACGTTCGAGCTCTCCGGGCCGCCGATCACCCTCGCCGGGCTCGCCGAGACGATCACGGAGGTCACGGACACCAAGGTCGCCTACCGCAACGTCACGGCCGAGGAGCTGACGGCGATCCTGCGCGCGACCGGGATGGACGATGCAACGGCGGCCTTCGTCGTCGCACTGGAGGAGTCGGTGGCGCGAGGCGACCTCGACGTGCGCGGGGACGACCTCGAGCGCCTGCTCGGCCGCCCGGCGACCACACTGGCCGACGCCCTGCGCTCGGCGTCTGCCTGACGCTCGCCGCACGCGCCGTGGCGAGGCACTCAGGGGGCGGCGGTCCCCCGGCCGCTCCAGTGCGGCTCGACCAGGCGCCACTCGCGCTCCCACGCGCTGCAGTTGGTGGCCAGGACCGCGGCGCGGATGCCCATCCAGGCGAACACCAGCAGCAGGATCCCGCCGAGGGTGACCGCCGTGGCGGCTGCGACCGCCGAGAAGACCGCGTCGCCGCGCGAGGGCGGCTCGACGCCGACCCGGCCGGTGCCGTCGACCTCGACCCGCACCGGGGTCCCGGCGGCCAGGTTCCCGGTCACGGGCACCTGACCGACCTGTGCGCGCCCGACCTGGTCGACGTAGCTCACTCGGGTCGGGCGGCTCGGGCCGGAGCCGATGGGCGGGGCGTCGTCGAGCAGCACGCCGACCACCGTCGTCCGGGCCGCGGCGTCCGTCTTGATCCGCTCGAGACCGGCGCGGTAGGCGGACGATGCGGTGAAGGCGGCGACGACCACCGTCACCACTCCGGCGAGCAGGAGCATCCAGCCGATGGCGCACTGCACCCGCTCGGATCGGCGGCGAGGAAGACGATCCGACGTCGGACGGTCCGGAACGCGCTGTGGCATCACCACACCTCGCCTCATCGCAAGCTGCCCAACGCCGTCATCTGCACGTAACACGGCGGCAACCGGCAGTGTGCCCCATCCGGGGGAATCGAACCACCGCGGATGTGCGGTGTGACACACCCGACAAGGTCAACGTGGCGGGCCGAGGCGGCTCCGGATCTCCCCGTCGCGTCCGGGCTTTCGACCCTTGTCGCAATACCCCCGGGGGGTGTAGAACGTGAGTTACCCCCCAAGGGTATGGCCACGGAAGGACCGCGATGAACGGCTACACCCAGGACAAGGACGCCTACCTCAAGCGGATGCGCCGCATCGAGGGCCAGGTCCGCGGCATCGCCAAGATGATCGAGAACGACCAGTACTGCATCGACGTGCTCACCCAGGTCTCCGCCGCCACGAAGGCGCTGGAGGCCGTCGCACTGGGCCTGCTCGAGGAGCACCTGCGGCACTGCGTCGCACAGGCGGCCGCCGACGGCGGCGATGTCGCTGATGAGAAGCTCGCCGAGGCCAGCGCGGCCATCGCGCGCCTCGTCAAGTCGTAAGTCACGTCGTAGGGAGACGAACGAATGGACCACCACACCTACACCGTCAGCGGCATGACCTGCGCGCACTGCGTCATGTCGGTCACCGAGGAGATCACCGCGCTCGACGGCGTGACCGACGTCGCCGTCGACCTGCCCACCGGCGCGGTCGCCGTCACCAGCGAGCGTCCGCTCGACGCCGCGCAGGTGCGCGCCGCCGTCGAGGAGGCCGGCTACGCGCTCGTGGGCTGACGCCCGCCACCTCCCAGGCCGACGCGGTCCCACAACCACCTCGCCGGCCTCGCCAGCACAGGACGTGAGCATGAAGACCTCCCTGAAGCTCTCCGCCTACGGCGCGGCGCTCGCCGTGCTCGTCGCGGGGACCTACGCCGTCGGCACCGCCGTCGGCCCCGTCTCCGACAGCTCCCCGTCGGTGACCGCACCCGCGCACGTCGACGTCCACGGCGCCGCTCCGGCGGCGCACGAACCCGGCGGCCTCGCCTCGACGAGCGGCGGGTACACGCTCGTCCCGGACGCGACGACGCTGGGCTCCGGCACCTTCGCCTTCCGCATCACCGGCCGGGACGGTGCGCCGGTCACCGCCTTCGACGAGGCCCACGAGCGGCAGCTGCACCTGATCGTCGTCCGCCGCGACGGCACGGGCTTCCAGCACCTCCACCCCGAGCGCGACGCCGCGGGCACCTGGCAGGTGCCGCTCACCGTCCCCGCCGGGGGCGTCTACCGGGCGTTCGCCGACTTCACCCCCAGCGGTGGTCCGGCCACCACGCTCGGCGTCGACCTGTTCGCCCCGGGCGACTTCCAGCCCGTCACGCACGCCGCGAGCCGCACGAGCACCGTCGACGGCTACACCGTGACCCTCGACGGCGACCTCATGGCCGGCGCCGCGTCGCCGCTACGGCTGACCGTCATGCGCGACGGCGCACCCGTCCACGTGGAGCCCTATCTCGGCGCCGACGGCCACCTCGTCGCCCTGCGCGGCGGCGACCTGGCCTACCTGCACGTCCACCCCGGGAACGCGGCGGCGCCCGGGCCCGTGGTCGGGTTCGACGCCGAGGTGCCCAGCGCCGGGACCTACCGGGTGTTCTTCGACTTCCAGGTCGGCGGCGTCGTGCGGACCGCCGACTTCACCGTGACGACGGCGGGAGGGACGGCATGACCACCCCGACCACCGAGATCGAGCTCTCGCTCGGCGGCATGACCTGCGCCTCGTGCGCGAACCGCATCGAACGCAAGCTGAACAAGCTCGACGGCGTGCAGGCGTCGGTCAACTACGCCACGGAGAAGGCGCGGGTGCAGGCCCCGGCGGATCTCGACCCGGCCGTGCTCGTGGCGCAGGTCGAGGCCGCGGGCTACACCGCGACGCTGCCCGCGCCGCCCGCGTCCGACGACGCCGCGGTCACCGAGCCCGACCCCACGCGCCCGCTGCGCGACCGGCTCGTCGTCAGCGCCGTGCTGGCGGTCCCGTGATCGCGCTGGCGATGGTGCCCGCCCTGCAGTTCACCTACTGGCAGTGGATCTCGCTCACGCTCGCCGCGCCGGTCGCGGTGTGGGGGGCGTGGCCGTTCCACCGCGCGGCGTGGACGAACCTGCGCCACGGGGCGACGACCATGGACACGCTCGTATCGACGGGCGTGCTGGCGGCGTTCGGCTGGTCGGTGTGGGCGCTGGTGTTCGGCACCGGCGGGCGAGCCGGGGATGGTGCACCCGTTCACGCTCGCGGTCTCCCGCGGCGACGCGGCGGGGCAGATCTACCTGGAGGTCGCGGCAGGCGTCACGACGTTCCTGCTGGCGGGTCGGTACTTCGAGGCCCGCTCGAAGCGGCGGGCCGGGGCGGCGCTGCGGGCGCTGCTGGAGCTGGGCGCGAAGGACGTCGCGGTCCTGCGTCCGACTTCTTCCGGGGCAAACGGCCGTGAGCTGCGGATCCCGATCGACCAGCTCGCCGTCGGCGACCGGTTCGTCGTGCGGCCCGGGGAGAAGGTCGCGACGGACGGGGTCGTCGAGGAGGGCCGCTCGGCCGTCGACGCCGCGCTGCTGACCGGCGAGTCGGTGCCCGTCGACGTCGGGCCGGGCGACGCGGTGGTGGGCGCGACCGTGAACGCGGGGGGCCGGCTGGTCGTGCGGGCCACCCGGGTCGGCGCGGACACCCAGCTCGCGCAGATGGCGAAGCTCGTCGACGACGCGCAGAGCGGCAAGGCGCCGGTGCAGCGGCTGGCCGACCGGATCTCCGGGGTGTTCGTCCCGATCGTGATCGCGCTCGCGGCCGCCACGCTCGCGTTCTGGCTCGGCACCGGCGCGGGTGTCGCCGCGGCCTTCACCGCCGCCGTCGCGGTACTGATCATCGCCTGCCCGTGCGCGCTGGGTCTCGCGACGCCGACGGCGCTGCTCGTCGGCACCGGCCGCGGCGCCAAGCTGGGCATCCTGATCAAGGGCCCGGAGGTGCTGGAGGCGACCCGGCGCGTCGACACGGTCGTGCTGGACAAGACCGGCACGGTGACGGCGGGCCGGATGGCGCTGGTCGAGGTGCACGTCGACGGCACGACGGAGGACGAGGCGCTGCGCCTGGCCGGGGCGGTGGAGGCCGGCTCGGAGCATCCGGTGGCGGCCGCGATCGTGGCGGCCGCCACCGACGGACCAGAGCGTCGGACGACGCGGGGCCGTCTGGTTCGACGTCGGGCACCGGTCCCGTCCTCGCCGTGGAGTCGTTCGAGAACGTCGAAGGCCTCGGGGTGCAGGGCGTCGTCGACGGCCACGTGGTGCTGGTCGGCCGCCCGGCGCTGCTCGAGCGGTGGAGCATCGCGCTGCCGCCGCTGCTGGCCGGGGCGCTGGCCGACGCGCAGTCCCGCGGGCGGACCGCGGTGGCGGTGGCGTGGGACGGCGCGGCGCGTGCCGTGCTCGTGGTCGCCGACACCGTCAAGCCGACGTCGGCCGAGGCGGTCGCCCGGCTCCGCGCACTCGGCCTGCGTCCGGTGCTGCTGACCGGCGACAACGCCGCGGCCGCCCGGGCCGTGGCCGCGGAGGTCGGCATCGACGAGCGTCATCGCGGACGTGCTGCCGGCGGACAAGGTGGACGTCGTCAAGCGGTTGCAGGACGAGGGCCGGGTCGTCGCGATGGTCGGCGACGGGGTGAACGACGCCGCCGCGCTCGCGCAGGCCGACCTCGGCCTCGCGATGGGCACCGGCACGGACGTGGCGATCGAAGCCGCCGACATCACGCTCGTGCGCGGCGACCTGCGGGCCGCGGTGGACGCGGTGCGACTGTCCCGGAGCACGCTGCGCACGATCCGGGGCAACCTCTTCTGGGCGTTCGCCTACAACGTCGCGGCGCTGCCGCTGGCGGCCGCGGGCCTGCTCAACCCGATGATCGCCGGCGCGGCGATGGCCGCGAGCTCGGCGTTCGTCGTCGCGAACAGCCTGCGGCTGCGCCGGTTCCGCGCGGAGTCCTGACTGCCGCCGAAGCGGCCGCCTGGAAGTGAGCGAACGCGGCGTTGGGTAGGTCTGACTTACCCAACGCCGCGTTCGCTACATGCGGGCGGTCACTCCGTGTTGGCGTGGGCGGAACACGATCACCGACCGGGACGCCTGGCGCGCGGAGATCGCCCGCGTGCAGCGCGACGGGTACGCCGTCGCGGACGAGGAGCACGAGGCGGGCATCCGCGCCGTCGGCGTGCCCGTGCGGGACGCGTCGGGCATTGCGGTGGCGGCGCTGTCGGTCGCGGCGCCGGCGTTCCGCGCGTCGATGGAGCACCTCGTCGGCTTCGTCCCCCCGCTGACGGCCGCCGCGCACGAGCTGGCGCTGCGCCTGCCGACCGGGCGGGCCCGTTAGCCGCGGGCGCGGAACCGCCCTGGTGGAACGCCCACCCGCGCGCGGAACACCCGGGTCAGGTGGCTCTGATCGGCGAACCCGCACCGCAGGGCGACGTCCGACAGCGGCATCCCCGTCCGCGTCAGCAGCAGCTTCGCCCGCGCCACGCGCCGGTCGAGCACGAACCCGTGCGGGCTCGTCCCCGTCGAGCACCGGAAACGGCGGGCGAACCCGCACCGGCTCAACCCCACGACGGCGGCGAGGTCGGCCAGCGTGATCCGCTGGTGCAGGTGCTCCTCGACGAAGTCGCGCACTGCTCGCTCCTGCACCGACATGAGCCCGCCGTCCTCCGGTTCACGGAACACGACGTCCGCGTGCCCGCGCAGGATGTGCACCGCGAGCTGGCAGGCGAGCGCGTCGACCAGCAGGCTGCTGCCTGCTCCACCGCACGCCGCCTCCCGGGCGATGAGCATGGCGATGCGATGGATCGCCGGATCGTCGGCGCGCACCTCGTCGTGCAGCGCGACGTCGGCGACGTCGCGGTCGTACATCTCACGGCACGTCGTCGCCAGCTCGTCGGCGGTCAGGTAGACGTGCACCACCTCGATGTCGCCCGGCCACACCCAGTGCGACGCGACGGCCCGGGTGAGCAGCGAGACGTCGCCAGGGCGGAGTGTCGTCGGCCGCCCAGGTGCCGTCGACGCTGCGCCGCATCGGCGTGGTCCCGCGCCGGTAGGCGACGACGACGTGGTCGCGCAGCGGGGGCACCTCGACGTCGGACGCCCCGTACCGGTAGCCCCGCACCGCCACGCCGTCCCAACCCTGCTCGGGGCTGCGCACCGTGAGCGTCCCTGGCAACCATGCCGGCAGCTCGTCGGGTGCGATCAGGAGCTCCGTCATGAGGGGCCTCCGCGTCGGCGTCGACGGACGTGACGGTAGCCCGGCCGGATACCGGTAAGCCCCATCCAAAGGGAGGGAATCATTCGTCCAAGACGGTGCGTCGAACGTCCAAGCCTCGTCCGCCGCCCACCCGGCACCGTGGCCCACAGGGTTCGACCATCTCCACCCGGGAAGGGGTCGCCGCATGATCGAGAACAGCTTCTACACCTCCGAGTTCCACGGCGACTACGACGTCGTCTCGATCGGGCGGCTCGATCTGGAGGAGGGAGGTTCGATCCCGGACTGCCTGCTCGCCGTGACGACCTGGGGCGAGCTCAACGAGGCGCGCGACAACGCCATCCTCATCACCACCTGGTACTCCGGCACCCACCAGATCTGGCGCGACGTCTACGTCGGACCCGACCACGCACTGAACCCGGAGCGGTACTTCATCGTCGCGATCAACCAGATCGGCAACGGGCTGTCGGTCGCGCCGCACAACGCCGACGGGGCGAACGCGAACATCACCATGGCGCGCTTCCCGAAGGTACGCATCGGTGACGACGTGGTCGCGCAGGAACGGCTGCTGCGGGAGCACTTCGGGATCGAGCGGCTCGAGCTCGTCATCGGCGGGTCGATGGGCGCGCAGCAGACCTACGAATGGGCGGTGCGGTTCCCGGACAAGGTCCGCCGAGCCGCGCCGATCGCCGGCACCGCGCAGAACACCCCGCACGACTACCTCTACGTCAAGGCCCTGTGCGAGCAGTTCTGGTCCGACCCGGGTTGGAACGGCGGCGACTACAAGTCGAGCGAGGACGTGGTGGAGGGGCTCAAGCGGCACGCCCACATCTGGGCGGTGATGGGCTTCTCCACCGAGTTCTGGAAGCAGGAGGTGTGGCGGGCGCTGGAGTTCACGTCCAAGGAGCAGTTCATCACCGACTTCCTGGAGCCCTACTTCACGGTGATGGACCCGAACGACCTGCTGACGATGATGTGGAAGTGGCAGCACGGCGACGTCGCCCGGAACACGGGCGGCGACCTCGCGGCCGCGTTGGGCCGGATCACCGCGAAGACGTTCGTGCTGCCGATCGACGAAGACATGTTCTTCCCGCCGCGCGACTGCGTCGCCGAGCAGGAACTGATTCGCGGGAGCGAGGTGCGGCTGATCGAGGACATCGGCGGGCACCTCGGGCTGTTCGGGATCGCGCCGACGTACATGCCGCAGATCGACCGGCACCTGGGCGAGCTGCTGGCGACCGACGTGCCCTGACGAGCGGGTATACGCGACGTAGCGAAAGTGGCGTTCGGTGCACTCAACGCACCCAACGCCGCTTTCGCTGCATGCGCGCGGGCTCAGGCGGGGCGGCGGAGCAGGCTCACGAACGCGCCGACGGCCAGCAGCGCGACGATCCCGGCGAACACCACGGCCGTCGGCACCAGCCCGAACACCTGCGCGCCCGCGCCCACGCCGATCACCGGGATGGAGATCGCGACGTAGAGGACGAGGAAGTAGCTCGACGACACCTCGCTGCGCCGGTCCGCGGGCGCCGCGCTCGTCACCGCCTGCAGGCCGGCGCGGAAGCTCGCACCCTGTCCGAACCCGGCGATGACGGCACCGGCGACGAGCACCGGCAGCAGCGCCAGGGCGACGCCGACGGCGACCACCACGACCCCGACGGCGAGCGCGAGGCACCCGCCGAGCAGTGAGGTCCGCTCGGCCAGACGGGCCGACAGCAGCTGCCCGGCCGTGGAGCTGCCCAGCACGGCGAAGACCACCAGCCCGGGGACGATATGCCGGGTCTCGTGCAGCACCTGCCCGAGGAACAGCGGCGACACCGCGGTGAAGAACCCGAGCACGGCGAACCCGGCGAAGCCGCCCACGGCGGCGCGCACGAACGTCGGCCGCACCTCGTCGGGCACCCCGATCCGCTGCACCTGCCACCGCACCGGCCCCGGACGGCGCGGCACGGGCTCGGGCACGACGGCGAGGCCGGCCGCGGCCACGGCGACGAGCGCGATATGGACCACGTAGGGCAGCACGAGCGGATACGGGGCGAGGTCGGCGAGCGCCCCGGACAGCAGCGGGCCGAGTCCGAGACCGAGCATGTTGACCATGGCGGCGAGCAGACCCGCGCGGGCGCGGCCGGTCGGCGGGGCGAGGTCGACGATCGTGGCCGTGGCCACCCCGGTGAACACCCCGGCCGACACGCCGGACAGCAGCCGCCCCGCGAACAGCGCCGGCAGGCTGTCCGGGATCAGGAACACCAGGGAACTGGCGGCGGCGATGCCGAGCCCGGGAAGCAGCACCGCCTTGCGCCCGACCTGGTCCGACAACCGTCCGACCAGCAGCAGCGCGGCCAGCACACCGACGGCGTAGGTCGCGAACACGACCGTGACCATCAAGCCGCCGAACCCCAGCTCCTGCTCGTAGAGGGGGTAGAGCGGGGTCGGCATCGTCGTGCCGATCATGGTCACCAGGAAGGCCGCAGCGACGAGCCAGGTGCCCGTCCGCCGCGTGGTCCGGAATCCCCCCGAGGTCCTGGTCACCAGCGGACTCTATGTGGGCACGTCGACGGCGGCTTGGCCCAGGCGCGGCTCCGGCCCGTGTTCAGGTCTCGATCAGGCGTCCGGCATGGGCGCGTTCGGGCTCGGTGACGGCGCTCGGCGCGCTGCCGCGGAACGTCCACCGGGTGCGGGTCCCGTCCGGGCCGGTGCAGGACCCGGTCGCCAACGCCTCGTCGATCCGGGCCCGCACCTCCGCCTCGCGGGGCGCCTCGACCGCGAACAGCACCCGCACGGCCACGCCGTCGTCCCCGCGCTGCGCCCGGGTGTGGTGCGGGGCGATCGGGCAGGGCGGCGCGTGGTCGAACGACCCGCACAGCGCGAGCGTGACGGCGCCACCGGGGCCGGCGAGATCCGCATCGTCGTCCATGTCGACCACGGCGTCGTGGGCGAAGGCGGTACGCACCCGCCGAGTATGCCGCGCGTCGGCCCGAGCCCCTCCATCCGGCAATCTCGCGCCGTCTATCACTGCGACAAGACTGCCGTAGGAAGCACGATGTCAGTGCCCGGCGGGAGCACCCTCCGGCTCGGGCGTGCGGACGAACAGGGCGCCGACGATCGCTGCCAGCGACAGGCACGCCGCCACGACGAACGCGGCATGCACCCCGCCCGCGATGGCTTCGACCCCGACCACGCCGGAACCGGCGAGCGCCGCCGACCGCACGCTGAACACGCTCACCAGCAGCGCCACCCCCGCCGCGCCCGCCAGCTGCTGCGTCGCACCGAAGACCGCGCTGCCGTAGGAGTACAGGCGTGCCGGCAGGGCGCCCAGCCCCGCGGTGAACAGCGGGGTGAACACGAACGCCAGGCCCGCGCTAGCAGCAGGTGGAACACCAGGATCTGCGCCGCCGGGCTGTGCACCTCGAGCAACGTCGCCGACCACAGCGCCAGGCTGGTGACGACGGTGCCCGGCAGCAGCAGCGCCCGCGCGCCGAACCGGTCGTAGAGCCGGCCGACGACCGGCCCGAGCAGGCCCATCAGGAGGCCGCCGGGCAGCAGGAGCAGGCCGGTGGTCAGCGGCGGAAGCCCCTGGACCGTCTGCATGTAGATCGGGAGCAGGACGATCGCCCCGAGCAGCACCGCCATCATCAGCATCATCAGCACGGAGGACGCGGTGAAGGTCCGGAACCGGAAGGTGCGCAGGTCCAGCAGCGCGCGGTCGTCGCGCTGCAGCACCAGCTGCCGGCCGACGAACGCGGCCAGCCCGACCGCCCCGACGACGAAGGCGACCCACGTCGTCGCCGAGGGGCCTGCGGTCTCCTGACCGAAGCTGCTCAACCCGTACACGAGCCCGCCGAAGCCGAACGCCGACAGCACGACCGACAGCGACGTCGATCCGCATCGCCGTCGGCTCCCCGACGTCCGTGATCCGGCGCAGGCCCACGGCGAGCGAGACGAGCGCGATCGGCAGGACCAGCCAGAACAGGAACCGCCACCCCAGGAGGCTGAGCACCAGCCCGGAGACGGCGGGCCCGATCGCGGGCGCGACCGCGATGACGATCGAGATGTTGCCCATCATCACGCCACGGCGAGCCGGCGGAACGAGCGTCATGACGGTGGTCATCAGCAGCGGCATCATGATCGCGGTGCCGCTCGCCTGCACCACCCGCGCGGCGAGGAGCACCGGAAACCCGGGCGCCAGCGCCGCGAGCAGGGTGCCGGTGCTGAACAGGCCCATCGCCGCCCCGTAGAGCGACCGGGTGCGGAACCGGCGGATGAGGAAGCCGGTGATCGGGATGACCACCGACATCGTGAGCAGGAACCCGGCCGTGAGCCACTGCCCGACGCTCGCGGAGACCTGCAGGTCCGCCATCAGCACGGGCAGCGCGACGCTCATGATCGTCTCGTTCAGGATGACCACGAACGCGGACACCAGCAGCACGGTGATCACCGTGCGGGACCGCGGGTCCAGCCGGTCGTCCGGCGGACCGGGCCGAGAGGCGCGGTCGTCGGGCACCCGGGTGTCGGGTGCGCGGACGGCCGGGCCGCGGACGTTGCTGCGTTCGGTCACGGGACACCTTTGGGTCGGGGCAGGCGGGGGACCGCGACGATCGGCCGCGGTCACCGGATCCAGGCTACGGAAGGGGACCGACAGGATCCGCTCGTTTCCGGTTCGCCCTCGGCGCACCGCGGCCGTCGTCACCGCCCGGACGTCGGCCCGACCAGGCGCAGGTACCGCTGCACGGCGGCGCCGGTGCGGTCGACGTCACCGGTGGCGAGCAGGTCGAGCAGGCAGCCCCGCAGCACGGCCAGCAGCAGCGTGCGGTCGGCGTCGTCGTCCTGCGGGCCCAGCTCGGCGAGGAGCCCGAGCCATTCGCGGACGGTCCGGGCGGCGAAGCCGGCCCACACCCCGTCCCGCTCGACGAGTGCGCGGGCGTAGGCCTCCAGCCAGAGCGTCAGCAGCGCGCGGTGCTCCGGCGCGGCGAGCCAGGCCCAGATCGCCTCGGTCGCCGCCGACGGTCCGCCCGTCGCCCCGGCGTGCCGCACGCGCTCGAGGACGGCCAGCTCGTCCGCGCGTGCGCGGGCCAGCAGCGCCGCGACCAGGCCGTCCTTGCTGCCGAACAGGAACAGCAGCACGCGCGGGCTGCTGCCGATCGCGGCCGCGAGCGGGCGCAGCGACAGATCGGCGAGGCCGTGGTCGAGCACGTAACGGTAGGCGGCGTCGAGGAGCTGACGCCGCCGCGCCGAGCCGCCGTCCGCCGGCACGCCACCCATCGCGCTAGCCTCCCACTGAAACGACTGTTTCAGTGGGAGGAGGCCCGATGGACACGGTGACGATCCGGCGGCTCGGCAAGCCGGGCGACCTCGGCTGGGTGGTCCAGGCGCACGGCGAGCTCTACGCCGCCGAGATCGGCTGGGGAACGCCCTTCGAGGCACTCGTGGCGCGGATCGTGGCGGACTTCGCCGAGTGCCCCGACCCGGCCCGCACGGCGGCGTGGATCGCCGAGCTCGACGGCCGGCGGGTCGGTTGCGTGTTCTGCACCCGAGCCGACGAGGAGACGGCGCAGCTGCGGGTCATGCTGGTCCACCCCGACGCGCGCGGCCGCGGGCTCGGGGCCCGGCTGACCGCGGAGTGCGTCCGGTTCGCCCGCGACGCCGGCTACCGGCGGATGCGGCTGTGGACCACGACCCGGCAGGTTGCGGCGCGGCACCTCTACGTCGAGGCAGGGTTCGTCCTGGTCGGCGAGGAACCGCACAACGGCTTCGGTGAGACGGTGACCGGACAGACCTACGAGCTCGACCTCACTCGCAGTCCGTCAGCGGGCGACCGTACGCAGACGACGGAAAGGCCGGGGACGCACGTCCCCGGCCTCGATCCCGATCAGGTCAGTTGCCCGCGCCGACCGACTCCTCGCGGCCCTTGGCGTTCGGCAGCCGGACGCCGGTGGTGGCTCCCGCCGTTGTTCCCGTTCCCCGGCGTCGGCTGGCCGTTGCGCTGGGCCGGCACGCCACCGGACCGCGACCCCGCGGCGAGCTCGTTCGACAGGACGTCGTTGAGCCGGCCCAGCTCCGTCCGCACGTCGGCCTGGACCTTGTCGAGCCGGGCGATCTCCTGCGCGGCCTGGTCGCGCTGGCGCTGGATGTCGGTGGCGGCCCGCAGCTTCGCCTCCTCGGCGGCGGCCTCGGACTCCTGACGCAGCCGGTCGGCGGTCCGGGCGGCGGCCGCGTGCAGCTGGTCGGCCTGCTCGCGGGCCGCGGTGAGCTGGTCCGCGATCTGCTGCTCGCGCTCCTGCAGCTCCGCGTTGCGCTGCGCGGCCTGCTGCTCCAGCACCGCCGCCCGCGCGATGAGGCTCTGCTCGACCTCGTGCCGGTGCTTCTCGGCCTCCGTCCGGGCCTGCTCGATGATCGCGGCCGACTCCCGCGACGCGTGGGTGCGCACCTCTGCGGCCTCCTGCTCCGCGATGCGCAGCAGCTTCTCCGCCCGGTACCCGAAGCTGTCTTCCACCGACCGCGGCTCGGAGTGTGCCGACTTGGCCCGCAGGTCCCGCAGCTCGCGCTCGGTGGCCTCGGCGTGCTCGTTGGCCAGCCGGCGCTTGCGCTGCGCGTCGGTGAGCTCGTCCTTCATCTGGGCGAGCTCGCTCTTCAGGCGCGAGACGAAGTCGTCGACCTGACGCCGCTCGTAGCCGCGCAGAACGGTGTCGAAGGGCTGGTCGGGAGGGGACGAGGAGCCGGCCGGCGTGGCGGTCGTGGGAGTGGCCACGAGAACACTTCCTTCAGGGGGTGATCGGTCGGAGCCGTGCACCTGCGACGGTCGGGCCGCACACCACGATACCCGGTCGTCCGCGCGCGGACGACCGGGCCGATGCGGTTGTGGGCCGGGAAGACTGGGGAAGACTCACGCGGCGCAAGCGATGCGGGGGATGACAGCTCCATTGCCTTCCGAACCATCCTGGTCGTCACCTGATCGGAAAACCGCTGATCGGGTGATGTGACGCGCGGTAGCGGTGCGCGGTAGCCCACCGTCGCCGACTGGTCCTTTCGGGCACGACGAGCCGTCGCACGGTCAGCCGGGCAGCGCGACCTTCGTCCCCGCCGGGGACATCGCGAACCAGCCCTGGGACTGCAGGCCCGGGCCCGCCTGCTTGAGCTGGCCGTCGTCGCTGCGGTTGACGTAGACCGGCCAGCCGCCCAGCGTCAGCTGGCTGCTGCCGTCCGGCCGGGCCAGCCGTCCGACGGCCGCCTCGTCGACGCCCAGCAGCTGGGGCTCCTGCCCCGCCGGCACCGTGAGGGGCAGCCAGGTCTGCGCACAGGCGTCCGTGCAGTGCGACTGCGGCGGGTTCGTCTGGTCGGCGTCGGAACCGTACAGCACGCGGCCCTCACCGTCAGTGACGACGACACCGAGCGTCCCGGTCTGCACGGCGTAGAGCTCGAGATCGGTCGATCCCATTCCGGCCATGCCGGCGTGGCCCGAGTGGCCCTCCGCGGCCTGGGCGGCGGCGGTGTCGGCGACCGTGGCCGGTGCGGCGGGCGCCGCGGCGGGCGTGGTCGCGCCCGAGCCGCATGCCGTGGCGAGGCTCAGCACGGCCGCGCCGGCCGCGGCGACGATCAGGCGCGCCGCGGCGGTCCGGAAGTTCAGGAGTTGCACGAGGCGCGAAGGTAGCCAGCCTCGGGACCTGCGGGTTGCCCTCCTGAGAGCGCCATGGGGTCGGCGGCCTGTCACGCGCGACCGGCGGTCACCGATTGGGCCTTTCGACGACGCCGCTGCTCCGAATGCCGACATGATCTCTCAGGTCGGTGGGGCGGTACCGGTCGTCGCGCTGAGCCGTCAGCCCGGCAGCAGGCCCGCCGGGGTGGGCGCGCGGTAGCCGACGAGCAGCCCGCCGTCGTCGACCCGCACGACGGCGGGGACGAACGGGGCGTGTTGCCCCGCGAGCCACTCGCGCAGGAACGCGGGGCCGGTCGTGTCGTCCGTCGGCAGGCCGTCGACGGACCCGAGGAGCATCTGACGGCGGAGGCTGTCCGCCGGCTCGTAGGGGGCCGTCGGGAAGTCGGACACCGTCAACGTGTGCGAGGTGGCGAGCACGCTCAGCACGATCATCAACCGGGGGTCGACGCGGCCGGACGTGAGCAGTTCGGCCGCGTCCGGGCCGAGCTGCAGGCCGCGGTTCCCGGCCAGCGCCGTGCCGATCCGGATGCGTCCGGCCCGCTCGGCATCGTCCATCGCCACCGGGTCCATCGCGCCGCACAGTTCGGCAGGCGCGCCACCCCACCAGGGAAGCGTCGCGCGCAGCTCGCCCGCGGCGCAGGAGCCGGTGGGCACCGCACCGGGGCGAGTGGCCAGCAGGACGGCGTCGGCGGCCGTGACGGGTGCGCCCAACGAACGCAGCCGTGCCGCCGGGAACCCCGCCTCGATCAGCTCGGCCCGGTCCAGCGCGTCGGCGTGCAGGGTGGTGCCGGGTGGCATCTGCTCGTCCATCCACCCGAGCAGGAGCGACGGCGCGGGCTCGGCGCCGCGGCCGGGCACCGGGAGCAGCAGCACGGTCCCGACCGCGGCCGCGCCGCCTGCGAGGGCCGGCAGGGGCCACCGCAGCCATCCCGGCACCCGGACGGCGAGCGCCTCGGCGACCGCGGCCAGCACGACGGCCAGGAACGGCAGCACCGCCAGGGCGGCGACCGTGCGCCCCGGACCCGGGGCGAGCAGCGCCGCGAGCAGCAGGACCGCCGGGCTGAGCAGGGGTCGCACCCAGCGGACCCGCCACCCGGCGACGACCAGGACGACCCCGGCGACCAGGACGGTGACCACCACGCGACTCGCGAGTGGCCCCGCGATCCCCACGAGCGGCCCGTGGCCCGCCGCGGCGACCGCCAGCGCGACCGCCGCCGCGGCCATGACGATGCCGATCCCGACCCGCACCACACGCCCGGGACGGCGGGACACCGTGCCGTCGAGGACCGCGTGCGCCGCCAGGGCGAGCACCGCGGCGCCCACCAGCGGCGCGGTGAGCGCCGCGATCACCACCGCGCCGCCCGCGGCCATCCGGCGCAGCCACCCGCGCCCGGCCAGCACCGCGGCGAGCAGGAGCCACGGCACGGCGACGGCGGCACCGGTCACCGCCGAGTGCAGGGCGACGGCCGGTGGGGTCACGCCGACGAGCGCGATCCCGAGCGCGGTGGGACCGCCGCCACAGCCCAGCCGGCGAAGGACCGGCCACAGCAGCACCGCGCGTCAGCAGGCCGCACGCGAGCGCGCCGACCTGCACGGTCGCCCAGACCGCCCACGTGCCGGGAGGCACGAGTGCGGTGACGGCCGCGAGCTGGCGGGCCGCGAACAGGTCGGGGAGCGGAAGCGGCACCGGACCGACGGCACCGCCGCTCGCCGCGTACACGGCGGCGGCCAGGCGCGCCTCACCGTCGGTCGGTGCCCGCGTGTCGAGATGCAGCGCGGCCAGGACGTGGACCGCCGCAGCGGCGGCCACCGCCAGGGCCGGTGCGAGAGCTGCGCCGCCGGTGCCCCGACGCACTTGCGCGGTCAGCGCTTCTCCCCTCCGCCGGGCGCACGGGCCGGTGCGGCCTTGGCAGACTCCTGGGTGAGCAGCGCGGCGAGCCGCGCGAGCTCGGCGCGCACGTTGTCCTGCACGCCGGTGAGCCGAGCCAGCTCCTGGGCCGCCTGGTCGCGGATCTGTCCGGCCTCGGACCGGGCCCGGGCGACGATCTCCTCGGCGTCGGCCTGCATGCGCTCGCGGTACTGGTCGGCGGCGCGGCGGGCCGCCGACTCGACGGCCTGAGCCTCGTTCCGGGCGGACTCGAGCTGCTCGGCGAGCTGCTGCTCGCGCTGCTGCAGGTCCGCGGTGCGCTGGGCGACCTGCTCGTCGAACTGGCTGGACCGGACGATGAGCGCCTGCTCGGCCTCGTGCCGGCCCCGCTCGGCCTCGGCCCGGCTCTGCTGCAGCGTGGCCGCCGCCTCCCGGGACGCCCCGGAACGGATCTCCGCGGCCTCCTGCTCGGCGATCCGCAGCAGACGCTCGGCCCGGATCCCGAAGCCTTCCTCGGCGGGCGCGGCCGGCCGGGCGGCGAGATCGGCCCGTACGGAGCTGCATCTCCTTCTCGACGGCCTCGGCGTGCTGCTCCGCCCGCCGGCACCGCCGCCGGGTGTCGTCCAGCTCGGCACGCAATTGCTGGGTGCTCCGCCGGGTGTCACGGACGTATTCGTCGACCTCCACGCGGTCGTAGCCGCGCATCACCGTGACGAACTTCGCACGGTCCGCCTCGTCGTCCGATGTGTCTCGCACCTGGCTCCCTGCTGACATGACGCGTTCCCCTCACGTGGGCGACCGGATCACTTCCGGTCGCGCGCCCCTCCGCCGTTCTGCGAGCCGTTCCGAGAGCCGTTCTGCGCCGCCCCGTCCTTGGCCTGGCCGCGGGACGTGGCCAGCTCCGTGCTGATCAGCTGGGCCAGCTGGGCGAGCTCGTTGCGGACGTCGGTCTGCAGCCCCGACAGCCGGCCGATCTCCTTGGTGGCCTCGTCGAGCCGGCGGCGGGCGTCGGTGTCGGCGCGCTGCCGGGTCTGCTCGGCGGCCTCCTCGGACTCCTCGCGCAGGCGCTCCGCCGCGCGTGCCGCGTTGGCGTGCAACTGCTCGGCCTGCTCCCGCGCGGCGGCGAGCTGCTCGGAGATCTGCTGCTCACGCTCCTGCAGCGCGGCCGACCGCTTGGCGGACTGCTGCTCGAGCAGGGACGCCCGGGTGATCAGCGTCTGCTCGACCTCGTGCCGGTGCGCCTCGGCCTCGGTGCGCGCCTTCTCGACGATGCTCGAGGACTCGCGGCTGGCCGAGCTGCGGATCTCCGCGGCCTCCTGCTCGGCCATGCGCAGCAGCTTCTCCGCCCGGAACCCGAAGCTGTCCTCCTTCGCGGCGGGCTCGAGGTGGGCCGACTTCGCCCGAGCGTCCCGCAGCTCGTTGCTCTTGCTCTCGGCGTCCTGCGACGGCACGGTCCCGCTCCGCCCGCAGGTCGGCCAGCTCGCTGCGGAGCTCGCTCAACTCCGTGTCGCGCCGGTCGAGGTAGTCGTCGACCTGGTTGCGCTCGTAGCCGCGCAGCGCGGTGGCGAACAGCGGGCGGTCGCCGTCGGCGGTCGCCGTCCCGGCGACGGCGCCCTGCGTGCTCGGCCAAGGGGTGGCGGAACCTGCCACGGGTCACTTCCTGTTCTGGGAGTCGAGCTGTGTCGAAGGAGGCCGGACGGGTGGGTCCGGAGGGTGGGTCAGCGCCGGGACGAGATCCGGGCGGCCAACCGACCCGGACGGGCGTTGGGCGACGGGCGGTCGGACTCGTCGTCGTCCGTGGTGCGCGGCTCGGGAACGTCGACGTCGTCGTGCGGGGTGCGGACGTCGGCGGTCGACGGGAACCCGGGCCCCGTGGACCGCGACGAGGAGGTGGACACGGGCTCGCGCTCCGGCTCGACCTCGTCGACGCGCACGTCGTCGTCCTCGTCGTCCACGGGGCCTGCGACGTCGTCGAACGTCTCCGCGTACACCGGCGGCAGGTCGTGGGAGGGCTGCACCGGCAGCGTCGCGGTGGGCGGCGGCAGCGTGACCGCGGCGGGCGGCATCGCGGCGACCGGACCGGGTGCGGGCATGGACGCGGCCTGCGGCAGGCCGGCGAGCGGGGTGCCGGAGCTGGTGACCCGCGGCAGCGTCCAGTCCAGCAGGCTGCGCACCCCGGTGAGCTGCTCGGCGACCTGGTGCTGCAGGGCCCGCAGCTGGTCGAGCTCCTCCTGGGCGCGGGTGACCTGGTCGCGCAGCTGGGAGCGCGAGCGCTCGCCCTCGGCGGCCGCGTCGGCCAGGACCGCTCGCGCCTGCGTGGACGCGCCGTCCACGATGCGCTGGGCCTCTTCGCGCTGCCGCCGCTCCTGGACGCCCAGCTCGGTCATGAGGACGTCGCGCCGCTCGGCGATGTCCGAGGCGAGCGCCTGCTCCTCCCGGGCCCGGCGGTCGGCCAGCTCGGCGTCGAGGCGGGCCCGCTGGCCGTCTGCCTCTTCCCGCATCTGCGCCAGCCGCGTCCGGCTCTCCTCCAGCCGCACCCGCAGCTCGTCCTGCGCACTGGTGCTGCTCGGCCTCGAACTGGCGCCGCTCCTGGCGGGAGTTGTCCAGCAGTTCGTCGGCCTCGGCCTGGGCCATGCTGAGGATCTGCGCGGCGCCGCGGGTGGCGCGGGCGCGCATGTCGTTCACCTCGTCCTGGGCGACGCGCACCATCTGCTGCAGGCGGTCGCTCATGCCGTCCACGGTGCTGGGAATGGTGGACAGCTCGGCGACCTGGGCGCTGAGGCGCTCGGCCCGGGCCTGGCTCTCGGCGAGCTCGGTGCGGGCGGACCGGGTCTCGCCGCGGCTCACGTCGAGCTCGCGCGAGAGACGCTCCAGGTCGGCGAGGGCGGACTGACGGGCGGCGTGGGCAGCGTCGCGCTCGGCGAGGAGCTTGCCGAGACGCTCCTCGACCTGCGCTCGGTCGAAACCCCGCCGAACGACGGTGAAGGGCAGGCCGTCAAGATCGGCTGTCATCGTGGGGAACGCTCCTCGGGGGTGATAATGCGGGACGCCCTGGAATGGAAATTCCGGCTCGGTCCGGGTCGGCTGCACAGAATGGGGGGAGCGCATGCCTCGGACCGCGCTGATGGCGCTGAGCGGATTGTCGCGGCGGGCCGCCAGACGGTAAACCCGCCGATCGGACGCAGTGTTCTGCTCCGTTCGGACCTGTATTACGCACCGTCGTCATACGGCTACCGCCTCGACGACCACGTTGTCGGTGTAACTACGGACCGTCCGGTCGAAGCGGCCCCCGCAGGTGATGAGCCGTAGCTCGGGCTGCGGCGTCGGGCCGTACACCGCCGCCGTGGGGAACCGGTCCTTGGCCACCTGCTGCACCCGGGACACGGCGAACCGCGCGACGCGGCCGTCCGAGCGCGTGATCTCGACCACGTCGCCCGGACGCAGTGACCGCAGCGCGAAGAACACGCCCCGCCCGCGCCGCGAGTCGACATGCCCGCCGACGATCGCCGGACCGCGGTCGCCCGGCACCACGCCACCGGCGTACCACCCGGCCCGGGACGGGTCGTCCGGGGCGAGCAGCTCACCGTCGGCGGCGACGCCGAGCTCGTCCAGCGGCCCGGACAGGTCGAGGCTCGGGATCGCGATCGAGACGGCGGCGACCTGCGGCCGCTCCACCCGCGCCGCCACCGGAACGGCGTCCGCGACCGGACCCGGCGCCGTCGGCAGCGGAATCGCGGGCACGAGCAGGGCGGCCGCCGCGACGCCCACCATCACCGCGCCCACCAGCACGGGGCGGGCGAACAGCGCCTGGTGCTCCTCGGTGAGGACGGCGGCCAGCACCGCGAGCCCCGCCGCGGCCGGCAGCACCGCGTCGAGATCCGGCCCGGGCACGAACTGGCACACGACCAGCGCGGCGACCGCGAGCACCGGCGGCCGCAGCCACGGCAGCCGCACCCACGCCGCCCCGCCGATCAGCAACGCGCACGCGCCCAGCACGCCGAGGACGCCCACGGGCACCGCAGGCCCGTCGCCCGGGCGGGCGAGCAGCGCCACGACCCCGGCGGCGGCGGCGATCGCGGCGACACCGGTCAGGCGGCGGACCGCGACGGGGAAGCGGGTCAGCAGGTCCCTCCGCAGCGCCATCACGCCGAGCAGCACGAGGACGCCGACCCCCACCACGGGAGCGAGTGCGACGGCGGCGACGCAGGCCAGCGCGGCCAGCACGCTGCGCCGCTTCCCGGCCGCCGCGAACATCCCGCCCGCAGCGAGCAGGAGGGTCGCGCGCCCGTCGACGCCGTCGGCGGTGGTCAGCTCGGTGAGCAGCGCACAGCAGGCGTACACCGCTGTCGCCGCCGCCCGGCTCTCGGGGCGCAGCCGCAGCCGGGCCGTCACCGACCACAGCAGGATCCCGGCGAGCACCGCGGTGACCAGACCGACCGGCCACGGCGGCGGCGTGCCCAGAAGGCCCGACACCGTGGTCACCGCGGTCGTCCCGTCACGTCATCGACTCCGCGCGAGCCGGGCCGACACGAGCGCGGCCGCCGCGGCCAGCACGACCAGCACCGCGCTGCCGGCGGCGCGGTAGGGATTCTGCTCGGCCGCGGCACCACCGAAACCGGCGTGCACCGGACCCGGGGGGACGACCGGAGGGCCGCCCGCGTCCACGACGACGCGCGCCCGCAGCGCGCCGTCACTGCTGGTCAGCACGATGGAGCTGACCTCGTTCGCGCCGAGGGTGACGGGAAGCTCGGCAGCCGGGGCACCCGCCGGGGCGACCGAAAGCCGCGCCTCCCCGGGCGCCAGCGTCGCGTACGGGCCGGCGGCACCGCGGGCGAGCCCGGAGGCGATGTCCTCGCCGGCCGGCCCGCGCACGTCGAGCTGCGGGGCCGCAGCGTTGATCACCCGGACCCGCGCCTGCGTCGGGTCCGGTGCGGACAGGTCGTCGGTGAAGGTCGTGACGCCGCCTTCGGCGCCGACCGTCGCCACCGTGGTGGTCGTGCCGGCCTGCACCGAGACGGTCTTGGCCACCATCGGCGGCTCCGTCGAGCCCGCCTTACGGGTGGCGATCACGTAGTCGCCTGCCTCGAGGTTCCGGTAGTCCGACAGCTCGCCGTAGCCGAGCGAGGCGATCAGCACCTTCTGGTTGGGGTCGGCGACCGACGACACGGTCAGCTCGAGATTTCCCTGGTCGGGGTCGAGCTGGGCGAGGCGCAGCATGCTCGTGGCGGCCGCCGCGGCAGCGGTCGCGGGAGCGAGCGCCAGGCCGACGACGAGCAGCAGCAGCGCCACGACGCCGCTGCCGGCTGCCGCGGCACGCCGGCGGGGAGCAGCGACGGGACGCGCGAGGTGACGAGCGGGCACACGGCCTCCAGGTGCGAGGGCGATGTCGGAGCCGGCCCCGACCGGGCACCGACCCGCGAAGGCTAATGCGGTCACCCAGCTGGTTGACGCGCGGCACGGAGAGTAGTACTCGCAGGTCGGACGGACCGGAAGCGACACGCAGGGCGACGCGTCCGTCGACGACGATGACAACTTGTCACCAAGCGGCCCCGGATGGAGCAACGCGCCGTCACGATTGCTGACGGGGTGTGAGGCCCCATCGCGGTTCCGCCGGACGACGCCGCCGATCATCCGCGGGCGAACGGGGCTGTGCCGGACGACCGGCGGCGGCGACGCGCCATGTGCCGTGCACTGCACCCGACGGTCAGCTAGCGCCGCCGATCACTGGGCTGTGGGCGAGCCTCTCAGCGGCCGATCGCGCGCACCGTCACGTCGATGTTGCCGCGGGTCGCGTTCGAGTACGGGCAGACCTGGTGCGCGGCGGCCACGATGCGGTCCGCCGCCTCCTGGTCGACGTTCGGCAGGCTCGCCGTCAGCGCGACCTGCAACGCGAACCCGCCGCCCTCGTTCGGGCCGATGCCCACCTCGGCCTCGACCGTCGAGCCGTCGACGTCGACCTTCTCGCGCCGCCCCACGACCTTGAGCGCCGAGTGGAAGCATGCCGCGTAGCCGACCGCGAACAACTGCTCGGGGTTGGTGGCCCCGCCGGCGCCGCCCAGTCTCCTTCGGGCTGGCCAGGTCGAGGTCGAGCAGGCCGTCCGAGGTGCGACCGTGGCCGTTGCGGCCTTCGCCCGTGACGGTGGCCGAAGCGGTGTAGAGGACCTTCATGTGTGACGGCTCCTGGAGTGCGGTGATCGGGTCGTCGGGTGCAACGAGGACCTGGCGCGCGGTCATCCCGACCTGCGGC
>CAWADQ010000059.1:0-249874 GCA_963780835.1 uncultured Actinomycetota bacterium | reverse complement strand
CACGCCAGTGGCAGCTGTCGATTCGTGATGGTGTCGGCGAGTTCGGGTGCTCGGGCGCACCGGGCGGCGAGCTGAAGGTAGGCGGGTCGCTGCTCAACCGGCGCGACCCGCAGGCGGGCGGCGGCGCGCCGATAGGCGTCGGCAGCAGCGATGCCCTCGGGTGTCTCAGCCGTGGGAAGCGCTGCCAGAGCTGTGGTGGGCTTGCGCTCAACAGGAATCCCGGGTCGGTCACGAGGGGATCGAGGCGGGAGCCGTTGGCGGCGTGGGTGGCCAGGTTGGCGCGGGTGTACGGGTGGGCGTGCGCCCAGTCCGGGTACCCGTCGGCGAAAAATGGGGTGTGCCGGGTCAGTTCCTCGGTGACGGTGGCCTCGTCGGCGACGATGTCGTCTCTGCTGCTGCGGAGATGTTCGGCCAGCGATTCGTGGTAGAGCCGGTAGACCGAGCGGCGGCCGTCCTCGACAGTAGTTTCGGTGATGTAGTAGCCGGCGTGGTCGACCAGCCAGTCCAGATCGTCGTTGGTGTAGGACTTGTTCCCCAGCGCGCGGGCCAGCGAGGGCCAGATGTCTTCCCAGGGCAACCCGGACCCGTGCGCGTAGGCCAGCGGTAGGAGTAGGTCCCGGGCGCGGGTGGCCTGGTCGGTGAGGCGGCGGTCGAGGTCCTCGCGCATGGCGTCGGCTGCAGTGGCGGGCAGCCGGCGACGCCAGCCGGGGTCGTAGGGGTCCACCAGTTCGGGGGTGAGGGCCAGACTACGGGCTGTGATCAGGGCGACCAGGAAGGACCGGCCGGCGGCGTCGGCCACGGCATCGCACACGGCGTCCAGGTACGGCCGTGGCTGGTGTCGGTACGGGGAGTCGTCGACCAACCGCAGCAGGCACTGTTCTACGTAGCGGCGGACGCTCGCCGGGTCGGCATACGCGTAGTCATCGAGGTTGATCAGCGTGGCCAGGTCGCGGTGGTTCTCAGGGTCGCCGAGGTGGGAGAGCAGGTGCCGGCGAGTGCCGATCAGCACGCAGTGGCGTGCGGGCGGCTGCGCTGATCAACGGCGCCAGCACCTCGTCCACGATCGGTGAGCGGCCGAGGGCCTGGCGGGCAGGATCGGTGATCGCCTCGTCAACGGCGTCGACAACGACGACGATCGGTTCGCCACCTCGCGCGCGCAGCTCCGCGAGCAGCCGGCCGGGGCTGGCAGTCTCGTCAGTCCCCGCCACCTCACACAACCCAGCCATCAGCTGCTCTGAGGTGAGCCCGCGGGCGTGGATGAAGCCGCTGATCGAACCCGGCCGGGGAACCGTCTCGCCGGGCAGCGTGTGCAGCTGCGGCACCCGGTTGCGTCGGCTCGGGTCGGCCAGCACAGACAACCGGGACAGCAGCGCGGACTTGCCAGAGCCGGGGTCTCCGGTGACCACCAGTGTGGCCGGCGCCCCCGTTTCCAGCCAGCGGCAGGCGGCCGCCAGGGCGGCGTGCCGACCGGTGTAGAGCCAGCGATCCTGACCGGCGGAGTCAAGGCCCTGCGCGCGGGGCAACACATGGTCGCGCAGATCGCTGTCGCGGTCCGCGCGCAACCGGAGCCGCTTCTGCGTGCGCAGGTCCAGCTCCCGCAGCCACCGATCCAAGCGCGGGTTGGGCAGAAACGGTGCAGTTCCGTCTCCGGCGGCGAGGCAGCGAGCGTGCTGCCAGGGGGGGACCTTCTCCTTGATCGCGCCGACCAGGCCGTCGAGAGCGATGAACTCCGTTTCGTGCCCGCTGGCGGCGCGGTCGTTCTCCACCGCGTCGACAAAGGCTTGGGTGAAGGCGCCGGTCGTGGCCTGTTCGGTGGGACGAGCGGCGACGATCAAACCGACCGCGGGCTCGGTCGTCTGGTCGCGAAGCTGGTTGAGGAAATCGATCGCCCCGCCGCCGGCGCGAGGGAGCGCGGCCCCTGCGTAGCAGGTGTCCAGAATGAACAGCAGCCGACGGACCTTGACCCCGCGGCTGAGCAGGCGTTCGGTCAGGTCGCCCGCCGGCAGGCTGGTGAACGCATAGTCGGCGGTCGTGTCGCACATCGGCAGCAGCAGCTCGCCGCGGTCCAGTACGCCGTGGCCGGTGTAGTAGATGACCACGGTGTCGTTCTCGGTCCGGTCGGGATGGATCAGGAAGTTACGCAGTCGGCCGAGGAACGTGTCCTTGGGGAGATTGACGCCGAAGTCGTCGACATTGCGGTAGCCCAACCGGTGAAACAGCCCGCACATCCGTTCGACCTCGGCGGCAAGTTCGGGCCGGTCGCCCTCGCCGGGGCGGGCCGCCGTGAACTCGTCGGTGTAGGTCGCGGTGGCTGCGCCGATAAACCACCGGTTGTCTCCGGACATCAGCGCCACCGGTCTCCGAGCAGACCGTTGGCGACGGCGGCGCCGGTTTGCTCGGCGGTCAGGTAGCGGTCCACCCGGTGCATCCGGGCCCCGGTGTCGATCTCGACGTCGACGAGCTCAGGGGCGAACACCTCGTGCAGCTTCTTGACCAGAGCGACGAAGTCGCGGCGGTCCGCGATGTTGGTCCAGCGCCTCACACCGCCCGGCCAGCGTCCCCGCACCGCTCCGCCTGCCGTTCGATCCGGGACGGGTTGCAGCCGATCGAGGATCACGTTCCGGATCCCCAGGGGGGAGCCCAAGGTCACCAGCATCGGCACGTTCCGGTGCGGGTGCGCGGCCAAACCCTCGTAGGCCACGACCGATCCGAGGGAGTGCGCTACCACCACCCGGGTGTCAGGGGCGATTGCTTGGGTGAATCGCGCCTGGATTTGCTGCCGGATCTCGGCCTGCGTGAAATAGCTACGCACCTGCTTCAGCCACAGGATCAGCAGTCGCTCGCTCGTCTCGGCAAGGAAACGGGAGTTGGCGAGTGCCGCCAACGCGGCCTGAACACCGAATCCGCCCAGTGTTCGCGCGCCGGGTGGAACAACCCCGGGGTCGTTGTCGGCGGCGGCCTCCCACCACTGACCAAGTAGCTCGATCTCGGCTGGGTCTTCCACGTCTTCCGCCTCAAGCGTTTCCAGATCATCAACGCCGAGGTACCTGCCAGGGCGGCGGAAAAGATCGCCATAGAAGACGCAAGTGATGTCCTCCGGCGATAGCAGTCCGGGATGGCCGGCGAGATTGACCCCGCCCATCAACGCCGGTACCCAATCCTTCGCCATGACCTCCGGCGCGGAGTAGGTGTTGTTGATGCCGTGAACAGCGACGACACGTGCCATCCCGATCCGCCCTCGTTCGACAATGCGGACCGCAACATACCCTTGGCAGGTTCCCCGGCAACACCTTCGCGCCCCGGTCTCAGGCGCCGTATCCGATGTCGCGCCCGGTGAAGCCCCGTGGGCTGCGCGGATCACCGGCGCTGCAGCGCGGCTCCAGTGCGAAGTCCCAGCCGCGCGCCGCGCGCGGACCGGCCGGCAGGCCGCACGCCCCGCGCGAGCGCTTGCGGCTGCATCGGGCACAGTGCCGCGCGGCGCCGGAGGCGCCGCCTTGATGAGGAAGAGAAGGTATGAACACCCTGGTCATCGACGAGATGTCATCGACAAGAAAGTTGTTCCGATCGTCCGCCGCCCCCCGTCCTTCGGCTTCAGCGGTGGCACCAGAACTCACCCGCTACCCCAGAGGAAGCCGTCCAGCCGCGTAGCGATGTCCTGCCGGAGGACCGCCGTGACGTGCTGGTAGCGCTTCGCCATCGAACTGTGCGACCAGCCCATGACCTCCATCGCGGCCCGCTCGGGCACGCCGAGCAGGATACTGGTAACCAGCAGTGTTCCGATTCTGTCGAATAGCCTCTGGGTGATGATCTGCTGAGCGGCTATTCCTCACCTCTGGTGATCGCCTCTGCTTGCGAGGTCAGCGGCGTAGCGGGACCAGTCGCCTGCTGCGTCTCGGGTCCAGCGGGTGGCGGTTGCGGGGGTGAGGTGGAGGAGTTCGGCGAGGACGGCGGCGGGGACCTCGGCGGCGAGTTGGAGAAGGGTGGCGCGTCGGCCGGGTAGGGCTCGGATGCCCAGCGCCCGGAGGCGTTCGCCGAGGCGGGCGGGTGTGATGGGGCGTCCTGGTAGGTGCCCCGGGAACAGCCATGGGCTGGTGGTGGGCGAGCCGACACCGAGGTGGTGGCTGCGGCCGACATCGATCAGGTCGGTGAGCAGGACCGACAGTGGCTGCGGGACGGTCAGATCGTGGGCACCGAAGCGCAGCGAGACGACGTCATCGTGACGGTGTACCTGTTCGGTGGTCATTACCGCGATCCGGGACAGCTGCTGGCCGTAGCAGAGCAGGAAGGCGCCGGCGACCCGGTCGGTGAGCTCCAGGGTGTCGTCGTGGAGGAGGCGGGCGATCAGGGCCCAGCGCGTGTCGGCTTCGGTGGCCGCTCCGGTCGTTCTCCCCAGGGCCGGCACGAGCAGCGCGGGGCAGTGGTGGTGTTCGGCGGCCCAGTCGAGGAAGTCCCGAACCGGGTAGCCGGCCGGGCCCTTGGCAAGCCAGGTGTCGACATCGCGTTGGCGGCATTGGGCCAACGTGGGGCCGGTCTGGTCGAGCCAGGCGAGGAACCGGGTGGCGACCAGCAGCTGGGTGCGGGAGTAGCCGGTCGGGGTCGGTCCGGCTGTGTTCCGCGCCGCTCGGCGCCGGAGCCGACGCAGGACCCGCCAGGTGGCGTAGGCGTGCAGCAGCCGACGATGCTCGGGTTGCTGCACTCCGGTGAGCAGGGTGGCGACCCAGGCCTCCAGGCGGGCCAGGGGTTCGTCCCGGGCCGGGAGCACCCCGGCGGCGACCAGGACGTGTCGAAGGTAGTCGGCGCCGCGTCGGCGGGGGTGGGCGTCGAGCGCGGCGTGGCTGATCGGTGTGGTGCCGGCGGCGAGGTCGGCCAGCACGGCAGCGCCGGCACCGTTGCGCAGCCAGTTCAGTGCGGTGCGCGGGGTGGCGGTGGCGGTGATGGCGTCGTGGACCGCGACCAGCTCGGGCGGGATCGCCTCGCCCCGGGCGCGCAGCAACTCGCCGGTGCGGCGACGCAGCGCGCAGCGCTGGCATCGATGCCGCTCGTAGAGCTTGTCCTCGAGGCCGCAGTCGATGCATGCGTGGGTCACCGCCAGCCCGGCGCAGTCGGCGCAGGTCGTCGCGTCTGGGCCGGTCGGGGCGACCAGGCGGCGCTCGGTCTGACAGCTGGCGCAGACGCCGCGGTGGCGCAGCGCGGCGGTGTAGCAGGGGTCGCAGACCGGCCCCTCAGCCCGGTTCGCCGCGGGCGGCTTGTCCTGGCCGCAGCGGGCGCAGGTGACGCTGCGACGCGGCGCGCACCTGGTGCAGATCGGGGTGTTCGTGCCGGCGAAACCGCAGGGCCGCCGGCGTCCGCAGCCCGCGCAGATGGCCTCGGGAAGCTGGAAGCAGCCGTCGCAGATGTCGGGCTGGTCGCCGTGGGCGCGTCGGGCGATCCGACGAGTCCGTCCGCACCGTCCGCACTGGCGTTGCGGGCGGTCTGCGCAGCGGGCGCAGACCGGCCGGCGTTCACTGTCGCGACCGGCGACCGGTTTGATGACCCCGCAGCGGGCACAGGGCGCGGCGAGCTCGCGGCTTCGGCAGCGGGCGCAGACCCCACCGGTGGACGAGCGGGTGAGCGGCCGGGCGACCCGTGCGCAGACCGCGCAGCTCGGCTCCGGCAGCGACGTGGCTCCCTGGGCCCGTAACGCCTCGACGAGCCGACCGACCACCGGCGGCGCCGCGATCATCAACGCGGCTGGGTCGGCGGTCAACGCCGCGGCCAGGCTGCGTAGCGCGGCTGGGTGGCCCGCCACCGCCGCGATCGCGGCCTCGACCTGTGGGGCCGACAGGGTCGGGTCGCTGCCCAGCACCACGGCCACGATCTGCCGGTGGCGCTGCTCACCGCTCACCGACGGCTCACTGTCGCGGTGACGGCGCGACCCGTGCTCGCCGTGGCCGAGTCGGCGGCGCCGGGCCCGTCGACCCGCCCTTCGCGCTCGCGGGCGCGTCGACGTAGGGCTCGACGAGCTCGGCGGGCGAGCAGTCCAGGATGTCGCACAACGCCGCCAACGCCGTAAGGTTGAGCCGCTCGGGGACCCGGACCACCAGCCGGTAAACCTGTTCCCGCGACAGGCTCACCCCCCGTTCGGCCAGCAGCGGCACCAGGTCGGTGGTGGCGAACATCCCCCGCTCGGCCATCAGTCGGCGCAGATGCCAGTGGTAGCCCACCTGCCTTGTCATCTCACCCTTCCGAGGTGTCGGCGTGGAACGCCCTGGCCAGGGCGGAGCGCAGCATCTGGTTCTTCGCGTCCGCGCCGACCGTCGTGTAGATCGCGGTCGTCGACGCCCACGAGTGCCCCACCTGCTGCTGCACGAACAACGGGTCGACGCCGTCCTCGATCAGGTGCGACACGTAGGAGTGCCGCAGGCAGTGGACCGACAGCTCGCCCGGCAGTCCGGCCGCCGCCCGGTAGAGCGCGAACCGGTCATCCACCGAGCGGGTCGAGATCCGGCCACCCCGCTCGGTCGGCCAGACCGCCGCCGGCTCGGCACCCTCAAAGCGTGGCCGCACATCCCCCAGGTACTCCTGCAGCGCCTCGACCGCCCACGGCATCACGCTGGCCACCGCGCGCCGGCGCGGCGCGGAGCCGCGCATCGCCTTACCGAAGCGGACATGACACACCCCCAGCCCACCGAGCTGCTCGGCCGCCGGGTTGACGGTGAAGTCGGTCAGGTCAAGCATTGTCACCTCCCGGCAGCGCAACCCCCACCCATAGGTCACCTTCAGCAGCGTGGCGTCCCGGAACGCCGTCAGCCACCCCTTGCGTCCCGAGCCGGCCAGTCGCTGCGCCCGGTCGTCGGCGGCATCGAACAGCGCCTGGCACTCCACCCGCGACAGCGGCCGCCGCTCCGGCCGGCCCTCATAGTCCGCGACATGGGCCGCGGTGTTGTCCTCGTGGCAGATCTGGCTCGGCCGGGCCCCGAACCGCTGCTCACACTCGGCCACCCAGCCGTAGCGAGGATCGGTCACGTAGCTGCAGAACGCCGCCACCGCGCCCTGATAGCACCGCACCGTCGAATGCGCCCAGCCGCCCTCAGCCACCCAGCGCTCGAGCTGCTCGGCCCTCCACCCCCACGGCCAACTCTCAGCGAAGACCTGGAAGCGCCGCACCGTCCGCTCGCGCCCCTCGATCAGCGAACCGCCGAGCCGACGGCTGAGCTGCTGACGCCGCCAACCGGCCAGCATCTCCTCGAACAACGCCGACTCCACCCGCAGCGGCGTCACGCCCCCAACCAAGGCCAGCGCCGCCGCCCCCGCCCGCTCCATCCCGGCCACCCTCCCCGCCGGCATCACGTGCCTCATCGTGGCGTTGAAGACAACCGAACCGGATGCCGCATCCTGGCATCAGATGCAACAGACCCCCGTCATTCCAGGTCAGACGGCGTGTCGAACGCAGCAACCTCCCCCAACGCCCGCGCCCGCAAACCCCAAGCACAGCAACCACAACGGTCACGCCGTCCGTCGAATGACTCCCGCTGTTGCGTCTGATGCAACTCTGCGAACTACGATGTTGCTGGCGTAGGTGTGGCGCAGCTGGTGCGGGCGGACCGGGTGGTCCAACCCGGCCCGCCGCGACGCCGCCGCGAGCAGCTCCCCGACCGCGTCCGGGCGCATCGGCGCGCCGATCGGCCCGCGGAACAGGTTCACGAACACGAAATCGCTCACCGCGGCGTCCGGGACCCTCATCCGCTCGAACTCGTAGGTGTCGAACGCCTGCACCGTGAGGAAATCCAGCGGCACGCCGCGCTGCCGGCGCGACTTGGCCCACGCCCCGTTCGGGTTGTCCTCCCGGCGAACCACATGCAGATGCGCCCGGGCGGCCCCGCACCCGAGCGGGCGCGAGTCGGCCAGCAGGTGCACGTCGCCGCGGCGCAGCCCGCACACCTCGCCGCGGCGCAACCCGGCCCGGGCCATCAACAACACGATCAGCCGGTCCCGCGCCGACCGACAGGCCCGCAGCAACGCGACGATGTCGCCATCACCGGCCCGCTCGACCGGGGTCTCGGGCTCGTGCAGCCGGTGCCGGGCCCGCATCCGCCACGCCATCCGCCCGTCCTCGCCGCGGGCCTGCTCGGGAAGGTCCCGGTCGTCGGCGACCTCATACAACAGTGGCACCAGCCCGGCCGGGGCCTGCCCGGCCGCGACCGCGTGCACCACCATGCCCCGCACCGCGGTCAACACGGCGTTGATCCGCGATGGCGACCGCACCGGTTCGCTGCCCGGGCCGGCAAACACCACCGCCGAACCCGCGCCGCCGGCTTCGGCACCCGAGGCGGGCGGGCCGGCGTGGGCCAGCCAGGTCATGAACAGGCCCAGCTGTTCGACACCGCCCCGCCACGACCGGCCCGACCGCGCGCACCAGCGCAGGAACAGCGCGATCGCATGCGCGTACGCCTTGGTCGTGGACTCCGCGCCGTCGCGGCCGAACCGCTGCTGCCGCAGGAACCCATCCGCGACCGCGACAACCTGCAGATCCTCGTCCAACACCGTCCAGTACCGCTGCCCGGACGGCAACCTCACCGGGAATGCCCGCACTCGTCTTCCTCGCTCTCAGCTGGGTCGGCAACGACTACCAGCCACGAGCAGCACACCCGCGGAGAACCGCAGCGCCACCGGCAAGATCGCCCGGATCGGGCGACATCCTGCAACAGGTCAGAGATCCCGGGAGAAGGGATCCGCATCGAGGAACTGACCGAGCTGGCCCACCACAGCCTGATCCAATACCGGCTGCCGGACACCGGCGAGCTGATCCCGCTGCTGCAGATCACCCCGTCCAAGACCGACGCCGAACGGCTGCTGGTCATCTCACCCGAGCTCGCCGACGTGCTGTCCGACCATCGTCGCCCGGATCCGCGCCGGACAGCCCCACGTGCCGCTGGTGGTCTCCTACGACAAGAACGAACGCGTCTACAACCCGCCCATGCCGCTGCTGTTCCAATGGCGCCGGCGGCTGGAAAACCGCGCCGGTCGCCGAGACCGCGCTGCGCAGCTACCTCGATCACGCGCTGACCGCGCTCGGCGTCAAAGACGCCGCCGGGCAGCCCGATGCGCTACACCTTCCACGACTTCCGCCGGCTGTTCATCACCGACGCGATCATGCACGGCATGCCGCCGCACATCGCCCAACTCGTCGCCGGGCACCGCGACATCAACACCACCATGGGCTACAAGGCCGTCTACCCCGAAGAAGTGATCAACGGGCATCGGGCGTTCCTCGCCCGCCGCCGCGCGCTGCGCCCCGGCGAGGAATACCGCACCCCGACCGACGAGGAATGGGCCGAGTTCGTCGGCCACTTCGAGCACCGCAAGGTCTCCGTCGGTGACTGCGGCCGCTCCTACGACACCCCCTGCATCCACGAGCACAGCTGCCTGCGCTGCCCACTCCTGCGGCCCGACCCCGCCGCCCGGCCCCGCCTGATCCAGATCCGCGACAACCTCATCGCCCGCATCACCGAGGCCGAATCCCACCGCTGGCTCGGCGAAGCCGAAGGACTGAAAGTCAGCCTCGCCGGCGCCCGCGCCAAGCTCGCCCAGATGGACCAGATCACCGCCCGCCGCAGCCAGACCGTCCAGCTCGGCGTCCCCACCTTCACCGACGCCGCCGGCCGCAGCAGCACGAACCCAGCCCAGCGCCGGCACATCCCTGACCCCGCCGATCACGCCGGACCAACCACTCAAGATCATTTTCTAGTTCGGAGAAGATCAACGTGATGCCGCGGACCTGGCGGATCTGTTGCGGATGGGACGACTGCCCGAGGCGTGGATCGCCCCGCCGGCGACCCGGGAGTTGCGCGGCTGGGTGCGGCACCGGGCGAAGCTGGTCGGGCTGCGTACGTGTCTGAAAAACCAGGTCCACGCCGTGCTCGCCGGCGCCGCAGTGGCGGTGCCGATGAGCGATCTGTTCAGGTGGACGGACAGCAACTGCTGGCCGCGACACTGGCCCGGTGGAGTCCCGGTCGCGGGTCGACTCGCTGCTGCGGGTCATCACGGCGCTGGACTTCGAGATCGACCTGTACGCCCGACTGGTCGGCGGGCGGCTGCGCGCCGATCCCGGCTACCGGGCGATCCAGCAGATCCCCGGGGTCGGGCCGATCCTGGCCGCGGTGTTCGTCGCCGAATCGGCGACATCACCCGCTTCGGTCGAGCCGAGCAGTTGGCCTCCTGGGCCGGGCTGACCCCGAAACACCACGAGTCCGACACCACCGTGCACCGCGGGCGGATCACCAAGCAAGGCTCTCGGCTGGTGCGCTGGGCCGCGGTCGAGGCCGTCCAACGCGTGTCCGGCCACACCCGCCTCGGGCAGACCCGCAACCGGGTCGGTGAACGCCGCGGCCGCAACATCGGCGTCGTCGCCGCGGCCCGGGAGCTGATCACGCTGGTGTTCTACGGGATGCGGGATCACCACATCCGCTGCCTGCCGCCCGCCGCCGCCCCCACCGGGGCGGCGTGAGCGGCCCGGTCCTCGCGGTCGGTGCGGATCGTGCAGGTCATGACCCCCGAACCGGGGAACCGGTTCAGCGCGGTAGCCCCCTCTGATTGATCCCGCCCACCGCGAACCCCTGTCGCAGCGCACCATGCCGCCTCACGCGGCGAAGGCATGACCGACAGCCCCACCCGGGCCTGTCCACCAGCCGGGGATCCCGGCCCTGGAGCAGCACCAGACCCCCACGATCCGACCTACCGGGCCGCCCCGCCCCCTGTTCTCCGCCTACGAATAGCGTGCGCCGATCGGCGACGGCGTCAAGGACCTGCGGCCGCTGACGCGGGCGCCCTCCCGGGCGCTCCTTGACCCCGCCGCCTACCTCGACGCGCCCAAGGACCGAGCGGAGAACACCAAAAGAAGATGGACTCAAGAACAGAGGGTGGTCTCAACCGGTGGAAGCAATTGAGCTGGCCAGGAGGTCGGTGAAGACTTCTGCTGGGGTTCGGTAGCCGAGGATACGCCGGGGTCGGTTGTTGAGCTCGCGGGCGACAAGGTCGAGGTAGGCCTGGTCGTCGGTGATCTCGGTGCCCTTGGGGAAGTACTCGCGCAGCAGCCCGTTGGTGTTCTCGTTGGTGCCGCGTTCCCACGGCGAGTGCGGGTGCGCGAAGTAGACGTCCACAGCGGTCGCGAGGCTGAACGCGGCGTGGCCGGCCATCTCGCTGCCCTGGTCCCAGGTGAGGGTCTTGACCAGCTGTGAGGGCATGCCGGACACGGCCGCGATGAGGGCATCGCAGGTGGTGGCGGCGTCCCGGCGGCCGGCGGGCAGCGCGACCGGCACCGTGTAGCGGGAGGTCCGCTCGACCAGGGTCGCCATCGCCGACCGACCGGCCTTGCCGATCACGAGGTCGCCCTCCCAGGCGCCGGGCACGGCCCGGTCGCCGGCCTCGGCGGGGCGGGCGTCGATGCTGGTCATACCCACGATCCGGGCCCCCGGGCTGGAGCTGCGTCCGCGGGGACGACGCCGGGTCCGCCCGGAACGCAGCAGGATCCCCTGGCGCGCGAGCTCCCCCTTGGGCAGCGCGTAGATCCAGGTGTAGATCGCCTCGTGCGACACCGTGTCGGCCACCCGCTCAGCGTGCTGACCGCTGTGTTCGTGGCGCAACCGGCCCGCGACCTGATCCGGGGAGTGCCCCGCCCGTAGCCGCGCGATCACCTGCGCGCGCAGCACCGGATCGGCGTCGAGCTTGCGGGCCTTGGGCCGACACCGCGCGCGGGCGGCCACCCGGGCGGCCCGGGTCGCCCGGTAGCGCTCCCGACCACCATGACGGGCGATCTCCCGACTCACCACGCTGGGGTTGCGCCCGATCCGCGCCGCGATCACCACACCCTCGACGCCCTCGGCGATCCCCCGGGAGATCTCCTCCCGGTCCGCCCCGGACACCATCATCCGACGTCGGCCCCCGGTCCGGGGTCGGGCGGGGACGGCGGGCAGCGTACGGGGCTGCCCTCCCCCCTCCAGGGCGCCTGCGGCGTCGCACGCGACGGCTCCTGCGTCGCCGCCCTGGACCGGCGAGCCTCCGCAGCCCCTGCCAGCCACCACCACGGGCAGGCCAACCACGGCCTGCCCGCTCGGGCGCCCACCGTCCCCGCCCGACCCCTCCAACACCGCGACCTTGCCGGCCCCGATCCCTGCCACCTGCACTCCTCGTCGACACACCCTCACCGACGATCATGCATGATCAATTGCTACGACCGGTTGGGATCAAGGAGGGTTGACCGGCCCCGCTCCTTCAGGGATGACCTGCGTGGGCGCGGCAGGGTTCGAACCTGCGACCGCTCGGGTGTAAGCCGAGTGCTCTCCCGCTGAGCTACGCGCCCGTGCCCGGGCCTCGGCCCGGGGTACCTCAGGCAGCCAGGGCTGCCACCGCCTTGCGCCAACTGCTCTGGTCGCGCGCCTCGCCCGGCGCGTTGACCTCGGCGAACCGTACGATCCCCGCCTTGTCGACGAGGAACGTCCCGCGCACGGCCATGCCGCGCTTCTCGAGGAACACCCCGTACGCCTTCGCCACCTCGCCGTGCGGCCAGAAGTCCGACAGCAGCGGGAAGTCGAAGCCCTGCGACTCCGACCAGGCCTTCAGCGCGTACGGGTGGTCCGTGGAGATCCCCAGGATCTGGACGTCGTCGTTCTGGAAGTCGGCGAGGTCGTCGCGCACCGCGCCCAGCTCGCTCGTGCAGATGCCGGAGAAGGCGAAGGGGTAGAACACCAGCAGCACGGCGCGCTCGCCGCGGAACGACGACAGCGTGACGGTCTGGTTGTTCTGGTCCTTGACGGTGAAGTCGGGGGCCTCGGTACCCACCTCGGGGGCCATGGGGACCTCCACTGCTCGGTGACGTCGTAGAGCCTAACGCGAGTCCTCCAGGAGGAACGCCGCAGCGGAGCAAGGCGGAGATCCACAGGCGGGTTTACTAGGGTGACCGCAAGGAGGAGGCGCCGTGCGGATCGAGGACTGGTTCCTGACTGCCGCGGAGCGCGGCAACCCGGCCTACGGGCTGCCCGACTGGTCGGTCGGCAACGCCGTCGTGCCCCACGTGCACGGGTCGGCGTACTTCGCCCGCCTGGTGGACGTGGTGTCCGCGCTCGACCCGGACGACCACCTCTTCTTCACCGACTGGCGCGGTGACGCCGACGAGCGGATGCGTACCGAGGGCCCGACGGTCGGCACGCTGCTCGGCGACGCGGCCAAGCGCGGCGTGGTCGTCAAGGGTCTGGTCTGGCGCAGCCACCACGACGAGATGTCGTACAGCGAGGAGCAGAACCGCCACCTCAGCGACGACGTGAACGAGGCGGGCGGGGAGGTGCTGCTGGACCAGCGGGTGCGGCGCGCCGGATCGCACCACCAGAAGACGGTCGTCGTGCGGGCGGCCGGGCGGGACGTGGCGTTCGCCGGAGGCATCGACCTGTGCCACACCCGCCGCGACGACGCCTCCCACCACGGCGACCCGCAGGTCGTGCCGATGGCGAAGGAGTACGGCGAGCGCCCACCCTGGCACGACCTCCAGCTCGAGCTGCGCGGCCCGGTCGTCGGGCTGCTCGACGGCGTGTTCCGCGAGCGCTGGAACGATCCGCGCTCGCTCGACACCGACAACCCGCTCTCGTGGGTGAAGGACCGGCTCCGTCACGTCGACCTCACCCCGGACCCGCTGCCCGCCCAGCCGCCCGATCCGCCGGAGGCGGGCGCCTGCGCCGTCCAGGTGCTGCGCACCTACCCCGCGATCCGGCCCAAGACGCCCTACGCCCCGCGCGGCGAGCGGTCGGTGGCCCGCGGCTACCGCAAGGCGTTCCGCCGGGCGCGCCGGCTGATGTACGTCGAAGACCAGTACATGTGGTCGCCGCACATCGCCCGGCTGCTCGCCGACGCGCTGACGAGGAACCCGGAACTGCACGTCATCGTCGTCGTGCCCCGGCACGCCGACGTCGACGGCCGGTTCGCGCTTCCACCGAACGAGGTCGGGCGGCTGGAGGCGATCCGGGTCGTGGAGAAGGTCGCACCGGACCGCGTGCACGTGTTCGACCTGGAGAACGCCGCAGGCACACCGATCTACGTGCACGCGAAGGTCTGCGTCATCGACGACGTGTGGGCGTGCGCGGGCAGCGCCAACCTCAACCGCCGCTCCTGGAGCCACGACGGGGAGCTGTCGTGCGCGGTCCTGGACGACACGCGGGACGACCGGGAGCCGCGCGACCCGTCCGGGCTCGGCGACGGCGCCCGCCGCTTCGCCCGCGACCTGCGGCTGACGCTGCTGCGCGAGCACCTCGACCGCGCCGACGGCGACGACGCGGACCTGCTCGACCCGGACGACGCCGTCCGGGCCGTGACCGCCGCCGCGGACGCGCTCGACGCCTGGCACACCGGTGGCCGGGTCGGCCCGCGGCCACCCGGCCGGCTCCGCCCGCACCGCCCCGAGAAGCTGCGGCCGTGGACGTGGGTGTGGGCGTTGCCGGCCTACCGGCTCGTCTACGACCCGGACGGCCGGTCGGTCCGCGACCGGCTCCGGAACCGGTGGTGAGGGCTGTCATCCCACCTGTGGACCTCCGCCTAGCTCCGCTGCGGCGGTGGTCCACAGGACATGCGTCAGCGCCGTGACCGTGCCACCCGTCCCGACACCAGCCGCGCGCCTGCCCATGTGTCGCCCACGCTGACGTTCGACGTCTGCGACAGGCCTGCGGTGAGTGCGGCCTCGGCGATCTCACTGGGCTCGACGTGCCCACCGCGCCCCGTCTTCGGGGTCAACACCCAGATCACGCCGTTCTCGGCGAGCGGCCCGATCGCGCCGATCAGGACGTCCGCGAGGTCGCCGTCGCCCTCCCGCCACCAGAGCAGGACCAGGTCGACGACCTCATCCGCGTCCTCGTCGAGCAGGTCGTCGCCGCACCGCTCCTCGACGGCGTCGCGCACCGCCTCGTCGACATCGTTGTCCCAGCCGAGCTCCTGGACGACCGTTCCCGGCTCTACGCCGAGCTTGCCCGCGATGTCGGACCCCCGTCCGGCATCTTCCGCGGCAGCCACGCCTGCACCCCTTTTCCTCTTCTCCGACCGGTTCCGGCCCGTCAGGGCCGTCCCGGATGCGGCATCCGAACATGACGACTCGTCGGCGCGCAACCGCCGTTCCGCCGATCACACACCGAGGGGCACCATAGGGGCAGCAGCGCGGCGCCGGAACACCCGACATCGATTGGTGCGCCGACCCGCGAGCGAGCACGATCCCAGTCAGCACGATCCAGGGAGATTCCGTGACCGGGCAGGGCAACGACCTCAGCAGCGACGGCGAGCGGGTACGGATCCCGATCATCCGGGACGGGCTGGCCACCCACCTGCCCGACACCGACCCCGCCGAGACCGCCGAATGGCTGGAGTCGTTCGACGCGGTCCTCGACACCGCCGGGCAGCAGCGCGCCCGCTACCTGATGCTGCGGATGCTGGAGCGCGCCCGCGAGCGCCACGTCGGCGTGCCGTCGCTGACCAGCACGGACTACGTCAACACGATCCCGACGGACCGCGAGCCGTGGTTCCCCGGCGACGAGGAGGCCGAGCGCGCCTACCGCCGCTGGATCCGGTGGAACGCCGCGATCACCGTGCACCGGGCGCAGCGGCCGGGGATCGGCGTGGGCGGGCACATCTCGTCCTACGCCTCGTCGGCGACGCTCTACGAGGTCGGCTTCAACCACTTCTTCCGTGGCAAGGATCACCCGGGTGGGGGTGACCAGGTGTTCATCCAGGGGCACGCCTCGCCCGGCATCTACGCCCGCGCCTACCTCGAGGGGCGCCTCTCCGAAGACCGCCTCGACGGCTTCCGCCAGGAGCTGTCGCACGGCGGCCCCGGCCACGGGCTGCCCTCCTACCCGCACCCGCGGCTGATGCCCGACTTCTGGGAGTTCCCCACCGTCTCCATGGGCCTGGGCCCGATGAACGCCATCATGCAGGCCCGGTTCAACCGGTACCTGGGCGCGCGCGGGTTCACCGACACGAGTGACCAGCACGTGTGGGCGTTCCTCGGCGACGGCGAGATGGACGAGCCGGAGTCCCGCGGGCTGATCCACATCGCCTCCGGCGAGGGCCTGGACAACCTCACGTTCGTCGTCAACTGCAACCTGCAACGGCTCGACGGCCCGGTGCGCGGCAACGGGAAGATCATCCAGGAGCTGGAGTCGTTCTTCCGCGGCGCGGGCTGGAACGTCATCAAGGTCATCTGGGGCCGGGAGTGGGACGCGCTGCTGCACGCCGACCGCGACGGCGCGCTGGTCAACCTCATGAACACCACCCCGGACGGCGACTACCAGACCTACAAGGCGAACGACGGCGCGTTCGTCCGCGAGCACTTCTTCGGCCGCGACCCGCGGACCAAGGCGCTGGTCGAGCCCATGAGCGACGCCGAGATCTGGAACCTCAAGCGGGGCGGCCACGACTACCGCAAGGTCTACGCGGCCTACTCGGCGGCCACGGCGCACCACGGCCAGCCGACCGTCATCCTGGCGAAGACGATCAAGGGCTACGGGCTGGGCGCACACTTCGCGGGCCGCAACGCGACGCACCAGATGAAGAAGCTGACGCTGGACGACCTCAAGGCGTTCCGCGACTCGCAGCGCATCCCGATCAGCGACAAGCAGCTCGAGGAGAACCCCTACCTGCCGCCGTACTACCACCCGGGCGTGCACGCACCGGAGATCCGGTACATGCACGAGCGCCGGGCCCGCCTCGGTGGGGCGCTGCCGGAGCGGCGCGTGACCGCGAAGCCGCTGGTACTGCCCGGCGACAAGGTCTACGAGGTGATCCGCAGGGGCTCGGGCAAGCAGGAGGTGGCCACCACCATGGCCTTCGTCCGGCTGCTGCGGGAGCTGGTGAAGGACAAGGAGATGGGGGCGCGGTTCGCGCCGATCATCCCGGACGAGGCGCGGACGTTCGGGATGGACTCGATGTTCCCGACGCAGAAGATCTACAACCCGCACGGGCAGCTCTACACGTCGGTCGACGCCAACCTCATGCTCGCCTACAAGGAGAGCGAGACCGGGCAGCTGCTGCACGAGGGGATCGACGAGGCCGGGTCGATGGGCACGTTCATCGCGGCGGGCAGCGCGTACGCCACGCACGGAGAGCCGATCATCCCCGTGTACGTCTTCTACTCGATGTTCGGCTTCCAGCGCACCGGCGACTCGATCTGGGCGGCGGCGGACCAGATGGCGCGCGGCTTCCTCATCGGTGCGACGGCCGGGCGGACGACGCTGACGGGCGAGGGCCTGCAGCACAACGACGGCCACTCGCAGCTGCTCGCGGCGACGAACCCCGCGGTCGTCGCCTACGACCCCGGGTTCTCCTACGAGGTCGCGCACATCGTCGGGGACGGGCTGCGGCGGATGTACGGCGGCGAGTCGGACGTGCTCGAGGGCGAGAACGTCATCTACTACCTGACCGTCTACAACGAGCCCTACGTGCAGCCGGGTGAGCCGGACGACCTGGACGTCGACGGCCTGCTCCGCGGGATCTACCGCTACCAGGCCACCGGGCGCGATCGACGGGCCGCAGGTCCGGCTGCTCGCCTCGGGTGTCGCGCTGCCGTGGGCGGTGCGGGCGCGGCAGATGCTCGCCGAGCAGTGGGGCGTGGGGGCCGAGGTGTGGTCGGTGACCTCGTGGAACGAGCTGCGGCGCGACGGCGTGGCCGCCGAGCACCACAACCTCGTCCACCCGGACGCGGAGCCGAAGGTGCCCTACGTCCACCAGGTCCTCCAGGGCGAGCAACCCGTGGTCGCGGTGTCGGACTGGATGCGCGCCGTGCCCGACCAGATCCGCCAGTGGGTGCCGGCCCGGTTCACCTCGCTGGGCACCGACGGGTTCGGCCTGTCCGACACCCGGCCCGCGACCCGCCGCCACTTCGCCGTCGACGCCGAGTCGATCACGGTGGCGGCGCTCGCGACGCTCGCGGCCGAGGGGGCGCTGGACCGGTCGGTGGCAGTCGATGCCGCCGCCAAGTACCGCATCCACGATCCGCAGGCGGCCGGTCCGCAGACGAGCGACCCCGGGGTCGCCTGAGCGGCGTACCGCGCGCACACGGGGTGTCTCAGGATCCTCTGAACGGACCAGCCCACTTTCGGGCGTCGACAACGCGCGGTCCGGGGCCACGGCCGGGCCCCGGACCCGGGTCACAGCACGAAAAACACTGGTCATTGCCCCTCGGCAAGAGCGTTCGCGCACGGTACGCTCCCCGCCGACACCGGCCGCGTGCCTGCGAACGGTGTCCCGACCCGGGCGCGGACCGTAGCGGCCAGGCGGCGCGATGCCGGGGGCCAGTGCCTCGGCACCCAGTACGAGGAGAGCAAGAATGGCAGAGGGCACCGTCAAGTGGTTCAACAGCGAGAAGGGCTACGGCTTCCTCGCTCCCGACGGTGGCGGCGCGGACGTGTTCGTGCACTACTCCGCGATCCAGACCAACGGATACAAGAGCCTCGACGAGGGCCAGCGCGTGTCTTTCGACATCGAGCAGGGTCAGAAGGGTCCGCAGGCCACCAAGGTCACGCCGCTCGGCTGACCACGCGCAATACGGCGCTCCCCACCCACACCGCCCGCACCGAAGGCGGTTCAACGATGCGGTGCCGGGTGGTGCGTCCCCGAACGCCCCACCCGGCGCCGTGACCCACACCGCCCGGATCACCGACGATCAGAGCCGGGCGGTCTCCGCTGCCACGCTGCGTCGCCTCGAGCTCGCAGGGGGCGACCTCGCTTCGGCCTGCCTTGCGGCGATGGACCGCCAGCCCTGGTTCGGCCGGCTCACCGCGGACCAGCGTGCCGCCGTCCTGCTCGTGACCCAGCGCGGCGTCGCCAACTTCGTGGCCTGGCTCGACGAGCCGGCCGAGACGATCCGGCTGACGGCCGAGGCGTTCCGCATCGCGCCACGTGATCTCGCCCGGCGCCTGTCGCTGCGGCAGACCGTCGAGCTCGTGCGCATCGCGACCGACGTCTTCGAGCAGCGCCTGCCGCCGCTCGCCGCGGACGAGGACGAGCGCCGGGTGCTGGTCGAGGGCGTGCTGCGCTTCGGGCGCGGCATCGCGTTCGCCGCCGCGACCGCCTACGCGGTGGCGGCGGAGGCCCGCGGGACCTGGGACGCGCGGCTGGAGGCGCTGGTCGTCGACGCGGTCGTGCGCGGACCGCTGCCCGACGACGTCGGGCGGACGGGCGACGACGACGCGCTCGTCTCCCGCGCGGCCGCACTCGGCTGGGATCCCGCGCTGCCGGCCCGGGTGGTCGTCGGTGCGGCCCCCGATCCGGGAGCCGCGGCCGAGCGGCTCGCCGAGCTCCGCCGCCACGGCGTCCGGACCCGCTCGCCGGTGCTGGTCGCGGTGCAGGGCACGCGACTGGTCGTCGTCCAGGCCGAGGCCGGTGGCGACCGGGACCCGGCCGACGACGCGGGAATCCTCGCGGCCTTCGGCCCGGGCCCGGTCGTCGTCGGACCGCGGGCCGCCGACCTGAGCGGTGCGCATGCGAGCGCGCGGGAGGCACTCGCCGGGCTGCGGGCCGCCGGGGGCCGACCGGACGCCCCGCGCCCCGTCGCCGCGGACGACCTGCTGCCCGAGCGCGCGCTGGGCGGCGACCCGGCCGCGCACCGGCGGTTGACCGACTCCGTCGTCGCGCCGCTCGACGCGGCGGGCGGTGAGCTGCTGCGCACGCTGGCCGTCTACATCGAGGGCGGCGGTGCTCTCGAGGCCTGTGCGCGGGCCCTCTACGTCCACCCCAACACCGTGCGGTACCGGCTGCGCCGGATCGGCGAGATCACCGGCCACTCCCCCACCGATCCGCGTGATTCCTTCGTGCTGCGCACCGCTCTCGTCGTCTCCCGCCTGCAGACCTGGAGCAAACCTCCAAATCTCGTAGGGCCGAATTTGGCGGAAACCGACATGCCGTCCGGCCGTGGCGCCGGTGAAGCTTGCTCCGTGATCGCCCTGCTCGCGCCCGGTCAGGGCGCGCAGACCCCCGGCATGCTCGCTCCGTGGCTCGTCGACGACGCCACGCGCGCCACGCTCGCCCGCTGGTCCGACGCCACCGGACTGGACCTGGAGCGCCTGGGCACCACCGCGGACGCCGAGGAGATCAAGGACACCGCGGTGACCCAGCCCCTCGTGGTCGCCACCGCGCTGCTCGCCCACGGCCTGCTGTCGGCCCGCGTCGAGCTGCCGGTGTCGCTGGTCACCGCCGGGCACTCCGTCGGGGAGCTGGCCGCAGCCGCGATCGCCGGCGTGCTGACCCCGGACGCCGCTGTGGCGCTGGCCGCCGTGCGCGGCCGCGAGATGGCCGCGGCGTGCGCGCTCGAGCCCACCGGCATGAGCGCGGTCCTCGGCGGAAACCCCGACGAGGTGCTCGCCCGCCTCGAGGAGCTCGGGCTGGATCCCGCCAACCGCAACGGCGCGGGCCAGATCGTCGCCGCCGGACCTCACGACGCGCTGGCCCGGCTCGCCGAGAACCCGCCTGCCCGGGCGCGCGTGATGCCGCTGGCCGTCGCCGGCGCGTTCCACACCCGGTTCATGGCGCCTGCGGAGCAGGCACTCGGCGAGCACGCCGCCGCCGTGACGCCCGCGGACCCGGCCACCACGTTCCTGTCGAACGCCGACGGCGCCGCGGTGAGCGACGGCGCGGACGCGCTGCGGCGGCTCGTCGCCCAGGTCACGCGGCCCGTCCGCTGGGACGCGTGCCAGGCGACCCTGCGTGAGCTCGGCGTCACAGCCTTGATCGAGCTGCCGCCGGCGGGAACACTCGTCGGATTGGCCCGCCGCGAGCTCAAGGGGGTGCGGACGCTGGCGCTCAAGACACCCGACGACCTGGATGCCGCGACGGAGCTGGTGTCCGCGGACTTCGCCGGGAGCGCCCGGTGAGCGCCGCGGCTGCGGCTCACCGAGAGCGTGCCCGGTGCCCGCCTGTCGGGCTGGGCAGCTTCCAGCCGGAGCGGGTCGTCACCAACGACGAGCTCGCCGCCCGCGTCGAGACGACCGACGAGTGGATCCGCTCGCGGGTCGGCATCGAGAGCCGGCGCATCGCGGACAAGGACACGCACCTGGTCGACATGGCCGCCGACGCGGGCGCCCGCGCGCTGAAGGACTCCGGGCTCGAGGCCGCGGAGATCGGCGCGGTCATCGTCGCCACCTGCACGATGCTCGACAACATCCCGAACACCGCGGCCCAGGTCGCGCACCGGATCGGGATCGCGGCCCCGGCCGCCTTCGACATCAACACCGCGTGCTCGGGCTTCAGCTACGGGCTCGGCGTCGCGGCGGACCTCGTCCGGGCGGGCACGGTCCGGCACGTCCTCGTGATCGGCGCCGAGAAGCTGTCCGACTGGATGGACTGGGACGACCGCTCGACCTGCATCATCTTCGCGGACGGCGCGGGAGCGGCGGTCGTCGGCGCCGCCCCGGACGAGGAGTCGGTGGGCGTCGGGCCGGTGGCCTGGGGCAGCGCGGGCGACCTGGCGCAGACGATCCGGATCACCCCCGACACCCGCGCCCTGCACCAGGAGGGCCAGGCGGTGTTCCGCTGGGCCACCACACGGGTCGCGCCGGTCGCGCTGCGGGCCGTCGAGCTGGCCGGCCTGAGCCTCGCCGACATCGACGTGCTCGTCCCCCACCAGGCGAACCTGCGCATCGTCGAAGCGGTCGCCAAGCGGCTGCGCAGCAAGGGCGCCCGCGCCGACCTGCGCGTCGCCGACGACATCGTGCATTCGGGCAACACCTCGTCGGCGTCGATCCCGCTGGCAATGGACCACATGCGGTCACAGGGCCGCCTGCGGTCCGGCGAGACGGTGCTGCTCGTAGGCTTCGGCGCGGGGCTGTCGTACGCGGCGCAAGTCGTCGTCTGCCCCTGAGCGTTTCCCCCGATCCGACGTCCCAGTCCCCCACATGAGGAGAACAGCATGGCCGACATCGCCGAGATCCAGACCGGCCTGGCGGAGATCGTCGAGGAGGTCGCCGGCATCGACGCGGCCGAGGTGACGCCCGAGAAGTCCTTCGTCGACGACCTCGACATCGACTCGCTGTCGATGGTCGAGATCGCCGTGCAGGCCGAGGACCGGTTCGGCGTCAAGATCCCGGACGACCAGCTCGCGCAGCTGAAGACCGTGAGCGACGCCGTGGACTACATCGCGAAGAACCAGTGATCTCGGAGATCCAGTGAGTTCTACTGACGTTGTCGTCACCGGGTACGGCGCGACGACCCCGCTCGGCGGGGACGCCGCGTCGACCTGGGACGCCCTGCTCGCCGGGCGGTCGGGGGTGTCGCGGCTGGACGCCGAGTGGGTCGACCGGTTCGACCTGCCGGTGAAGATCGCCGCTCAGCTGGCGGTCGAGCCCACCGACATGCTCAAACGCGTCGAGGCCCGACGCTGGGACCGGTCCGAGCAGGTGGCGATCATCGCCGCCCGGGAGGCGTGGGCGCACGCGGGGCTGGCCGGGGACGAGCCGGTGGTGGACCCGCTGCGGCTGGCCGTGATAGTCGGGACGGGCATCGGCGGAGCCATGTCGTTGCTCGGCCAGGACGACATCCTGGAGACCCAGGGGCTGCGCAAGGTCTCACCGCTGACCATCCCCATGCTCATGCCGAACGGCCCGGCCGCCTACGTCGGGCTGGAGCTGGGCGCCAAGGCCGGGGTGCACGCGCCGGTGTCGGCGTGCGCATCCGGCGCCGAGGCGCTGGCCTGGGGCTGGCGGATGATCAAGTCGGGCGAGGCGGACGTCGTCGTCGCCGGCGGCGCGGAGGCCTGCATCACGAGCATCCCGATCGCCGGTTTCTCCCAGATGCGGGCGATGAGCACGCGCAACGACGAGCCCGAGCGCGCCTCCCGGCCGTTCGACGTCGATCGCGACGGGTTCGTGCTCGGCGAGGGCTCGGGGATCATGGTGCTCGAACGCGAAGACTTCGCCCGGGCCCGCGGGGCGACCGTGTACGGCCGGCTCGCCGGCATCGGCACGTCGGCCGACGGTCACCACATCACCGCACCGGATCCGACCGGCAGCGGCGCGTCGCGGGCGATCGCGGCGGCGCTGCGCACGGCGGGCCTGGACCCCACGGACGTCGGGCACGTCAACTGCCACGCGACGTCCACCCCGGTGGGCGACGTCGCCGAGGCGGCGGCGATCCGCTCCGCGATCGGCGACCACCCGGTGCTCACCGCGCCGAAGTCGGCGATGGGGCACCTGCTGGGTGCGGCCGGAGCCGTGGAGAGCATCGCGGCGATGCTGTCGGTGCGCGAGGGGATCATCCCTCCGACGCTGAACCTGGAGCACATCGACGACGGCGTGCAGCTCGACGTGGCGGCGGGCGAGGCCCGCAAGGTCGAGCTCAGCGCGGCGGTGAACGACGCGTTCGGCTTCGGCGGTCACAACGTCGCGCTGGTGTTCGTGGCGGCGTAGCCGCCGCTCGGCGCGCCCGCCGGGATCGGCCCGAATCGGGCGAAAGCGGCTTTCGCAAGGTCCACCTTTGCGAAAGCTGCTTTCGTTTGCCCGAATGCCGCGGCGCCGGCCGGCGTCAGCCGACCTGGTGCAGCCAGGTGACCGGCGCGCCGTCGCCGGCGAGCCGGAACGGCTCCAGCGCCGCGTCCCACGCCGAGCCGAGCAGTTCCTGGAGACGACCGGGAACCTGACCGCCGGGCGTGTCGACGACCAGGGCACGCAGCTGGTCCTCACCGACCACGATGTCGCCGTTGGCGCTCGTGCGCCCGCGCCACAGCCCCAGCGAGGGCGTGTGGCAGAAGCGCTCGCCGTCCACGCCGGGGCTCGGCTCCTCCGTCACCTCGAACCGCAGCATGGGCCAGGCGCGTAGTGCGCCCGCGAGCGCACCCGCACTGCCGGCCGGACCGGACCACGTGCATTCCGCGCGCAACAGACCCGGGGCTGCCGGCTGCGCCGTCCACTCCAGCGACACTCGGGCCCCGAGCACGCCGGATATTGCCCACTCGACATGCGGACACACCGCAGTCGGCGACGAGTGGACGAAGATCACGCCGCGTGTGCTCACTGCAGACCTCCGCTGTCGACGAGGAACGTCTTCCCCTACGTCCTCGCGTCACGATGGACCGCTCGAGCTTGTGGCAACCGGCCGCGTCGTCGGGGTCGGTCGCCGTTGTGGTGATCAGTCTGCCTGCCGCTCCCGTCCCCCGCCAACTCGTGTCGGCGCGGCGCGTGCGGCGGGCGTGTCGTATCCAGGTGCAACCGGGCAGGTGCTGTCAAGAGTCGTCGGGGTGGTAATCGGCGATCACCGTTCGCAGATCGGTGAGCGCCGCTTATCGCCGGTTAACGGGTGCGGCCGCGCGGGCGCAGCGGCGTGGGTGGCAGCGGCGGGGCCGCGAGCGCCGGGCCCTCGTATCCGGGCACGGCGCCGAACGGTCCGGGCCGGAACGACCCCGTGCCGGCCGCGACCGTCGGGGTGGGCTCGCCCGCCAGCTCCGCCTGCCAGCGCCTCCCGCGCCTCGGCGATCTCCTCACCCGTCCGCGCGATGAAGTTCCACCACATCACGATCTTCTCGGTGAACGGGATCCCGCCGAGCAGGAGCAGCCGGCTCGGGGTCTCCGCGCGCAGCCGCAGCGTCGACCGGCCCGTGCCGAGGTAGCACAGCGACCCGGCCGGCAGCTCCCCGCCGTCGACGTCCGGCGCACCGGAGACCGTGAGCACCGCATGCTCGAAGTCCCCCTCGAGCGGGAGCACGGCATCCGCCCCGCTCTCCATCGTGACGTCCACGCCGACCAGCGCGGTGTGCACCTGCCCCGGCGAGCGGGCTCCGGCCAGCTCGCCGAGCAGTACCGTCGCCGTCGCGCCGGGTTCGCGCAGCACGGGCAGCTCACGGTGGTGGTCGAACGACGGCGCCCGCTCGCGCTGGGAGTCGGGCAGCGCCACCCACAGCTGGGCGCCGTGCAGCATCGGGGAGTGCGGGTCCGGCGACTGCTCGGAGTGCGCGATGCCGCCGCCCGCCGTCATCAGCCCGAGCTCACCCGGGCGGATCAGGACGTCGCTGCCGAGGCTGTCGCGATGGTGCACCTCACCGTCGAGCAGCCAGCTCACCGTCTGCAGCCCGGTGTGCGGATGCGGGGGAACCTGCATGCCGGGCTCGCGGGCGATCTCGTCCGGACCGTAGTGGTCGACGAAGCACCAGGCGCCGACCATGCGCCGGCCCATCGTCGGCAACAGCCGGCGGACCACCGTGCTCTCGCCCAGCGGCACGGCCCGCGCCGGGAGCAGCTCCCGCACCGGGCCCGCGTCGGGCCGCCCCTCGCACACCTGCACGGCCGGTTCCGCAGCGATGTTACTCACTCGACCACGGTACGACCCGCACAAACACTTCGACAGGGCGACGATGCGCCCATGCGCCGCACGGTCACCGCCCGCCTCGCCGCCGACGTCGCCGACCCCGCGCTGCTCGCGCTGCAGGTCGCCGTCGCCGGTCCCGCACCCACGGAACAGCTGGTCGTCACCAGCGACGGCGCCCCCGTCCCCATGCGCGAGATCGACGGCGGCCACGGGGGGCGCGTGCACGTACTCGACATCCCCGCCGGGCACCTGGTGATCGACTACATCGCGACCGTCCACGGCTCGCGCGCGGTGCCCCACGGCGGCGAGTCCGACCTGCTGGAGTACCGCCGCCCGAGCCGCTACTGCCCGTCGGACAAGCTCCTCGCGATCGCCGCGAACGAGTTCGGCGCCATCGGCGACGACGCCAAACTCGTCTCCGCCGTCACCACGTGGGTGCACGACCGGCTCGTCTACACCAGCGGCTCCAGCGGCCCGACCGACGACGCCGTCGACACCATGCTGCTCGGCGCGGGCGTCTGCCGCGACTACGCGCACCTCGTCCTGTCCTTGCTGCGGGCCCGCGACGTCCCCGCCCGGCTCGCGGCCGTCTACGCGCCGGGACTCGACCCCATGGACTTCCACGCCGTGGTCGAGGCCTGGGTGGACGGCGCATGGCGGCTGGTCGACGCCACCGGCCTGGCCCCGCGGGCGTCGATGCTGCGGATCGCCACCGGCCGCGACGCCGCGGACACCGCGTTCATGACGACCCACCGCGGCGCCGTCACGCTGACCGAGATGACGGTGACGGCGACGGTGGACGACCTGCCGTTCGACGACCCGGCGACGGTGGTCGAGCTGCGCTGAGGGGACGCCCACGCTCCGGCCGTCGGCGTGGTGGTGCGTCCGGCGGTGCCCCGCCGCGCCCGAGGGCACGGCGGGGCACCGGACGCACTCAGCTGCAGCCGCTGGTGGAGCCGCAGCCCTCGCACACGTAGCACGAGCCCGCCGGGCGCATCTTCGTGCCGCAGGTCATGCACAGCGGCGCGTCCGCAGCCTTGCCGAGGTGCAGCTCCAGCAGCTCGGTGGAGCTGTGGGCCTCCACCGGCGCGGGGGTGACCCCGACGGGCGTGACCGGGCCCGAGTCGTGCTCGACGCCCGAGCGCAGCTCCTCCAGGTCGACCTCGGCGGCGCCGTAGCTCTCGGCGACCTGGGCGGTGCGCTCCTCCGCGGAGAAGATGCCCAGCTGCGCGCGCTTCTCGTACGGCAGGTGGTCCAGCGCGAGACGGCGGAACAGGTAGTCCATGACGCTGGTGGCGATCCGCACGTCCGGGTCGTCCGTCATGCCCGCCGGCTCGAACCGCAGGTTCGAGAACTTCGAGACGTAGAACTCCAGCGGGATGCCGTACTGCAGGCCCACCGAGATCGACATCGAGAAGGCGTCCATGACGCCGGCCAGCGTCGAGCCCTGCTTGCCGAGCTTGACGAAGATCTCCCCGAGCCCGTCGTCCGGGTAGGACCCCGAGGTCAGGTAGCCCTCCGCGCCGCCGACCGTGAACGACACCGTCTGGCTCGGCCGCTTCTTCGGCAGGCGCTTGCGGACGGGGCGGTACTCCACGGGTGCATGCGCCGCTTCCGCGGTCGCGGCCGGCCTGGCCTTCTTGCCCGCCGACAGCGGCTGCCCGACCTTGCAGTTGTCGCGGTAGATCGCCAGCGCCTTGAGGCCCAGCCGCCAGCCCTCGAGGTAGATCTTCTCGACCTCCTCGACCGTGGCCGCCTCCGGCATGTTCACGGTCTTCGAGATCGCGCCCGACAGGAACGGCTGCACCGCGGCCATCATCCGCACGTGCCCCATGGGGGCGATCGACCGCTCGCCCATCGCGCAGTCGAACACGTCGTAGTGCTCGCGGCGCAGGCCCGGCGCGTCGACGACGTGCCCGTGCTCGCCGACGAACTCGACGATCGCCTCGACCTGCTCCGGCTGGTAGCCGAGCTTGGCCAGCGCCCGCGGAACCGTCTGGTTGACGATCTGCATCGACCCGCCGCCAACCAATTTCTTGAATTTGACGAGCGCGAGGTCAGGCTCAATTCCGGTCGTATCACAGTCCATCATCAAGCCGATAGTCCCCGTAGGGGCGAGTACTGAGGCCTGCGCATTTCTCCATCCATTGTTCGCGCCAATGGAGAGAGCCTCGCGCCACGCAACAGTAGCGAGCCGATGAATATCGGCGCTCGCGGGGAACGTGCGCACGTCGTCGTTCGCCGCGGCGTGCTTGCGCATCACCCGCTGGTGCGACTCGGCGTTGCGGGCGTAGCCGTCGTACGGCCCGACGACCCCGGCGAGCTCGGCCGAACGCTGGTAGGCGGCACCGGTCATCAGCGAGGTGATCGCCGCGGCCAGCGAGCGGCCGCCCTCGGAGTCGTAGGCGTGCCCGGTGGCCATCAGCAGGGCGCCGAGGTTGGCGTAGCCGATGCCCAGCTGGCGGAACCGGCGGGTGGTGTCGGCGATCGGCTCCGTCGGGAAGTCCGCGAAGCAGATCGAGATGTCCATCGCCGTGATGATCAGCTCGACGGCCTTCCGGAACCGGACGGCGTCGAACTTCCCGTCGTCGCCGAGGAAGGTCAGGAGGTTGAGCGACGCGAGGTTGCAGCTGGAGTTGTCCAGGTGCATGTACTCCGAGCAGTTGGCGACCACGACGCCGCTGACCACGTAGGAGTGGTTGCGCGGCTCGGTGAGGTTGTACGTGGTCTCGAAGCCGCGAGTGACACGCGAGACAAGACGGGTGGTTTCGTCGACCTGGTAGAACGACCGCTGCTCCAGGATGCCGGTAAGGCGCGCCGCCTTGTTCGGGTGGTCGAATCCGATGCGCTGAGCAAATTGGGCCATGTGCCGCCCACTGATGCGAAGGTCGTAGCTCGGCCCATCGCTGCCGTATATGGCCTCGCTGCCGTCCTTGCGGATGTAGCGGAAAGACGCCGACTTGGTACCGGTGCTGTAGATGCGGGCGAGGATGCCCAGGCTTGCCAGGAGCTCCTGGACACCGATGAGCAGTTCTTCCGACCGGCTGCCAAGCCCGACGTAGCGGGTGCCCTTGGCCTCCTGGTCGACCACGCACCCGTCGGCATCGAACAACGCGCGCAGGAAAGCGGACAACGCGTACTCGGGCGCTTCGTACAACGAGGCCGGAACGACCTTCGCCGCAGCCCGGCTACGGGTCACCCCGAGCATCTCGAGGAAGGTCGCGAAACGGCCGCGCATTGCGCGTAGCTGCATGGTCCCGTTGGCCTGCACGCTGGGCTTGACCTCGACCCCGGTGACTCCGGCGAGCAGAGCCTGGTGCTGCGGCAGCAGGTCCTCCTGCTCCCATCCACCGGCGTAGACCGTGACCGCACCGGCCGTGGTGAGGCAGCCATCGCCGAGGAGCCAGCCGAGATAGCCCGCCAGTTCCGGAGTCCACTTCTCCGGCACCTCGGCGAGGGAACGGCCGCGGGCGATTCGCGCGGCGTCGATGGCGAGGGACGGCAGTGCAGGGCTGGCATGCGGCCGCGGTGCGTACTCGACGGACCGCACCACCCGGTCGTCCTCGGTCAGGTCCTCAGCCCGCACCCATCCCTGGTCCATCGTCCAGATCCGGTGGTTCGGTGTGCAACGCAGGCGGCTGCCGTCACGGAACCGCAGCTCCAGAATCTGCTTCGTGCCGGTGACCATGTAGCGCGTCGGAGAGGTGGCGAGCACCGCGTTGACCGGCTTGTCCGCGTTCGTGACATCGTTCGTGTAAATCCGGAACGACTCGCCTTCGGCGGCTCGTCGGACCAGTTCGCCGATGGGCACAAGGCCCGTGTCAGTGACGACCTTCTGGTCAGCGGGGAAGCACGGGTTGGACGCGGAGATGCGCCCCGACTCCGGGCAGGTGTGCCAGTCGTTGATCGTGCCGTCGTACTGGATGCCCGGATCCGCGCATTCCCACGCCGCCTGCGAGATGCCCCGGAACAGTTTCTTGGCGTCGACGGTGTCGATGACCTCGCCCGTCATGCGGGCACGCAGCCCGAACGTGTCGCCCGACTCGACCGCGCGCATGAACTCGTCCGTGACGCGCACCGAGTTGTTCGCGTTCTGGTACTGCACCGAGGTGATGTCCGAGCCGCCGAGGTCCATGTCGAACCCGGCGTCGCGCAGCACCCGGATCTTGGCCTCCTCCTTGGCCTTGGTCTGGACGAACTCCTCGATGTCCGGGTGGTCCACGTCGAGGACGACCATCTTCGCCGCGCGCCGGGTGGCGCCACCGGACTTGATGGTGCCGGCGCTGGCGTCCGCACCGCGCATGAACGACACCGGGCCCGAGGCGGTGCCGCCGGAGGACAGCAGCTCCTTCGAGGACCGGATCCGCGACAGGTTCAGCCCCGCGCCGGAACCGCCCTTGAAGATCAGACCCTCTTCCCGGTACCAATTCAGAATGGATTCCATGGTGTCGTCCACGGAAAGGATGAAACACGCCGAGACTTGCTCGGGGAGATGCCGTTCCGACGTTGAACCACACCGGAGAGTTGAAGCTGAACACCTGGCGCAGGAGCATCCAGGTCAATTCATGAGCGAAGATCTCCGCATCGTTCTCCGTCGCGAAATAGCCGTGCTCGAGGCCGGCGCGGTGGTAGACGCCCACCACGCGGTCGATGAGCTGGCGGAGGCTGGACTCGCGCTGGGACGAACCGGCAGCGCCGCGGAAGTACTTGCTGGTGACGATGTTCGTGGCGTTGACCGACCAGAACTCCGGGAACTCGACGCCGCGCTGCTCGAAGTTCACCGTGCCGTCGCGCCAGTTCGTCATCACGACGTCGCGGCGCTGCCAGGTGACCTCGTCGTAAGGGTGGACGCCGGGGGTGGTGTACACCCGCTCGACGGTCAGTCCCCTGCGCTCGCCCGTGCGACCGGCCTTCCGTCCGCGTCCCGGGGCGGCGGCGGGGGATCCGGCGGTCTCGGTCATGCTCTCCCTCTCCTTGCGGCTCCACCCTGGGGCGGCGGGCCGCGGTCAGCGTCTGGCTCGGTACGAATTCAGCTGGCTCTGGCTCAGCTGGGCAGGACGTGTCGTGCAGGTTCGGATACAGCGGTGCCCGGGCGGTGGCACGGATCGGCGGTGACCGTGCGGCGCGGGTGCAGGGGACCGGGTCAGCCCGGTGGAGCGGCGTCGGCCGGCGGGGCCGTCCGACGCAGCTCGGCGATCTCCTTCTCGAAGTCTTCGATGGAGGAGAACGATCGGTAGACGCTCGCGAAGCGCATGTAGGCCACTTCGTCCAGCTCGCGGAGCGGGCCGAGGATGGACAGCCCGACCTCGTGGCTCGGGATCTCGGCCGCCCCGCCGGCGCGGACGGCCTCCTCGACCCGGTGGGCGAGCTGCGCGAGCGCGTCTTCGTCGACCGGACGCCCCTGGCAGGCCCGCCGGACGCCGCTGACCACCTTGTCGCGGCTGAACGGCTCGGTGACGCCGCTGCGCTTGACGACGGCGAGCACCGCCTCCTCGACGGTGGTGAACCGGCGGCCGCACGCGGCGCAGGATCGTCTGCGCCGGATGGCCTGGCCGTCGTCCACCTCGCGGGAGTCGATGACCCGGCTGTCGCCGTGCCGGCAGAACGGGCAGCGCATGACAACCCCTTCCTGCTCGGCCATCCCCCAGTACTGGGTGAACAACAGCGATGTAACCACAACATGTAGGGGTAGGCCAAGCCGGGGCGGCCTTCGGTCGGCGTGTCGCCCGGATCGTGGGACGAGCGGCACGCCCTTCGTGGCGGGCGTGCGCACAGCGTCAGCCCCCCGCCACCCGCAGCACCTGACCGGGCTCCAGCCGCACCGACCGAAGGTCGTTCTCGACGACGATCCGCTCGGCGACGGCCGCCACCTCGGGCCCCGGTCGCCCGGGGGCGACCCGAGCGGCGACGTCCCACACCGTCTCACCGGGCGCGGCGGTGACGACCACCGGGGCGGGCGCCTGCGCGGGAACCGGCGCGGGCTCGGCGACCCGGACGAGCAGGCCGAGGGCGACGACGACCGCGGCCGACGCCGCGACCACGGCGATCCCCGAGACCGCACGCCACAGCCGCGAGACACTCTCGCCCGGGTGAACGGCGCGGCGCGCCAGCACCCGCGGACCGGAGCCGGGCCGCGCGACGTCACGACCCCACGACCCACCGGGCCGGTCGACCGCTCCGCATCCGGGAGCGGCCTCCCGCACCGGCCTCGGCACCTCGACCGGACGGACCAGCACCAACGCCCGCGCCGGGCGCACCGGCCGCGGCCCCCGGGCGGGCCGCCGACCCTCGCCTCCGCGCGTCCACCGGTCCGCCCACCGGCCCGGCCGCCGCTCCCCTCCTCGTTCGAACCCCGTACGACCCTGCTCCACCCGCTCGCGCATGTCGCCTCCGCTGCTCACGCTGTGTTCGCGGGCGCCTACTAGAACGGATGTTCGAGAGGCGCTGCCGAAGTGTGTACCACCGGCCACCGACAAAACCAGGGAAGTCAGCGTGTCGTTCGAACATGTGTTTGGAACTGTCGGTGATCGGGGCTACCGTTTCCGCGAGTGCCGGTGGTCCGGCGGCACGCGCACGGGCACCGGCGGTACGAGGAGGAGCGAGAACATGGCACGCGACGAGGGCGGCGGGGGGGTCGGTGGAACCGGCGTCGAGAGCGCCCCGGCGAGCGGGCGGGACGAGGTACGGGGCGGTGCGGTGAGCGCGTTCCCGGATCCTCCGACGGAGGCGGCGAACCTGACGCCGCGGCAGCGCAAGGTCCTCGAGGTCATCCGCGACTGGGTGGAGCGCTTCGGCTACCCGCCGAGCGTGCGCGAGATCGGCGACGCGGTGGGCCTGACGTCCACCTCGTCGGTGCACCACCAGTTGCGGACGCTGGAGCGCAAGGGCTACCTGCGGCGCGACCCGCACCGCACCCGCGCGGTCGACGTGCGCGGCCCGGACGACCCGGTCGCGGACGATGCCGGGGCCGACGTCGGCCTGGACACCGTGGCGGGACCGCTCGCCCGCCGACCCGAGCCCGCGTTCGTGCCGCTGCTCGGCGACATCGCGGCCGGCGGCCCGATCCTGGCCGAGCAGGCGGTGGAGAGCGTGTTCCCGCTGCCCCGCGAGATCGTCGGCGAGGGCACGCTGTTCCTGCTCAACGTCCGCGGCGACTCGATGGTGGACGCGGCGATCCGGGACGGCGACTGGGTGGTGGTGCGCCAGCAGCCGGTCGCGGAGAACGGCGAGATCGTCGCCGCGATGATCGACGGCGAGGCGACCGTCAAGACCTTGCGCCGCCGCGACGGGCACGCGTGGCTGATGCCGGCGAACCCCGCGTACGACCCGATCCCGGGCGACGAGGCCACGGTGCTCGGCCGGGTGGTGGCCGTGCTGCGCCGGCTGTAGCCGGGCACCGACCACCTAACCCGGCACGATCACCACGGGGTAGTACGCCGAGCGCACGAGCACTCCCAGCACTCCGCCGAGCAGGATCCGGCGCATGAAGCGGTAGCCCCGCGAGCCGATCACGAGCAGGTCGGTGCGTTCGGGCAGGTCGGCCAACGTCGGCCCGACCGGCCCGTCGACCACGTCGGCGAGTGCGTCGATCTCCGCCGGAGCGCAGGCGAGGCCGCGCAGCACCGCTGCCTGTGCCGCCGGGCGCTGTTCGGGGGTCTCGGCGACGGCGACGAACCGCAGGGCGGCGCCGCTGCGGCGGGCGAGCCGGGCCGCGACCACCGCCGCCCGGTCGGCCTCGGGCGAGCCGTCGTAGGCGACGGACACCGCGGTGATCCGGTCCGTCGCGAAGTGCCGGTGGCCCCGCGGTGCCACGGCCACCGGGCACGTGGCGGTCGGCAGCAGCCGCTGCACCGTCCCACCGGGCGCCAGCTTGCCGGCGAGGCCGTGGCCGGTGGAGCCCACCACGAGGAACGCCGCCCCCACCTCGTCGGCGTGGTCGGCCAGCGCCGTGTGCGGGCTGGCCGGGCCCAGCCACCGGAACTCGGGCTCGACCTCGCCGTAACCGTGCGCGTCGATCCGCGCCCGCGCCCGCGCGAACCGCTCGCGGGCGATCGTCTCGGTGCGCTCGCGCCACCGGGGGTCGCGAGCCACCGCGGTGACCCCGCGCCCGTCCTCCGGATAGACGCTCGCCACGACGGCGCGCATGCCGGTCAGACGCGCGAGCTGGGCGCCGAGGACGAGCGCGTCATGCCCGGCCGGCGTGTCCTCGTATCCCGTGACGATCGGCAACGGCACATCCTCCGAGGGGAGCCTATCGGCGGCGGGCGGCGTGCCGAGCCATCGCGAGGGCCAGCACGGCCAGGATCACTACCAGTACCCCAGCACCGATGGCGGCCGTGCGCCAGACCGGTACCGGATCCGCGGGCAGGTCCGTGGACACCGGCCCCGCGACCGGGGTCGGGGCGGCCACCAGCGCCGCCGCCGCGGGAACCGCCCGGATCTGCCCGGCCACCCCGCCACGCGTCTCGGAGCCGGAGAGCAGCGCGCCGTCCGCGGTGAACGCCAGTGCCTCGCCCTGAGGCTCGCCGGGGAGCGGGACCTGCACCGGGGTGCCGCGTAGCGCGCCGGCGACACCACCCTCCGCCGGGACCGCGAACAGCCACGCGTCGGTGTAGGTGCGCAAGGCGACCACGCGCCCGTCCGCACTGACCGCTCCCCCGGTGACGGTCCGCGATCCGAACCCGCCGATCGGGCCGCCCAACGTGGTCGACCTGGGTAGTGCCAGGTCGCCGACGTGCACCAGCGGGGTCGGGTCGGCTCCGTGGAGCGGGCCCTCCGGCTGGTAGATCCCGGCCACGCCGACGCTCTTGGTGACCACCGTCGGGACGCCGTGCGCGTCGACGAGCAGGGCCTCCGCGTCGTGCGGGCCGTCGGGGTAGGTGAGGCGGTGCAGCACCGGCTCGCCCTTCGGGGGAACGACGATCAGGGCGACGGTGCCGCGGTGCTGCTCGTTGTCCCCGATGTCGCCCACCCACAGCGACCCGTCCGGGCCGACGGCCAGGTCCTCCGCGTCGTAGGGGTCGACCTTCGCCGTCCGGCTCTCGACGATCGCGCACGTGTCGGGGTCGAGCCGGTGCAGCTCGACCCGGCGGCCGCCGTCCGCCATCGCCCACAGACCGTCCCCGACGACCGCGAGCCCGGACAGCTCGACCAGGCGTGGATCGCCGACGGTGCAGCGCGTCTCGGGCGGGGACACGGACCCGGACGGGGACACCGAGGCCGGCATCGGGGCGAACGCGACCGCGAGTGCGGCCACGGCGGCGGGAAGGCTCAGCTGCCCGAGCCCCCCGGCCCCGACCCGTTGCGCACCGGGTCGCCCACACACGTGAACGGCAGCACCGCAGCGGCCAGCTCGGCACCGACCAGGGCGTGCAGCCGAGTGCCGTCGGCGGTGTGCTCCTCGGCGAGCACCTCACCCTCGGCGTGCACCCGGGCCGCGAGCGAGCCCTCGGTGTAGGGCAGGAGCAGCTCCACGTCCACGTCCGGCCGCGGTAGAAGCTCGGCGATCCGGGCCCGCAGCCGCTCGATGCCGTCGCCCCGGCGAGCGGAGACGAACACGGCGTCCGGCAGTAGGTGGCGCAGGCGGGCCAGGGCGAGGTCGCCCGCGGCGTCGCACTTGTTGACCACCAGCAGCTCCCGCGGCATCGTGCCCTGCTCCTCGCCGATCTCGACGAGCACCTGCCGGACGGCCTTGATCTGGTCCTCCGGCAGCGGGTCCGAGGCGTCGACGACGTGCACGAGCAGGTCCGCCCCCGCCGTCTCCTCCAACGTCGAGCGGAACGCCTCGACGAGCTGGTGCGGCAGGTGCCGGACGAACCCGACCGTGTCGGTGAGTGTGAAGGTGCGCCCGTCCGGGGTCTCGGCGCGGCGGGTGGTGGGGTCCAGGGTCGCGAACAGCGCGTCCTCGACCAGCACGCCCGCCCCCGTCAGCGCGTTGAGCAGGCTCGACTTGCCGGCGTTGGTGTAGCCGACGATCGCCACACCGCTGACGTCGTGGCGGCGGCGCTCGCCCCGTTGGGTCTCGCGGACCTGGCGCATGGCGGCGATGTCGCGGCGCAGCTTGGTCATGCGGTGGCGGATCCGGCGCCGATCCAGCTCGATCTTGGTCTCACCGGGGCCGCGGCCGCCGATGCCGACGCCGCCCGCGGCGCGACCACCGACCTGCCGGGACAGCGCCTCGCCCCACCCGCGCAGGCGCGGGAGCAGGTAGGACAGCTGGGCCAGCTCGACCTGCGCCTTGCCGTCCCGGGAGCGGGCGTGCTGGGCGAAGATGTCGAGGATCAGCGCGGTCCGGTCGATCACCTTGACCTTGAGCTTGTCCTCGAGCTGACGCAGCTGGCCGGGCGAGAGCTCGCCGTCGCAGATCACGGTGTCCGCGCCGGCGACACGGACGGCGTCGCCGAGCTCGGTGACCTTGCCGGAGCCGATGAACGTGGCGGGGTCGGGGCGGCTGCGGCGCTGGATCAGGCCGTCGAGCACCTGCGAGCCGGCGGTCTCGGCGAGGCGGGCCAGCTCGGTCAGCGAGGCCTGGGCCTGCTCGGCGCTGCCCTCGGTCCACACGCCGACGAGGACGACACGCTCGAGACGAAGCTGGCGGTACTCGACCTCGGTGACATCGGCGAGCTCGGTCGACAGGCCGGTCACGCGGCGGAGCGAGCCACGCTCCTCGAGGTCCAGCTCGCCCGCTGAGGGAAGGCGATCCGTGGAGCCGGATCTGTACTGGGAAAGTTCAGTCATCGTGAGAGGCATACTCCCACCAGAACGCTCACGGCGTCGCGCGGATTCCGGTGAGGTCGGCCTCCCGTCCCCCGTCAGAGGGCAGCCCACCAGTCGGCGTCCAGCTCGCCGGACGCGACGAGCACGGCGGGGCCGTGCAGCACCGTCGTGTCGTCGGTGACCGTGACCCGCAGCCGTCCACCGGGGGTCTGCACCGCGACGTCGCCGGTCGTCTCGCCCGCGGCGCGCAGCGCGGCCACGACCGCGGCGACGGTGCCCGTGCCGCACGAGCGCGTCTCCCCCACCCCGCGCTCGTGCACCCGCATCGCCACCCGCCCGTCGCGGACCGGCGTCACGAACTCGATGTTCACCCCGTGGGGGAACAGGGCGCGGTCGTAGCCGGGCGCGACCGTCAGGTCCAGGGCGTCCAGTGCGATGTCGGTGACGCACGCGAGGTGCGGGTTGCCGACGTCCACCGCCGTCCCCTCGAACGCCCGTGCGGCCACCTCGGCGTTCGACGGCGGGCCGACGCGGGCGGGGCCCATGTCGACGGCCACCCCGTCGCCGGTGAACCGCACCTCACGGACGCCGGCCCGGGTGCCCAGCCGCAGCACGTCCGCCTCGGGCAGCCAGCCCGCGCGGTCGAGCCAGTGCGCGTAGACCCGCACGCCGTTGCCGCACATCTCCACCGCGCTGCCGTCCGCGTTGCGGTAGTCCATGAACCACTCGACACCGGGCTCTGCGGGGAAGGAGTCGTCCTTCAGCGCCGCCCACCGGACCACCCGCAGGACCCCGTCCGCGCCGAGCCCGCGACGGCGGTCGCAGAGGGCGGCGACCCGGGCGGCGGTCAGGTCGAGCGTGCCGTCGGGGTCGGGCAGGACGACGAAGTCGTTCTGGGTGCCGTGGCCCTTGGTGAACGGGATCCCGGTCATGGATCCAGGGTACGAAGGGCCCGCCCGAGCAGGTCCGGCCCCGGGTCGAGCCAGACGATGCGGCGGTCGCGGCGGAACCAGGAGCGCTGCCGGCGGACGAACCGCCGGGTGGCGCGCACCGTGTCCGCCGCGGCCGCGCCGAGGTCCCCCCGCGAGTAGGGGACGCAGCCGTCGAGCGCGGCGACGACCTGCTGGTAGCCGAGCGCCCGGGAGGCGGTGCGGCCCTCGCGCAGGCCGTGGTCGAGCAGCGCGCGGGTCTCCGCGACCAGGCCGCACGCGAACATGCGGGCGACGCGGCGGGCGACCCGCTCGTCGAGCTCGCCCGTCGGGCGGTCCACGCCGAGCAGCACGGCGCCGTACCGCGGCGGCCCGCCCGTCTCGAGTCGGGCCGGGAACGGGCGGCCGGTGAGCGCCACGACCTCCAGCGCCCGCACGATCCGGCGCCCGTTGCTCGGCAGCACCGACCGCCGCGGCGGCGGCGTCGACGGCGGCCAGGCGGGTGTGCAGTGCAGCCGGTCCGACGGTGGCCAGCTCCGCCTCCAGCTCGGCGCGCAGCACCGGATCCGTGCCCGGGAACTCCAGCTCGTCCACCACCGCGTGCACGTACAACCCCGAGCCCCCGACCAGCACCGGGGTGCGACCGGCGCCGCGCAGGTCCTCGACGACCGCCCGCGCCGCCCGCTGGTAGGCCGCGACGGAGGCGGTCTCGGTGACGTCCAGGACGTCGAGCAGGTGGTGCGGAACACCGGCGCGCTCGGCGGGGGCGGGCTTGGCCGTGCCGACGTCCATCCCCCGGTAGAGGGCCATCGCGTCCGCGTTGACGACCTCCCCGCCCAGGGCCGCGGCGAGCTCGACGCCGAGGCCGGACTTGCCCGTCGCGGTGGGCCCGACCACGGCGACCAGCGGCGGCGGACCGGCCGCCGGGGAGATCACAGACGCGAGGGTAGCGGGGTGGTCGGCTCGTCGCGGCAGAACCACCGCTCAGGGCGACGCGCGGCCCGAAGCGGTTTCGGTCCGGGCGCGGAGCTGTTTGAATCCCAGGTGGCCACCGTCCTCATCGACCGGCGACGGCCCGCGGAACGTGGCCCCGCTGCGGCGGGGCGCCCGCCGTCGTGGCGGGCTGGAGGAGGGAGACGACCGTGTCGGAGCAGCACCCGAGCTCGGAGCCGGACGGCACTCGGCTCGACGCCGCAGACCAGCACCGTCCGGAACCCCCGGCAGCACCGTCCCCGGCAGACCTGCCCGCGACAGACCCGTCCCCGGCGGAACCGGCGGCTGCACCGTCTCCGGCGGACCTGCCGCGGCGCACCGTCCCCGGCAGACCTGCCCGCGGCGCCCCGTCCCCGGCAGACCTGCCCGCGGCCGACCTGCCCCGCAGTCGAGACCGTCCCCGGCAGACCTGCCCGCGGCCGACCTGCCCGCGGCAGACCCGTCCCCGGCGGACCGGCCGAGCGTCGCCGAGCACCCTCGTCCGCGGCCCCCGGCGCCGCACGCCGGACCGGGCGTCGAGCCGGGCAGCGAGGACGAGCTCGACGCCGTGGCGTCGGGTCCCTCCCCGACACATCCGCACGAGCCGACGGACACGGCCGAGCCGGCGCATCCGGTCCCGGCACCGCCGCCGGCCGCGTCCGGACATCCCGTGTCACCGGCGACCCTGCACCCCGAGCGGTGGGGGCGGGTCGACGCCGACGGCACGGTCTACGTCCGTACCGCGGACGGTGAGCGGGCGGTCGGCTCCTGGCAGGCCGGCGAGCCGGCCGAGGGCCTCGCCCACTTCGCGCGCCGCTTCGACGACGTGCTCACCGAGGCCGAGCTGCTGGTCAGCCGGCTGTCCACGGGCGGGGCCGACCCCAAGCACACGCTGGGAAGCGCGCGGGCCCTGCGCGACGGCCTGGCCGAGGCCCACGTCGTCGGCGACGTGGCGGGGCTGGCTGCCCTGCTCGACGGGCTGGTGGTGCAGGCCGAGCAGGCCGTGGGCGCCCAGCGCGCCGAGCGCGACGCCGCGCGGGTCGCCGCCGTCGCGCGCAAGGAGGCGCTGGCCGCCGAGGCCGAGACGCTGGCGGCCGAGGCCACACAGTGGAAGCAGGCGGGCGACCGCTTCAAGGCGATCCTCGACGAGTGGCGCACGGTCCGCGGCATCGACCGCAAGACCGACGAGCTGCTGTGGAAGCGGTTCTCCAAGGCGCGCGAGGCGTTCAACCGGCGCCGCGGCTCGCACTTCGCGGACCTGGACCGGCAGCGGGCGGGTGCCCGAGCACGCAAGGAGGAACTGGCGCTGGAGGCGGAGAAGCTCGCCGACTCCGACGACTGGGGCCCCACCGCGGCCCGCTTCCGCGACCTCATGACCGAGTGGAAGGCCGCGGGCCGCGCCCAGAAGGACGCCGACGACGCCCTGTGGCAGCGCTTCCGCACCGCACAGGACGCGTTCTTCGCCCGCCGTTCGCAGAACTTCGCGGAGCGCGATGCCGAGTTCGACGCGAACGCCGCGGCGAAGCGGGCGCTGCTCGACGAGGCCGAGAAGATCGACGCCGGCGATCCGGACGCGGCGCGTGCCGCGCTACGCAGCGTCCAGGAGCGCTGGGAGGCGATCGGCAAGGTCCCGCGGGAGGACATCCGCCCGCTGGAGGCGCGGATGCGGGCCGTCGAGGAGAGGGTCCGCGAGGCGGTCGACCGGCAGTGGCGGCGCACGGACCCGGAGGCCGAGGCACGCGTCGCCCAGTTCCGTGAGCGCGTCGCGCAGTTCGAGGCGCAGGCGGCCAAGGCCCGCGCCGCGGGCGACGCCCGGCGGGCCCAGCAGGCGCAGGGGCAGGCCGACCAGTGGCGCGAGTGGCTGGCGACCGCGGAGCAGGCCGTCCAGCACCGCTGAGCCGAGTTCCGCCGTGATCGACGGATCGTCGACCGAAGCGACATCGCTGTCCGGGTTCGTCGACGACTTGCCGATCACGGCCACGGGTTTTCCGAAACCGCCACGGGGCGCCGCGACCGTCGCCGATCCTGGGGCGCATGTCACCCGAGGGTCGGCTCGCGCCGGTCCTGCTCCGGCAGGACGGGCTGGTCACGCTCGCCCAGGCGGTCGACCTCGGCGTCTCCGCACGCACTGTTCAGCGACGAGTCCGATCCGGCGACTGGGAACGTGTGCTCCCACGCGTCTTCCTCGTGGGTGGACACCCACGCAGCGATGCGGCGCGAGTGCGGGCGGCCGGGCTGTGGGTCGGCGAGAGAGGCGCGGTCTCGGGCCGGGCCGCCGCCTGGTGGCACGGCATGTGGCCCTCGGTGCCCGACCCGGTCGAGGTGACGGTGCCGCGCGGCGCCTGCCCGCGCTCGCAGCCGCACGTTCACCTGCGCCGCCGCGCGCTCGGCTCGACAGACCTGGTCAAACTCCGCGGCCTGTGGCTGACGGACAAGCCGCTCACCGCGCTGGAGACGGCGGCGGTGATCCCGGAAGGCTCGGTCTTCCTCGACCGTGCACTACAGCGCCATGTGTCCTTCCCGCGTGTGTATCGCGCCTACTGCCGAAACCTCGGCGCGCACGGCTCCGCACGCGCGGGAGACCTGCTCGTGGCCGCGGCGGACCGGGCCGACTCGGCAGCGGAGCGCTGCGCTGTCGCACTGCTCCGAGCCGCGGGCATCACCGGCTGGGTTCTGGGACATCCCTTCGGCAAGTACCTCATCGACATCGCCTTCCCCGAGGCCATGCTCGCGGTGGAGATCGACGGTTGGGCGTGGCACATGGGGGTGGACAGGTTCAGGGCAGACCGGCACAAGGGGAACGCACTGGTCAGAGCTCGATGGGACCTGCTGCGATTCACCTGGCACGACCTGACCAACCGGCCGGACTACGTCGTCGCCGAGATCCGTGCGGCGCTCGCGGCTCGCAGTGATCGCTGATCTGTCGACGTGCGCGACATACCTGTCCCAGATCGTCGACCGGACGCCGATCATGCTCGGGACGAAGTCAGCCCCGGCGGCCGGCGATCTTCACCCAGCTGCCGGCCAGCACCACCATGGCGACCACCGCCAGGACGAGGCCGACTCCCGGGCCCGTGCCCCCGTTGAGGACGTTGACCTGGCGCGACCAGATCGCCCACACCCCGTTGACGACGGAGAACCCGCAGCCCACGGCGCAGGTCCAGGCCGCGGCCCAGTGCCGCCCGGCCAGCGCCACCGCCGATCCGAGGACCCCGAACAGCACGGCGGTGAAGGTGAACAGCCGCGGGAGCAGCCCGAAGTTCGCGACGCCTGCGAGGATCTCCCAGCCGGCCACGCCGCCGGTCCAGGGCAGCATCAGCGACCCCAGCAGCACCAGCACCGCGATCGCCACCGGTAGCGCGGTCGCCCCCGGGTCGATCCGACGCACCACCCGTCGCTCCGCCTCGGCCAGCTCGGCCTCCAGCGCGGCGATGTCGTCCGGCGAGCTCTCGTTCATCGTGTCCCTCCCCCGGATCCGACAGCCCCGGATCCGACAGCCCCGGATCCGACAGCGCAGCCGGCGACGGTGGGCTCCGGTGCCGGTACGCCGAATCCCGGCAGGCCCAGCCCCGTCGGCGCGCCGCCCGGCCGGGTGCCGGCCGCATGCGCGTCACCGGCGCGGGTGCGCCGGTAGGTGAGCAGCGGGCCGTCCGCGACCAGGTGGTGTGGCGCGCCGTAGGTCACTGCGACCGTCACGACGTCCCCCGGCCGCACGGTCCGCTCCCCCGGGGTGAAGTGCACCAGCCGGCCGTCGCGGGCGCGACCGGACATGCGCCGGGTCGCGGCGTCCTTGCGGCCCTCCCCCGTGGCGACCAGCACCTCCACCGCGTGCCCCTCCCGTGCCCGGTTCTGCTGCCAGGAGATCTCCTCCTGCAGCGCGACGAGCCGCTCGTAGCGCTCCTGCACGACGGCCTTGGGCAGCTGGTCGGGCAACGCGGCGGCGGGCGTGCCCGGGCGCGGGGAGTACTGGAAGGTGAACGCCGAGGCGAACCGGGCCTTCGCGACGACGTCCAGGGTGGCGGCGAAGTCGTCGTCGGTCTCCCCGGGGAACCCGACGATGATGTCGGTCGAGATCGCCGCGTCCGGGATCGACGCCCGCACCTCGTCGAGGATCGCGAGGAACCGGGCCGAGCGGTACGAGCGGCGCATCGCCTTGAGGATCCGGTCCGATCCGGACTGCAGGGGCATGTGCAGCTGCGGGCACACGTTCGGGGTCTGCGCCATCGCCGCGATGACGTCCGAGGTGAAGTCGCGCGGGTGCGGCGAGGTGAACCGGACGCGCTCCAGGCCGGGCACGTCGCCGCAGGCCCGCAGCAGCTTCGCGAAGGCGCCGCGGTCGCCGAACTCCACGCCGTAGGAGTTGACGTTCTGCCCGAGCAGCGTCACCTCCAGCACGCCCTCGGCCGCCAGCGCCTCGACCTCGGCGAGCACGTCGCCCGGCCGCCGGTCGCGCTCGGTGCCGCGCAGTGAGGGCACGATGCAGAACGAGCAGGTGTTGTTGCAGCCCACGGAGATCGACACCCAGCCCGCGTAGGCCGACTCGCGCCGCGCCGGGAGCGTGGACGGGAACACCTCGAGCGCCTCGAGGATCTCCACCTGCGCCGCGGCGTTGTGCCGGGCCCGCTCCAGCAGCACCGGCAGCGCGCCCACGTTGTGGGTGCCGAACACCACGTCCACCCACGGCGCCTTGCGCACGATCGTCTCGCGGTCCTTCTGGGCCAGGCAGCCGCCGACGGCGATCTGCATGCCCGGGTTCGCGAGCTTGCGCGGCCGCAGGTGCCCGAGGTTGCCGTAGAGCTTGTTGTCGGCGTTCTCCCGGACCGCGCACGTGTTCAGCACGACGACGTCCGCGGTCGCCGGATCGTCCGAGCGCGCGTAGCCCGCGGCCTCCAGCAGCCCGGCCATCCGCTCGGAGTCGTGCACGTTCATCTGGCACCCGTACGTGCGGAGGGTGTAGCTGCGACCCACGGTTCGAGGGTAGACGCCCTCGACCCCGGCGGCCGCACCCGCCACGATGCACCGGTGGAGCTCTCCCGGCGTCAGGTGCTGCGTGCCCTCGGCGCCGCCGGGCTGATCGCGGCGCTCCCCGCGTGCGGATCGCGGTTCGCGCAGGCGCGGCTGCGCATCGCGACCGGCGGCACGGCGGGCGAGTACTTCCGGCTGGGGCGGGCGCTCGCGCAGGTGTGGCAGGAGCAGCTGGGCCTGACGACGGAGCCCGCGGTGCTGCCCACCAACGGCTCACCGGCGAACGTGACCCTGCTGGCCACCGGTGCCGCCGACGTCGCCGTCAGCCAGCTCGACGTCGCCGCGGACCGGACCGCGGGCAGCTCGTCGCTGCGCGCGCTGGCCGCGGTGTACAACGACGCCCTGCAGATCGTCGTCCCGGCGGGCTCGCCGATCCGCGCGGTGGCCGACCTCCGCGGCGCCCGGGTGTCCATCGGCCCGGAGAACTCGGGCGTCGCCTACGTGGCCCAGCGGGTGCTCGCCGCGGTGGGGCTTTCCGGGCCCGACGACGTGCAGCTCTCCCGCCTCGACCTCGCGGGCTCGGTGGCGGCGCTGCGCGCGGGGGACGTCGACGCGTTCTTCTGGGTCGGCGCGCTGCCGACGACCACCGTCACCGATCTCGCCGCCACCGTGCCGGTGCGCCTGCTCGACCTGGAACCGGTGCTACGACACCCTGCGCATCCGCTACCCGGTGTACATGCCCGGAACCGTGCTCGCCGGCACCTACCGGATCGCGGACCCCGTCGCGACGGTGCTGGTGCGCAACGTCCTGCTGGTCGACGCCGGGCTCGACGCCGACCTGGTCCAGGCCCTGACCGGGGCGCTGTTCGCCGACCAGCAGCGCCTCGCCGACGCGACCCAGGCGGCCCGCACCGTCGACCCGCGCTCGGCGATCCTCACCCAGCCCGTCCCCCTGCACGACGGTGCGCTGCGCTGGTTCTCCGACGACGCGATGGCCTGATCAGCGGCCCACGCCGCGTCGCACGGCGTCCACGTCCGCCGACATCCGGTTGATCGCCGCCTCGAAGAACGCGGCCCCGTGCTCGTTGAACGGGTGCAGGTGCCCGAGCAGTTCGAGGGTCACGAGGCCGTGCATCCGCGCGCGCAGCTCGATGAACAGGGCCGCGGCGCCGAGCGGGAGGGTCATCTTCCCGAGGTCGGCGTCGGCGAGGCCCGGGGCGGCCGGCACCGCGGCGAGCTGCGCGGGCGTCCACCCGTCGAACACGACCTCGGCGAACGACTGCCCGAGCCGCCACGCCGCCTGCCCGACGTCGCTCTCGGGCAGCGGGGTGAACCCCGGCACGGGCGTGCCGTAGAGCAGCAGGAACGCCGGCCGGTTGGCCAGCGCCCAGTCCCGGAACGCCTGGCACGCCGCCAGCCGCCGCTCGTGGGGGTGCCGCCCCCGGGTGCGGTCCGCCGAAGCCTGCACCGCGTCCGCCGCCGAGTGGTGTGCGTCGACGACCAGGGCGGTGAGCAGCGCGTCGCGGTTGGCGAAGTAGTGGTAGAGCGACTGCACGGTCATCCCGACGGCCCGCGCCACGCCCCGCAGCGAGAACCCGCCGGGACCGGCGTCGACGAGCTGCTGGAGCGCAGCCTCCTTGATCTCCGCGACGGTCTCCGCGCGCCGTCGGTCCCGAACCGAGGAAACTGACACTGCTCTACTCCCTTGACACTGTCAGACAGACGGCCGCACACTGGCACCGCTCATCAAGCCTAACAGTGTCAGGGAGTTTCGATGACCACCGCACTCGCCGACGCTCGCCGCGGGCACCGCGGGCTCGCCACGCTCGCCGTCGTCATGGCCGCCCTCGTTCCCGTGCTGGTCGTCCTGGCGATCGTCGACCAGCGCGTCTTGCTCGGGGCGCCGCTGTGGTTCAAGCCGCTGAAGTTCACCATCTCCGTCGCCCTCTACGGCGCCACGCTGTCGTGGATGCTCGGGCAGCTGCGCGAGCGCGTCCCGCAGCGAACCGGCTGGGTGATCACGATCGCGCTCGCGGTCGAGATGGCGATCATCTACAGCCAGGCGGCGCTCGGGCGTCAGAGCCACTTCAACGCCGACGGCGGTATCGGGAGCGTGCTGTTCGGCGTGATGGGCACATCGATCGTCGTGCTGTGGTTCGCCACGCTCGCCGTCGCCCTGCGGTTCCTGCGCGAGCCCGGCCGCGACCGGGTCGCCACCACGGCCGTGCGGCTCGGGCTGGCGGTGACCCTGCTCGGCCTGCTGGAGGGCTTCGTCATGATCGCGGCCAACGGCCACTCCATCGGCGTGCCGGACGGCGGACCGGGACTTCCGCTCCTCGGCTGGAGCACCACCGGCGGCGACCTGCGGATCGCACACTTCGTCGGCATGCACGCCCTGCAGGGGTTGCCGCTGCTCGCGGCCGCGCTCGTCGCGACCCGTCGGTTCACCGACGAGACACGCGTCCGGCTCGTCCGGGTCGCCGCGGCGGCCTGGGCCGGGCTGGTCGTGCTGCTGACCTGGCAGGCACTGCGCGCGCAGCCGCTGCTCGCCCCCGACGCGACGACGCTCACCGCGCTGGCGCTCCTCGTCGCCGCCACCGTCGCTGCGGTCGCCGCCGCGCTGGCCGCCGACCGGCGTGCCGCGGCCCCCGTACACGCCTGAAGCCCCCTGCGACCGCTTTCGCTCACGCGGCGCGCCTACACGGTCGGCGGCGCCGTCGCGCCGTCGCCCGATGCCGCCGGCAGCCGCGCCACCACCCGCAAGCCGCCGCCCTCGGGCGACTCCAGGCGCAGCGACCCGCCGGACAGTTCGACGGTCCGCGCCGCGATCGCCAGGCCCAGCCCCGAGCCCTCGACGTTGCTCTGCGACGGGCTGCGCCAGAACCGGTCCGTGGCCCGCTCCAGTTCCTCCGGGCCCAGACCGGGGCCGGTGTCGCGGACCGAGATCTCCACCCGTCCGTCGTGCCGCGCGGTGTGCACCGTGATCGCGTCGCCCGCCGAGGAGAACTTCACGGCGTTGTCGAGCACGGCGTCCAGCACGGTCTCCACGGCGCCGACCGGCGCGGACACCGTCAGGCCCGGCTGCCCGTCGAGCTCCAGCCGCAGCCCGGTGTGCTCGGCCAGCGGCCGCCAGGCCTCGACCCGGTCGCCCACCGCGGCGTCGACGTCCACCTCGACCAGGGGCGCGGTCCGCTCCGTGCGGGCCAGCGCCAGCAGGCCGGCGAGCAGCTCCGAGAGCCGCTCGGCCTCCTCCAGCGCGGCGCCGTGGTCGTCGACCGCCGCGCTGTCGACGTGTCCCTGCAGGTTGGACAGGCGCAGCCGCAGTGCGGTCAGCGGGTTGCGCAGCTGGTGGCTCGCGTCGGCGACGAACGCGCGCTGCGCGGCGAGCGCCCCGGTCACGGTCTCGGCCATGCGGTCGAACGACACCGAGAGCCGGCGCAGCTCCGGCGGGCCGCTGTCGTCGGCGACCGGCTCGGCCTCGCCCCCCGCGAGGACCGCCGACGCGACCCGGCCGGTGCCCTCGTCGAGCCGGCGCACGGGGTGCAGGATCCAGCGGACGACCGGCAGGGACACGAGCACGCCCAGCGCGAGCGCCAGCAGCACCGCCCCCGCGATCATCGCCCACGTCTCCAGCTCGCGCTCGTGCAGCGCGGTGGTGGGCGAGACGGTGACGACGGCGCCGCGCACCTCGCCGTCGACCAGCACCGGCTCCGCGATCACCAGCGGCTCGCCGTCCCACGGCATCTGCAGCATCGGCGACTCCGAGCGGCGCCCGGCGAGCGCGGCGTCGAGCCGCTCGCTGCCCGTCGCGTCGAGCGGGGCCGGCGGCGCCGCGGGCGCCGACGGCGCGAACGGCGCCCCGTCGGCGGTGACGACGTGCACCGACATGCCGTAGACCTGCTGGTAGCGGTCCAGCAGCGCGTCCAGGTCCGCGCCCGCGGCCTCGGTCAGCGGCCGCTGCACGAGCGAGGCGAGGTAGACGGTGTCGGTGAGGCGGCGCGTGAAGAACCCCTCCTGCTGGGCCTGCGCGGTGGTGTAGGCGAGCAGCCCGCCGAGCCCGAACGCGACGAGGCCGACGACGACCAGCACGATCACCAGGAGCCGCGCGCGCACGCCTACTCCGCGGGCGGGGTCGGGCCGGCCTCAGCGTTGATCCGGGCGTCGCTCCCCGCGTCCGTCCCGGCGTCGGGGGCGCCCAGCCGGTAGCCGACGCCGCGCACCGTCGCCACCAGCTCGGGGCGGCCGAGCTTCGTGCGCAGCGTCGCGACGTGCACGTCGAGCGTCCGGTTCGCCCCCGGCCAGCTGCGGCCCCACACCTCGGCGACGATCCGGCCGCGCGTGCACACCGTGCCGCCCGCGGCGGCGAGCAGGGCCAGGATCTGGAACTCCTTGCGCGTCAGCGCCACGGACCGGCCGGCGACGGTGACCTCGTGGCGGCGCAGGTCCACCCGCACGTCCGCCACCGTCACGACCTCGCCCGGGTCGCCCGGTGCGGGCGCCGGAGCGCGGCGGCGCAGCACCGCGTGCATCCGGGCCAGCAGCTCACCGGTGTCGAACGGCTTGACCAGGTAGTCGTCGGCGCCGCAGTGCAGGCCCTGGATGCGGTCGTCCACCTCGCCGCGGGCCGAGACGACGATCACGGGCACGTCGCCCGCGGCGCGGATCTCGCGGCACACGTCGACGCCGTCCACATCCGGCAGGCCCAGGTCGAGCAGCACGACGTCCACGCCGGCCAGGTGCTGGGTGACGCCGCGGCCGCGGGAGAGCCGGGTCGTGGTCATGCCGTGCCGGTGCAGGGCCGGGCGCAGCGCGGCGGCCACCCGGTCGTCGTCCTCGACCAGCAGGATGTGCATCTCCGAAGTGTGTCGGATCGAGCGCGGTGCGGAGTGGGCAAAATCGAGTGTTATCGGACGGAAACCTCATCAGATCCTCAAGGTGCTGGACTGTGCTGTCCGATTCGCCCTAGCGTCCCGCCATGCCCGGAGGCTCCCGATGACTGCCGCGACCCCGCCGATGATCCGGATGCAGGCCGTCGACAAGCACTTCGGCCCGCTCCACGTGCTCCGCGACATCAACCTCGAGGTGGACGCCGGCCAGGTGGTGGTCGTGCTCGGCCCGTCCGGGTCCGGCAAGTCCACGCTGTGCCGGACGATCAACCGGCTCGAGCCGATCGACAGCGGCACCATCGAGGTCGACGGCGAGAGCCTCCCCGCCGAGGGCAAGGCGCTGGCCGCATTGCGGGCCGATGTGGGCATGGTGTTCCAGAGCTTCAACCTCTTCGCCCACAAGACGATCCTCGACAACGTCACCCTCGCCCCGCTGAAGGTGCGCAAGGTGAACAAGGACGAGGCCCGGAAGCGGGCGATGGAACTGCTGGAGCGGGTCGGGATCGCGAACCAGAGCGACAAGTACCCGGCCCAGCTCTCCGGTGGCCAGCAGCAGCGCGCGGCGATCGCCCGCGCGCTGGCCATGAAACCGAAGGTGATGCTGTTCGACGAGCCGACCTCGGCGCTCGACCCCGAGATGGTCCAGGAGGTGCTCGACGTCATGACCACCCTCGCGCGCGAGGGCATGACGATGCTCGTGGTGACCCACGAGATGGGCTTCGCCCGCCGCGCGGCGAACCGCGTGATCTTCATGGACGGCGGCGAGGTCGTCGAGGACGCGCCGCCGGACCAGTTCTTCACCGCACCGCGCAGCGATCGCGCCAAGGACTTCCTCGGCAAGATCCTCACGCATTGACCGTTCCCCTAAGGAGATTCCCATCATGAAGCTGCGCCATCTCGCGGCGGGGCTGCTCGTCGGCGCCCTCGCCCTCTCCGCCTGCGGCAAGGAGGGCAGTCCCGGCGCGGAGAGCTCGGGACCGACGCAGAGCGCGGCCTCCGGCGTCACCGTCGAGGGCTCCCCGACGTTCGCCGCGATGACCCAGCGGGGCCGCGTCGTCATCGGCGTCAAGGAGGACCAGCCCGGGCTGGGCTTCAAGGACGCCACCACCGGGCAGTACTCCGGCTTCGACATCGAGATCGCCCGGCTGGTCGCGGCGAAGCTCGGCTTCGGACCCGACAAGATCGACTACAAGGCGGTGCCGTCGGCGTCGCGCGAGGACGCGATCTCCCGCGGGGAGGTCGACTACTACGTCGGCACGTACACGATCAACGACAACCGCAAGCAGCGGGTCAGCTTCGCGGGCCCGTACTTCGTGGCCGGGCAGAGCCTGCTGGTGCGCAGCGACGAGACCGCGATCACCAGCAAGGACACGCTCAAGGGCAAGAAGGTCTGCTCGGTCACGGGCTCGACGCCGATCCAGCGGGTCAAGGACCAGCAGCTGACCGAGCCCGAGAACATCGTCGAGTTCCAGAACTACAGCCAGTGCGTGGACCAGCTGCTCTCGAAGCAGGTGGACGCGGTCACCACGGACGACGCGATCCTCAAGGGCTACGCCGCGCAGCAGCCCGACAAGCTCAAGGTCGTCGGCGAGCCGTTCTCGACCGAGCCCTACGGCATCGGCCTGAACCACGACGACGCAGCGCTCCGCGGCAAGATCAACGACATCCTGGCGGCCGCCGCGGCCGACGGCACCTGGAAGCAGATCTACGACGCGACGCTCGGCAAGTCCGGCTCCCCGGCCGACCCGCCGGAGCTGCAGCGCTACTAGCCACATCCGGTGCGGGGTGGGTCGTGACACCGCGACCCACCCCGCCTGCTGTAATCGATCCGGCCACGACGCGTCCACCCCGCACTCCGTGCGAGGCGGCCGCCCCGCGCCGGATCACCGCGACCCGGCGGAGGAATCCATGAATGTCCTGCTCGACAACCTGGGCCTCTACGGGTCGGCCTTCGTCGGCACCGTGGAGCTGTTCCTGGTCGCCGCCGTCGGCTCGATCATCGGCGGCCTGCTGCTCGCCGCGATGCGGGTCAGCCCCGTCCCGATCCTGCGGGCCTTCGGCGCGGGCTACGTCAACATCGTGCGGAACACCCCGCTGACGCTGGTCTTCTTCTTCTTCGCCTTCGCCTACCCGCGCCTGGAGATCTTCGACCTGTCGTTCTTCGCCAGGGCGTGCGTCGCGCTGATCATCTACACCTCGGCGTTCGTCTGCGAGGTCGTGCGCTCGGGCGTGAACACGGTTCCGGTCGGGCAGGCCGAGGCGTCGCGCGCGCTCGGCTTCACGTTCGGCCAGACCCTCGGCTCGATCATCCTGCCGCAGGCGCTGCGGTCGGTGGTCCCGCCGCTGACCAGCGTCGAGATCGCCCTGCTGAAGAACACCACGATCGCCGCGGGCTTCGCGGTGTTCGAGGCGGGCGGGATCTACCAGAACCTCTCGGAGAGGGGTTACAACGTGCTCGTGGGCCTGCTGTGGGTGGCGCTGGGCTTCCTGATCCTGGTGGTCCCGCTGACCCTGCTGCAGCGCAACCTGGAGCGGCGCTGGAGCGTGGCGCGGTGACTTCGCGCCGACGTACGCCCTCCCGCGGAGGCGCCATACATACGGTCGACGTACTTCTCCGCGGAGGCGAAATGACCGCCGTCCTGTACGACGCGCCGGGACCGCGCGCCCGTACGCCGCAACCTGCTTCTCGGGGTCGTCGGCGTCGCGCTGGTGCTCGCCGTCGCGGCGTTCGTCGTCTACCGGTTCGCGGTCACCGGCCAGTTCGACCCCGACGTGTGGCAGTGGATCCTCTACAAGAACATCCAGCTGCTGCTGCTCGACGCCCTGCTCAACACGCTGCGCGCGTTCGCGGTCGCGGCCGTGCTGGCGCTGGTGTTCGGGGCGGTGTTCGCCGCCGGCCGGCTGTCGGACCACCGGTGGCTCAGCGGGCCCGCGACCGCCGTCGTCGAGTTCTTCCGGGCCGTCCCGCTGCTGGTCCTGATCTTCATCCTGTACTTCGGCGTGTCCCGCGGGCTCGGGATCAACGTCTCGGCGTTCACCGCGCTGGTGCTGGGCCTGATGCTCTACAACGGCTCGGTGCTCGCGGAGATCTTCCGCGCGGGCGTGGCGTCGCTGCCGCGCGGGCAGAGCGAGGCCGCCTACGCGCTGGGCATGCGCAAGACCCAGGTGATGACGAACATCCTGCTGCCGCAGGCACTGCGCGCGATGCTGCCGACGATCGTCAGCCAGCTCGTCGTGGTGCTCAAGGACACCGCGCTGGGCTTCCTCATCCTCTACCCGGAGCTGCTCTACCAGGCGCGCTTCCTGGGCAGCCAGGTCCAGCTGGGCTCACCGATCCTGCAGGTGGCGATGGTCGTCGCGGCGATCTACATCACGATGTGCCTGCTGCTCTCGCAGTTCGCCCACTACCTGGAGCGCCGGACGCGGCGGACCCGCGCGGGCGGACCCGGCGGCGCCTGCCGACGACACCGCCATCGAGATGGAGCAGATCCGGGCGGCCACGCCCTGAGCTGCCCGACGCTCAGCCCTTGATGCGCGACGTCTCGCCGGCCCACTCCTTCTCCCGCAGCGCGAACTTCTGGGTCTTGCCGGTCGAGGTCTTCGGCAGCTCGTCGACGAACTCGATCTCCCGTGGGGCCTTGTAGCGGGCGATGCGGGCGCGCACGTGGTCGAGCAGCTCGTCCTCGGTCGTGGTGGCGCCGGCCTTCAGCACGACGAACGCCTTGGGCCGCTCGCCCCACTTCTCGTCGGGGACACCGATGACCGCGGCGTCGACCACGGCGTCGTGGGCGAGCACCGCCTGCTCGACCTCGACCGTGGAGATGTTCTCCCCGCCGGAGATCACGATGTCCTTGGCCCGGTCGCGCAGCTCGACGTAGCCGTCGGGGTGCATCACGCCGAGGTCGCCGGAGTGGAACCAGCCACCCGCGAACGCCGTCGCGGTGGCCTCCGGGTCGCGGTAGTAGCCCTTCATGACGTTGTTGCCGCGCATGGCGATCTCGCCCATCGTCGCCCCGTCGGCCGGGACGTCGACGAGTTGCCCGTCGCGCAGCTCGAGGTCCACCACCCGCATCCGCTCGGCCTGGATCATCCCGACGCCCTGCCGGGCCCGCAGCCGCGCCCGCTGCTCCGGCTCGAGCCCGTCCCACTGGCGCTGCCACTGGCACACCGAGTACGGACCGTAGGTCTCGGTGAGGCCGTAGACGTGCACGATCGAGAAGCCCATCCGCTCGGCACGCGCGAGCGCGGTCGGGCTGGGCGGCGCCGCGGCGGTCGTGATGACGAGGCGGTGGTCCAGCACGTGGGCCCGCGGGGAGTCGAGGACGGTGGCGACGACGGTGGGCGCGCCGTTGAGGTGGGTGACCCCCTCGTCGTCGATCAGCTGCCAGATCGTCTCGCCGCGCACCTCGCGCAGGCACACCTGGATGCCGCCGATCGCGACCAGCGCCCACGCCGTGCACCAGCCGTTGCAGTGGAACATCGGCAGCGTCCACAGGTAGACGCTGTCGTGGGTGTGCCCGGAGTGCAGCAGCTCGCCCAGGGCGTTGAGATACGCGCCGCGGTGGCTGTACATGACGCCCTTGGGCCGCCCGGTGGTGCCCGACGTGTAGTTGATCGAGATCGTGGCGCGCTCGTCGTCGACCGTCCACGACAGCGTGTCGTCAGCCAGATCGTTCGAGGCAGCGCCGGCCAGCAGGTCCGCGTACGCGATCGCCCCCGGGATCGGGTCGCCGGGGGGCGGGCCGTGCGGGTCGACGACGGTGACGACCGTGCGCACGGTCTCCAGCGAGGCGACCACGGGCGCGACGGTCGGCGCGAACGCGGCGTCGACCACGAGGAGCACGGAGCCGGAGTGGTCGCAGATGTAGCGGACCTCCTCGGCGGACAACCGGGTGTTGATCGCCACGAGCACGGCGCCCGCGAGCGGGACCGCGAAGTGCGCGACGATCATCTCGGGCACGTTCGGCAGCAGGTAGGCCACCCGGTCGCCCGGACCGACGCCGGCGGTGCGCAGGGCGGTGGCCAGCTCGCGCACGCGCTCCGCCAGCTCGCGGTAGGTCCACCGGTCCGGGCCGTACACGACCGCGACCGTGTCGGGGTGCACCTCGGCGGAGCGCTCGAGGAACGACAGCGGCGTCAGCTCGGTGATCCAGGTCTCCATCCGACCGAGTCTGTAGCGTCCCGGCTCTCGGCAACACCCCCTCCGGGCACGCCTTGTGGCGGCGGCGCGTCCGTGCTGGGGTCGGGACGTCACCGTCCGACCCGAGGAGCGCGCCGTGACCGATCTGACCGACCGCGTGCCGCTGGTCCTCCCGGACGGTGACGATCTCGCGCACTCCCGGGACACCGACTTCTTCCACATCGGCGACCTGCTGGACGAGCGGGAACGCGCCGTGCTGGACCGCGTCCGGACCTACTGCGACACCCAGGTCGCGCCGGTCGCCAACGACTACTGGGAACGCGCGGAGTTCCCCCTGCCGCTGATCGCCGGCTACCGGGACCTGCACGTCGCCGGCGGCACGCTGACCGGCCACGGCTGCCCCGGCCTGTCCCCCGTCGCCGAAGGCCTCGTCGCCGCCGAACTGGCCCGCGGCGACGGCAGCATCGCCACCTTCAACGCCGTGCACTCCGGCCTGGCCATGACCGCGGTCGGGCTGCTCGGCTCCGAGGAGCAGAAGGCCCGCTGGCTCCCCGCCCTGGCCGCGCGTCGACACGCTCGGCGCCTTCGCCCTCACCGAGCCCGACCACGGCAGCGACGTCGTCCGCCTCGCCACCCGCGCCCGCAGCGCACCCGGCGGTGGCTGGACGCTGCACGGCTCCAAACGCTGGATCGGCAACGGCACCGTCGCCGACCTCGTCGTCGTCTGGGCCCGCGACGACGACGGCGACGTCGGCGCCTTCGTCGTCGAACACCCCGACGGCGCCGACCACCCCGTCCCCGGCTACCACGCCCAGCGGATCGTCGGCAAAGCCGCCAACCGCGCCGTCTGGCAGGCCCAGATCGAGCTCGACGACGTCCACGTACCCGCCGACGCCCGCCTCGCCGGGGCACACACCTTCGAGGACACCAACACGGTGCTGGCCAAATCCCGCCAGACCGTCGCCTGGGAAGCGCTCGGGCACGCCGTCGCCGCCTACGAAGGCGCGGTCACCTACGCCCTGCGCCGCGAGCAGTTCGGCCGACCGCTCGCCCGCTTCCAGCTCGTGCAGGACAAGCTCGCCCACATGCTCGCCGACATCACCGCCATGCAGACCCTCTGCGTGCGCATGTCGCAGCTGCAGGGCGAAGGACGCGCGCAGCTGCACCACGCCGCGCTCGCCAAGCTCGCCACCGCGTCCGCGGCCCGGCGCGTGTGCGCCGACGCCCGCGACATCCTCGGCGGCAACGGCATCCTGCTCGACCACCACGTCGCCCGCCACCACGCCGACATCGAGGCCGTCTACACCTACGAAGGCACCGACTCCATCCAGTCGCTCATCGTCGGCCGGGCGATCACCGGGCTCAGCGCCTTCGTCTGACCGGCCTTCTCCGAGCCGGTCCGGTCAGCGGCCCCGCTGCTGGCTACCGAGCAGCACCGCGATGACCGGGATGAGGAGGAACACCACCCAGGTCTTGGTGAGGAGGAACAGCCCCAGCGCGAGGAACGGCGTGACGGCCATCAGCCGCGGCCCCCACACCTGAAGGCCCGAGGGCTCCCGGCGGACGGGCGGGGTGGGCGGCGGCGCCACGGCCGGCAGTACCGGACCCACGATCCCCGGCAGCACCGGATGCGGGGCCGGCAGGTCGTCGAACAGCTCGGCGAGCTCGGGCGCGGTGGTCGCGACCGACGCCCGGGCGGAGCGCTCGCCGTACTCGTCGACATCCAGCCGACCTGCCTCGAGGTGCGCGTCGAGCGCCTTCATCGCCGCGTCGCGCTCCGCGGTCCCGATCCGGATCGGTGGCCGCTCGTTCGTCATGCTTCGAGAGTGCCACCGCGGCCTAGAGGTTCTCCACCTCAACGGGCTCGATGTTCTCGTCGAGGGGGAAACCGAGCACCTGCGCGTAGAACGACAGCTCCGCGTCCAGTGCCCGGCGGACGTTCTCGGCCCGGCGGAAGCCGTGCTGCTCGCCGTCGAAGAGCAGGTAGGCGACCGGTACGCCCTTCGCCCGCAGTGCCGCGACGATCGTCTCCGACTGGGCGGGCGGCACGATCGGGTCCTCGGCGCCCTGGAGCACGATCAGCGGGCTGGCGAACCGCTCGACGTGCGTGATCGGTGCGCGCTCGACGTACACCTCGCGCGCCTCCGGGTAGGGCCCGACGAGTCCGTCGAGGTAGCGGCTCTCGAACTTGTGCGTGTCGCGGGCGAGCGCCTCGAGGTCGGCGACACCGAAGTGGTCGGCCCCGGCCGCGAACGGCGTGTCGTCCCGGGCGAGCGCCGCCAGCGTCGTGTAGCCACCCGCCGACCCGCCGCGGATGCAGAGCCGGCCGGGATCGACGAGGCCGCGGTCCGCGAGCGCCCGGGCGGCGGCGAGGCAGTCGGCCACGTCGACGACGCCCCACTGGCCGCGCAGCAGCTCGCGGTACGGGCGGCCGTAACCCGACGAGCCGCCGTAGTCGACGTCGACCACCGCGAAGCCGCGGCTGGTCCAGTACTGCACGCCGACGGCCAGTACCGGGCAGCGCCTTGGCCGTCGGGCCGCCGTGGATCACCACGAGCAGGGGTGGCCGCTCCCCCGCCGGGCCCCGGTACCGGGGGTTGACCGGCGGGTAGAACAGCGCGCGCCCGGTGCGCGACTCGCCCGCGCCGTCGACGGACGGGAACCGCACCGCCTCCGGTCGCGAGATCTCGTCGGGGGCGAGCCCCAGGTCGCGCGGCGCGCGCAGGGTGTCGACCCGTGGTGTCGCGCCGGACAGGTCGATGCGGTGCACCCCGGGCTCCGCGGTGGGGCTGCCGGCCACCACGACGACGGAGTCCGGGCCCGCGGCGACCACCGAGCCGACGGCGGTGAAGGGCAGGTCGAGGTCGGTCAGCACCCCGTCGGGCCCGCGGACCGCCAGGCCGTCGAACCCGTCGCGCCAGCGCGCCACGACCACCTGTCCGTCGTCGAGCACCGCGTAGCGGGACGTGCCGAACGTCCACGCGGGCACCCCGATGTCGGCGTCGGTGCGGACCACGGCCTCGATGTCGTGGCCGGGCTGCCAGCGGTAGAGGTTCCACCAGTCGGTGCGGTCGGAGAGGAACCACAGCGAGCCGTCGGGGCGCCATCGCGGCTCGGTCACCGACTCACCCGGCCCGCCCGCGACGATCGTCTCCTCACCGGTGGCGAGGTCGCGGACGACCAGCTCGGCGGCGTCCCACGGCATCGCCGGGTGGTTCCACTGCAGCCAGGCCAGCGTGGCGCCGTCCGGGGACAGCCGCGGTGCCGCGACGAAGTCCGGGCCGGTGACCAGCACCTCGGGCTCGCCCGGAGCATGGGCGTCGAGGATGACGACCTCGTTGACGACGTCCGTGGCCGCGTCGCCGTGATGCCGTTCCCGGACGCAGACGATCCTGGTGCCGTCCGGGCCGAGGTCGCCGTCGGCGTAGCGGTCGCCGCGTGGCCGGCCCGGCTCGGGGGTGAGCGGGACGGGCTCGGCGCCGGGCTCGAGCCGGTACAGGCGTTGGTCGGCCCAGTCGGTGAACCACACCACGCCGCCGTGCACCCACCATCCGGCGCCGCCGTACTCGTGGACGGCGGTGCGCGCGTTGCGCCCTTCGGGCAGCAGCTCGTCCGTGCCGCCGTCGGCGCGGCGGCGGACCAGCTGCGTCCGGCCGCCCTCGGCCGGCCGGCCCTCGGCCCAGACGACGTCGATGTCGCCGTCGTGTGGGCCGTCCACCCGCACCTCGCCGAGGCGGACGGCCGCGGCCACGACGACCTCGGACGTCACGGGGGTGGCCCAGGCGCCGAAGGGGCGTTCGACGGTGCGGTCGGGCTCCGGGATCGGATCGATCACCACGGGTGCAACGCTAACGGTGATCAGCCGCGCGGGCGCGTGACGTGCGCCGGACGGTCATGAGAACCCGGACGGCCCGGGGCAGGGCCCGCGGCCGGACCAGGCCGAGCAGCGCCGGGGCCGCGCCCACGCCGAGGTGCCAGGTGACCGCGCCGTCGGCCGCGACGAGACCGACCGCCGGCGCGCGACACGTGGTGGCCGCGGCCGGGAGATCACGATGTGCCGCGCGCAGGTCCGGGTCGCGGCAGGAGCGTGTCCGCACCGGTACGCGCAGCAGGCCCGTCAGGTCGCGCGCCACTCCCGAGCAGACACCGCACGCCGTGTCGAGGACGACGAGCACCTCCCGGACGCCCCGGCTGGTCACACCCACTCCGTGACCGTCGCGACCCCGAGCGAGCCGACGCACGCGACCGCGAGCAGCGGGCGCACCACCGGCTGGGCCGCCACCCAGATCTCGGTCCACGCGCCGTCGTCGCTCCAGGCGTTGGACAGCACCGGCATCGCGAACCGGCCCACCGCGAACCCGACCGCCACCGCCGGGGCGACCGGCAGCGGCACCATCAGAACCACCGCGGCCAGCGCGAGATGCGGCAGAGCGGACGGCGAGTAGGTGCGCATTCCGGTGCCCATCTCGAACCCGAACTGCAGCGCCCCCCAGTGGGCGCGGTGCTGCACCTCCTCCGGGACGAGCCGGGCGTTCTCCGGCACCGCGAAGCGCCACAGGCCCAGCTCCCGGCCCAGCACGACGAGCGCCGGCACGCCGATCAGGACCGCGCGCACCGGTGCCGGGATCAGCGCCTGCGGCAGCGCGCCGAGCACGGCGCCGACACACGCGACGAGGAGCGCCCCCAGCAGGAGCCCACCGCCGAACCAGCGGAGAACGGGTTTGCCGCGCCAGACCGACGCGCTCAGCAGGAACGCCGAGTTGTGGCTTCAGGTGGAGCCGGAGTTGGCGAACCCGGCCGCGCATCCGGCGACGACCGCGAGCAGCGGCGCGGCCGCGGCGACGCCGAGCACGCCGGCGGCTGCCGCGGCACATCCGATACCGAGCAGCGCGAGCGTGGGCGCGAACGGGTGGAGGGCCCAGCGGATGCCGGTCATCGGTGCAGGCCGGGCACGAGCGCGCGCGGGGCGTCGCTCCCGTCGCTGTCGCCGTCGTCCCCGCTGTCGTCCCTGCTGTCGTCCTCGGCGCCCTCGTCGTCCGGTTCCTCCGGGATCGGGTTGGCCAGCTCCTGCTGGGTGAGCGCACAGGCGGCGATGGTGACGCCGGTGTACTCGGTGCCGTCGTCGAACGTCGCGGTGGTGACCGCGTCCGAGCAGCGGAAGCCCTTCCAGCGCCAGGCGTTGCGGCCGTGACAGTTGGTGGTCAGCCGCGTCGACTCGTAGTCCACGCCACGCGAGCTGTGCGTGCCTTCACGGTGGTAGCCGTCCGCGCACGGGTAGGAGCCGCGCTTCCAGCCGCCGTAGCAGACCGCCTCGCCGCCCTCCCACCAGTTGTTGTCCTCCTGGTCGTAGGAGGCGGGCTTGCAGGTGCCGTACTCGGAGCGGTTCGACGGCTCCGCGGCGGCCTGGCGGCGCGACAGATACCAGTCCAGCGGGACGAGCGTGGTCGCCGCCGCACCCAGCACGAGTGCCCGCAGGACGGCGCGTCGGCTGGGGCGGTATCCGCGCAGGCGGGCGACGACGGCGCTGGGCCGCGGCTGCTCGGGCGCAGCCGACGTGCTGGGGATGTCCCGGATGGCGTTCATGCGTGGCTCACCTCGCTCTCGGGGGTACGGGCGCGAGCGACGAGCTCGCGCAACAGCTCGGGCAGATCGGTGTCGGCGTAGACGAACCGCCGGGCGACGACGGTGCCGGCGGCGTCGACCGCGAGCACCGTGGGTGCGTAGCCCTCGAACAGGTCGGCCCGCGCCGCGACGTCGACGCGGAGGATCCCCGCGCCCGGCCGTCGTCCCGGCGCCGGCGATGCGGTCGGTCAAGGCGACCACGTGCACGGCGCCTGCGGCGTGCACGGCGGCGAGCGCCTCGACGACGGTGGCGCAGAGCGTGCAGTCGCCGTCGAGGATCGCGACGAGGCCGCACTGCGCACCGGGGCCGGGCCGCACCGACGCCGGCGCAGGACGGCCGACGAGCGCCGGGTACCCGGTCACCCCCGCATCGCCCGCGGTCTCGAGACCGCGGACCCGCGCGTAGACCGCGACCAGGGCGACGAGGGAGAACAGGGCGACCAACAGGGCGAGGAGCGCCACCGCGAGGGCGACGGACATGCCGGTGTCCATGTCAGGCCGCCCAGCGTCCGGTGAGCACCGACAGCGCGTCGACGACCTGCGTCTCGGCCAGCGGCAGCGGGGCGCGGCCGGACTCGGGGCCGAGCAGCACGAGGTCCATGCCGAGCGTCGGGCCGGCGAGGACGTAGCGCCAACGGTGCGGGCCGCCGGCGACCAGTCCGGCCTTGACCCCGTCGAGGACGCGGTCGGCCCGCCAGAGCTCCCCGCCCGGCAGGGTCAGCCCGGCCCACTCGGGCAGGGCCGGCAGCATCTCCGCGGCCCGGCGGACCACGAGGACGGCGTTGGCGCTGCGGCCGATGAGGGACACGTCGGGCTGCTGCACGAGCATGTCCGAGGTGGGGACGAGGGTGGCGCCGTTGGCGGAGTCGGTGAAGCGGAACATCCGCAGCAGCCGTTCGATCCCGGCTGCCGTCGGCGCCGGGCCGCCGAACCACGTGGTCGCCTCGTTGTAGGGGCCGGCGAGGACGAGCGCCGAGTCGGAGCGGTCGGCGGCCTCGAACACGACGGCGTCGTAGCCGCGCATGGTGCGCCGGACCTGGCGGCCGCCGGGGAGGATCTTGTTCGGAATGGCGCGGTGCTCGCCGGCCGGGGCGAGGAAGAACTGCCGCGCGAGCCGGGTCCCGGTGAGGCGGGTGTTGCCGTACCAACGGATGTCACCGAGGAGGGCGGGCAGCGTCATCTCGACCGGGTCGCCCGATGCCGCGACGCGCCATACGTCGCGCCCGCTCCTGCTCGTCGCCGCCTGCGTCATCGATTCCGCCGCCATCCGTCGTCCTGTGTCGCGTTCCATCCGGTGCAACGAGGGGAACCCCGTCACGTGACTGCGGCGATCGGGGGATTGATCTTCGTCGCGTACGTCGGAATAGACTGTTGTTGACCGGAAAGGGCCGATCGCGTCCTTTGATCGACGCCGCGGCGGGAGCAAGGCGGCGATCCACAGGTGGAGGGCCACATCGATGAGTGATTCTCCGTATTCGCCGGAGCGGCAGCCGGGCGACATCGCGGCGCCGGAGCCGACACCCTCGGGTGACTACGACGAGGCGGGTGTGCCGACGTTCGAGCACGTCCGCGACAAGATCGAAGGCCGGTACGCCACGGCCGTCGGCGGCACCGAGCTGGCCGAGGAGAGCGCGGCCGGTCGGTCGATCGCGCAGCAGCAGGCCGACCGGGACGCCGCTGCGCGGGAGCGGCTCGAGCAGATCCGCCGGTCGGTGCGGGGCGAGCAGTAAATACCTCGGAAATGAAAGAAGCCCCGCCGGTCTCCCGGCGGGGCTTCTCTTTTCACATTGAATGTCGGCGGCGACCTACTCTCCCACACCCTGACGAGTGCAGTACCATCGGCGCTGGAGGGCTTAGCTTCCGGGTTCGGGATGGGACCGGGCGTTCCCCCTCCGCCAACACCACCGACAACACTATCCACCTATCCCCCACACAACCCGGGGGGCTACGAACACACCACCCCCACACCCACCCCCACAACACGCCGGGGGCGGCACGAGAACATGGTTGTGTGCTCAGGGTCACACAGTGGATGCGAGCAACAAAAATGTTGTGGGCAAGCCCTCGGCCTATTAGTACCGGTCGACTCCACCCCTCACAGAGCTTCCATCCCCGGCCTATCAACCCCATCGTCTCTAGGGGGCCTTAACCACGCAAGGTGGTGGGAGACCTCATCTTGGAACGAGCTTCCCGCTTAGATGCCTTCAGCGGTTATCCCTTCCGAACATAGCCAACCAGCCATGCCCCTGGCGGGACAACTGGCACACCAGAGGTCCGTCCGTCCCGGTCCTCTCGTACTAGGGACAGCCTTCCTCAAGTCTCCTACGCGCACGGCGGATAGGGACCGAACTGTCTCACGACGTTCTAAACCCAGCTCGCGTACCGCTTTAATGGGCGAACAGCCCAACCCTTGGGACCTACTCCAGCCCCAGGATGCGACGAGCCGACATCGAGGTGCCAAACCATGCCGTCGATATGGACTCTTGGGCAAGATCAGCCTGTTATCCCCGGGGTACCTTTTATCCGTTGAGCGACACCCCTTCCACCAGGAGATGCCGGATCACTAGTCCCGACTTTCGTCCCTGCTCGACACGTCCGTCTCACAGTCAAGCCCCCTTGTGCACTTACACTCACCACCTGATTGCCAACCAGGCTGAGGGAACCTTTGGGCGCCTCCGTTACCCTTTAGGAGGCAACCGCCCCAGTTAAACTACCCACCAGGCACTGTCCCTGAACCAGATCATGGCCCGAGGTTCAGACACCCAATCCGACCAGAGTGGTATTTCAACAACGACTCCACACCCACTAGCGTGAACGCTTCACAGTCTCCCACCTATCCTACACAAGCCGAACCGAGCACCAATACCAAGCTGTAGTAAAGGTCCCGGGGTCTTTCCGTCCTGCCGCGCGTAACGAGCATCTTTACTCGTAATGCAATTTCGCCGAGTCTGTGGTCGAGACAGCGCCCAAGTCGTTACGCCATTCGTGCAGGTCGGAACTTACCCGACAAGGAATTTCGCTACCTTAGGATGGTTATAGTTACCACCGCCGTTTACTGGCGCTTAAATTCTCCGCTTCGCCCCCAACGGGACTAACAGGTCCTCTTAACGTTCCAGCACCGGGCAGGCGTCAGTCCGTATACATCGTCTTACGACTTCGCACGGACCTGTGTTTTTAGTAAACAGTCGCTTGGGCCTGGTCTCTGCGACCACCAACCCCTAGCCCGCAAAGGGCTTCAAGGCCAGCGGTCCCCCTTCTCCCGAAGTTACGGGGGCATTTTGCCGAGTTCCTTAACCACAGTTCACTCGATCGCCTCGGTATTCTCTACCTGACCACCTGTGTCGGTTTAGGGTACGGGCCGCAACAGCACTCGCTAGAGGCTTTTCTCGACAGCATGGGATCACCCTACTTCGCCTCAATCGGCTACGCATCACCCCTCACCCCCGTCATCAAAGACAGACACCCGGATTTACCTAGGCATCGGGCCACGAGCTTGCACCAGGACAACCACCGCCTGGCGGGACTACCCTCCTGCGTCACCCCATCACTTGCCTACTACCGGATCGGGTCCCACGCTCCCCCCACAACACCTCCCGAAGGAGACGAAAGAGGTTCGGATGGTCAGCATCACCGGCCTGGGCATGGACGCACCGTCACGAGCACGGGAATATCAACCCGTTGTCCATCGACTACGCCTGTCGGCCTCGCCTTAGGTCCCGGCTCACCCTGGGCGGACAAACCTGGCCCAGGAACCCTTGGTCAATCGGCGGCAGAGATTCTCACTCTGCATTCGCTACTCATGCCTGCATTCTCACTCCCACACCCTCCACGGCTCCCTCACAGGGCCGCTTCACCGGACGCAGGACGCTCCCCTACCCAACAAGAACCCCCGTGCCCGAAGACACAGTCCTCATTGCCACAGCTTCGGCGGTGCGCTTGAGCCCCGCTACATTGTCGGCGCAGGACCACTTGACCAGTGAGCTATTACGCACTCTTTCAAGGATGGCTGCTTCTAAGCCAACCTCCTGGTTGTCTGGGCGACCCCACATCCTTTCCCACTTAGCGCACGCTTAGGGGCCTTAGCTGGTGATCTGGGCTGTTTCCCTCTCGACTACGAAGCTTATCCCCCGCAGTCTCACTGCCATGCTAGAAATGCCGGCATTCGGAGTTTGGCTGAGTTCAGTAAGCTTGTCGGCCCCCTAGCCCATCCAGTGCTCTACCTCCGACATCCACCACACAACGCTGCACCTAAATGCATTTCGGGGAGAACCAGCTATCACGGAGTTTGATTGGCCTTTCACCCCTACCCACAACTCATCCCCCAGGTTTTCAACCCTGGTGGGTTCGGGCCTCCACGACCTCTTACAGCCGCTTCACCCTGGCCATGGGTAGATCACTCCGCTTCGGGTCTACACCCCGCGACTCACTCCCAAAGGACGACGCCCTATTCGGACTCGCTTTCGCTACGGCTACCCCACCCGGGTTAACCTCGCCACGAAGCATAACTCGCAGGCTCATTCTTCAAAAGGCACGCCATCACCACCACACCACCCGAAAGCTGATGCAGCCCCGGCTCTGACGGCTTGTAGGCACACGGTTTCAGGTACTATTTCACTCCCCTCCCGGGGTACTTTTCATCTTTCCCTCACGGTACTCGTCCGCTATCGGTCACCAGGGAGTATTTAGGCTTACCGGGTGGTCCCGGCAGATTCACAGCAAATTCCACGAGCTCGCTGCTACTCGGGTATCCGATCCATGACACACGCAGTGTTTTCGCGTACGGGGCTCTCACCCACTACGGCGACCCTTTCCAGAAGTCTTCCACTAACACCACGCACATGCCATCCCCAGTCCGGCAGAACCAGAACGACCAAACCCCACAACACCACATCCGCAACCCCTGCCGGGTATCACACGAACACGGTTTAGCCTCATCCGCTTTCGCTCGCCACTACTCACGGAATCACGGTTGTTTTCTCTTCCAGTGGGTACTGAGATGTTTCACTTCCCCACGTTCCCCCCAACACCCTATGAATTCAGACGCTGGTAACGCGTCATGACACGCGCTGGGTTTCCCCATTCGGACACCCTCGGATCACAGCTCGGTTGACAACTCCCCGAGGACTATCGCGGCCTCCCACGTCCTTCATCGGCTCCTGATGCCCAGACATCCACCATGTGCCCTTACACACTTGACCACAACAAGATGCTCGCATCCACTATGCAACACTCAACACACAACCACACCCCAACCCACCACCGCCACCACGACCACACACAACAGCACGCGTTAGGAACAGCAGAACCAGGAGCGGCACCAAGAAAACACCCACAACCACACAGGTGTCTCCTCAGGACCCAACAGCGTGCCAAGCCTGCTACTGACCATGTTCGGAACCAAGCAGCAGAAGTGTTCCACCCAGCCACACCCACAACCACGCCACCAAACAGCGAGCCGCTGCCTGATCAGGCGTGGAATCAGTGAAAGGAGGGACACACACCCTTCCACAGGCGCATGTACCAGACCTCCACCACAACGGTGAGACTCCTTAGAAAGGAGGTGATCCAGCCGCACCTTCCGGTACGGCTACCTTGTTACGACTTCGTCCCAATCGCCAGTCCCACCTTCGACGACTCCCCCCACAAGTGGGTTAGGCCATCGGCTTCGGGTGTTACCAACTTTCGTGACGTGACGGGCGGTGTGTACAAGGCCCGGGAACGTATTCACCGCAGCGTTGCTGATCTGCGATTACTAGCGACTCCAACTTCACGGGGTCGAGTTGCAGACCCCGATCCGAACTGAGACCCACTTTAAGGGATTCGCTCCACCTCACGGTCTCGCAGCCCTCTGTATAGGCCATTGTAGCATGTGTGAAGCCCTGGACATAAGGGGCATGATGACTTGACGTCATCCCCACCTTCCTCCGAGTTGACCCCGGCAGTCTCCCATGAGTCCCCGGCATCACCCGCTGGCAACATGGAACAAGGGTTGCGCTCGTTGCGGGACTTAACCCAACATCTCACGACACGAGCTGACGACAGCCATGCACCACCTGCACACCAACCACAAGGGAACGCCTATCTCTAGACGCGTCTGGCGCATGTCAAACCCAGGTAAGGTTCTTCGCGTTGCATCGAATTAATCCACATGCTCCGCCGCTTGTGCGGGCCCCCGTCAATTCCTTTGAGTTTTAGCCTTGCGGCCGTACTCCCCAGGCGGGGCGCTTAATGCGTTAGCTACGGCACAGAGACCGTGGAATGGCCCCCACACCTAGCGCCCACCGTTTACGGCGTGGACTACCAGGGTATCTAATCCTGTTCGCTCCCCACGCTTTCGCTCCTCAGCGTCAGTATCGGCCCAGAGACCCGCCTTCGCCACCGGTGTTCCTCCTGATATCTGCGCATTTCACCGCTACACCAGGAATTCCAGTCTCCCCTGCCGAACTCCAGTCATGCCCGTATCGACCGCAAGCTCAGGGTTAAGCCCCAAGTTTTCACGACCGACGCGACAGACCGCCTACGAGCTCTTTACGCCCAATAATTCCGGACAACGCTCGCACCCTACGTATTACCGCGGCTGCTGGCACGTAGTTGGCCGGTGCTTCTTCTACCCCTACCGTCACTCACGCTTCGTCGGGGCCGAAAGAGGTTTACAACCCGAAGGCCGTCATCCCCCACGCGGCGTCGCTGCGTCAGGCTTCCGCCCATTGCGCAATATTCCCCACTGCTGCCTCCCGTAGGAGTCTGGGCCGTGTCTCAGTCCCAGTGTGGCCGGTCGCCCTCTCAGGCCGGCTACCCGTCGTCGCCTTGGTAGGCCATCACCCCACCAACAAGCTGATAGGCCGCGGGCCCATCCCCCACCGCCAGAAACCAATGTAACTGGCTTTCCACCCACACACCATGCGATCATGTAGTCATATCCGGTATTAGACCCAGTTTCCCAGGCTTATCCCAGAGTAGGGGGCAGGTCACCCACGTGTTACTCACCCGTTCGCCGCTCGTGTACCCCAAAGGGCCTTACCGCTCGACTTGCATGTGTTAAGCACGCCGCCAGCGTTCGTCCTGAGCCAGGATCAAACTCTCCAACAAAAACTGGCCCTAACAAACCTCGACACCACAGACGGGGCCGTGGACACATCGAGGCACAAATCATCAAACTGGCACAACACCACCAGTTCCGAACAAACAAGCTCGACACACTGTTGAGTTCTCAAAAGACACCCGCACACCAACATCCCACCGCCAGGCAGTCCGTCGGGGCTTGTCTCGTTCTTGCGTTTCGCACCGTACACCCGGGCGTAACCGAACGTTTCACCGGGGGTACTGCGCGGGATGGTCAGCTGGCCTGGTGACCGCTCCCCGAGGGGCTCGTTCTGTCCGGCGTCTCGCTGACAGGAACCAGGTTACGCCCACGTGTCCGGGGCGTGCAAACCGGCCCCCGGTTCGAGCGTTCGCGCAGGTGGGACGGGCCGTACCGCCCGCCCCACCGATCGCGCGCTCTGCCCGCCCTACGCCTCCGTGCGGCGGAAGATCTTGTTGCCCAGCCAGACGAGTGGGTCGTACTTGCGGTCGACCACACGCTCCTTCAGCGGGATGATCGCGTTGTCGGTGATCTTGATGTGCTCCGGGCAGACCTCGGTGCAGCACTTGGTGATGTTGCAGTAGCCGAGCCCAAGGTCGTCCTGGGCGGTCTCCCGCCGGTCCGCGACGTCCAGCGGGTGCATCTCGAGCTCGGCGACGCGCATGACGTAGCGCGGCCCCGCGAACGCCGGCTTGTTCTCCTCGTGGTCGCGCACCACGTGGCAGGTGTTCTGACACAGGTAGCACTCGATGCACTTGCGGAACTCCTGGCTCCGCTCGACGTCGACCTGCTGCATCCGGTACTCCCCGGGTGCGAGGTCCGCCGGAGGTGCGAAGGACGGCACCTCGCGGGCCTTCGTGTAGTTGAATTCCACGTCCGTCACCAGGTCCCGGATCACCGGGAAGGTGCGCAGCGGGGTGACCGTGATCACCTCGTCGTCGGCGAAGGTGCTCATGCGCGTCATGCACATCAGCCGTGGTCGGCCGTTGATCTCCGCACTGCACGACCCGCACTTGCCGGCCTTGCAGTTCCAGCGCACCGCGAGGTCCTGCGCCTCGGTCTGCTGCAGCCGATGGATGATGTCGAGGACGACCTCGCCCTCGTTCACCTCCACCGGGTAGTCGACCAGGTCGCCGCCCTCGGCGTCACCGCGCCACACGCGGAAGTGGTGCCAGTGGGAAGTCACATCGATCCCTTCGCGCGGTGTCCGCCCAGCTCTTCGCCGGTGTAGTACTTCTTCAGCTCGTCCAGCTCGAACAGGTCGAACAGCTCCGGGCGCATCGGCACCTGCTCGCGGCGGACCAGCTCGACGTCGTCCTCGCCGAGGGCCGAGCAGACCAGGAGCAGGTGACGCCAGTCGGCGTCCATCACGGGGAAGTCGTCGCGGGTGTGTCCGCCGCGGCTCTCCTGGCGTTCCACCGCCGCCTTCGCCACGCACAGCGAGACGAGCAGCATGTTCCGCAGGTCCAGGGCCAGGTGCCAGCCGGGGTTGAACTGCCGGTGCCCCTCGACCGTGACCGTCCGGGTCCGGGTGGCGATGTCCGCGAGCTTCTTGAGCGCCATCTCCATCTCGTCGGCCTTGCGGATGATCCCGACGAGCTCGTGCATGGTCTTCTGCAGCTCGAGGTGCACGACGAACGGGTTCTCGCCCCCGTCGGTCGCGCTGGAGAACGGCAGCAGCGCCCGGTCCACGGCCGCGGTGAGATCGGCCTCCGTGATCGCCGGCCTGGTACCGATGGCGTCGACGTACTGCGCCGCGCCGAGCCCGCACCGCCTGCCGAACACCAGCAGGTCCGACAGCGAGTTGCCGCCGAGCCGGTTGCTGCCGTGCATCCCGCCCGAGCACTCCCCCGCGGCGAACAGGCCCGGGACCGTCGACATGCCGGTGTCCGGGTCGACCTCGATCCCGCCCATCACGTAGTGGCAGGTGGGGCCGACCTCCATCGGCTCCTTCGTGATGTCGACATCCGCCAGCTCCTTGAACTGGTGGTACATCGACGGCAGCTTCTTGAGGATCTCCTCCGGCGACCGCCGGGAGGCGATGTCGAGGAACACGCCGCCGTGCGGGCTGCCCCGGCCGGCCTTGACCTCGGAGTTGATCGCGCGGGCGACCTCGTCGCGCGGCAGCAGCTCGGGCGGACGGCGGTTGTTGTCCGGGTCGGTGTACCAGCGGTCGCCCTCGGCCTCGCTCGTCGCGTACTGGTCGCGGAACACGTCCGGGATGTAGTCGAACATGAACCGCTTGCCCTCGGAGTTGCGCAGCACCCCGCCGTCGCCGCGGACGGACTCGGTGACGAGGATCCCCTTCACCGACGGCGGCCAGACCATGCCCGTCGGGTGGAACTGCAGGAACTCCATGTTGATCAGCGTCGCGCCCGCACGCAGGGCCAGGGCGTGCCCGTCGCCGGTGTACTCCCAGGAGTTGCTGGTCACCTGGTAGCTCTTGCCGACCCCGCCCGTGGCCAGCACGATCGCCGGCGCGTCGAAGCGGACGAAGCGCCCGTCGCTGCGGAAGTAGCCGAAGCAGCCGGCGACCTTCCCGTCCGTCACCAACAGCTCCGTGATCGTGCACTCGTGGAAGACCCGGATGTACGACTCGTAGTCGCCGGTGGCCTTGTGGTCCTCCTGCTGCAGCGAGACGATCTTCTGCTGCAGGGTGCGGATCAGCTCCAGTCCGGTGCGGTCACCGACGTGCGCCAGCCGCGGGTAGGTGTGCCCGCCGAAGTTGCGCTGGCTGATCTTGCCGTCCTTGGTGCGGTCGAACAGCGCACCGTAGGTCTCGAGCTCCCAGACCCGGTCCGGTGCCTCCCTGGCGTGCAGCTCGGCCATCCGCCAGTTGTTGAGGAACTTCCCGCCTCGCATGGTGTCGCGGTAGTGGACCTGCCAGTTGTCGTTGGGATTGACGTTCCCCATCGCCGCGGCGCAGCCACCCTCGGCCATCACCGTGTGGGCCTTGCCGAACAACGACTTCGAGATGATCGCCGTGCGCTTGCCCTGCATGCGGGCCTCGATCGCGGCGCGCAGCCCCGCCCCGCCCGCACCGATCACGACCACGTCGTAGTCGTGCCGCTCGACCGGTTCACCGTTGATGTTTTCGGACATGCCCGTCACCCCACGATCCGCAGGTCGGAGATCCATCCGGCCGCGACGGCCATGATGTAGAAGTCGGTGATAGCAAGCGTCGCCAATGTCGTCCAGGCCAGCTGCATGTGCTTGGCGTTGAGCCGGGAGACGAACTGCCAGGCCTTGTAGCGCATCGGGTGTCGCGAGAAGTTGTTCAGCCGGCCGCCGATGATGCTTCGGCAGGAGTGGCACGACACCGTGTAGGCCCAGAGCAGCACGACGTTGGCCAGAAGGATCAGGTTGCCCAGCCCCAGCCCGAAGCTCCCGTCGGCCGTCACGAATGCGCGGAACGCGTCATAAGTGTTGATCAAGGAGATGAGCACGGCCGCGTAGAAGAAGTACCGGTGCAGGTTCTGGCCCAGCCCCAGCCCGCGGGACTCGCCGTGGTAGCGGCGGTGTGGTTCGGCCACCGCGCAGGCCGGCGGCGAGAACCAGAACGACCGGTAGTAGGCCTTGCGGTAGTAGTAGCAGGTCAAGCGGAACAGCAGCAGGAACGGCAGCGTCAACGCCGCGTACGGCAGGATCGGCCAGTCCGGCAGGAAGCGGCCGAAGTGGGCTGCCTGCTCGACGCAGCCGGTCGAGACGCACGGCGAGTAGAACGGCGTGAGGTAGTTGTACTGCGGCACGAAGTACCACATCTGCATGAAGGCGCGGACCGTGGCGTAGGCCACCCAGGCGATCAGGCCGACGGCGGTGAACAGTGGCGGCAGCCACCAGCGGTCGGTGCGCAGCGTGCGCGCCGCGATCTCCGCCCTGCCGGCCGCCGGATCAGTGGTGGATGACACGTCAGTGAGTCCCCATCTCGTCGGGCCCCGGGACGGCGCTCCGTCGGGAAAGAGCTGGACCACGTCTCCAGGCCGTGTGCCGGGACTCTACGACGCCTGGACCGTCGAGCGTGTACGGGTGCCGACGAACTTCCGCGTTTACCGGTGATATCCCTCACGGCCAGGTCAGAGGCGTGTGAGGCACTCCACGTGGAGATCAACGTCATGCCCCCTGCGGCGTCTGACCGACGGACTCGCTAGGCGGCCTGGCGGCGCCTTCCCCCGGTCGTCGCGAGGCGGTAGTCGCGGTTGAGCGTGGCGATCACGTCGAGCGGGATCTCCTTGGGGCACGCCACCGTGCACTGCCCGATGTTCGTGCAGCCGCCGAAGCCCTCCGCGTCGTGCTGGTCCACCATGTCGACCACTCGCTCGCCACCGCTCGGGCTGGCCCTGCGGCAGCTCCGCGAGGTGCGCGATCTTGGCGCCGAGGAACAGCGAGGCCGAGCCGTTCGGGCACGCGGCGACACACGCACCGCAGCCGATGCATGCGGCCGCGGTGAAGGCGCGGTCGGCGTCCGGCTTGGGCACCGGGGTCGCCGCGGCGTCGGGCGCCGAACCGGTCGGGGCGGAGATGTAGCCGCCCGCGGCGACGATCCGGTCGAGGGCGCTGCGGTCCACGACCAGGTCCTTGAGCACCGGGAAGGCGGCGGAGCGCCACGGCTCGACGGTGATCGTCTCGCCGTCGCGGAAATGCCGCAGGTGCAGCTGGCAGACCGTCGTCGCCTTCCGGGGGCCGTGCGCGTAGCCGTTGACGACCATGTCGCACGAGCCGCAGATGCCCTCACGGCAGTCCTGGTCGAACGCGACGGGCTCCTCGCCCTGCAGGATCAGCTTCTCGTTGAGGACGTCGATGAGCTCGAGGAACGACATGTCCTCGTCGGCGTCGTCCACCTCGTAGTCGACGAGGCGGCCCTTGTCGTCCGGGCCGCCCTGGCGCCAGACCTTGAGCTTCAGTTTCATGTGTAGCTCCGCCGGCTGGGGGTGACGTATTCGAAGACGAGGTCCTCCTTGTGGAGGACGGGGGCCTGGCCCGGGCCCGTGTACTCCCAGGCGGCGACATAGGAGAAGTTCTCGTCGTCGCGCTGGGCCTCGCCGTCGTCGGTCTGGCTCTCGGCCCGGAAATGGCCGCCGCAGCTCTCGGAGCGGTGCAGTGCGTCGAGGCACATGAGCTCCGCGAGCTCGAGGAAGTCGGCGACGCGGCCGGCCTTCTCCAGCGACTGGTTCAGCGTCGCCGCCGAACCGGGCACCTTCACCCCGCTCCAGAACTCGCGACGCAGTTCCGGGATGCGGTCGAGGGCCTTGCGCAACCCCTCGTCGGACCGCTCCATCCCGCAGTAGTCCCACATGACGTGGCCCAGCTCGCGGTGGAACGAGTCGACGGTGCGGTGGCCGTCGATCGACAGCAGCCGGTCGATGCGCGCCGCGACCTCCGCCTCGGCCTCGACGACCTCGGGAGCATCGTCGGCCACCGGAGCGAGCGTGGTGCCGGCGAGGTAGTCGCCGATGGTGGTCGGCAGGACGAAGTAGCCGTCGGCCAGGCCCTGCATGAGCGCCGAGGCGCCGAGTCGGTTCGCGCCGTGGTCGGAGAAGTTCGCCTCGCCGATCACGAACAGGCCCGGGACGGTGCTCTGCAGGTCGTAGTCGACCCACAGCCCGCCCATCGTGTAGTGCACGGCCGGGAAGATGCGCATCGGGACCTCGTACGGGTTCTCCCCCGTGATGCGCTCGTACATGTCGAACAGGTTCCCGTACTTCGCCGCCACCGCCGCCCGGCCGAGCCGGGCGATCGCGTCGGAGAAGTCCAGGTAGACACCCAGCCCCGTCGGGCCGACGCCGCGCTTGGCGTCGCAGACGTTCTTGGCCGCGCGGCTGGCGATGTCGCGCGGGACCAGGTTGCCGAACGCCGGGTACTGGCGCTCGAGGAAGTAGTCGCGCTGGTCCTCGGGGATGTCCGCGGGCCGGCGGGTGTCGCCCGTCTCCTGGGGCACCCAGACGCGGCCGTCGTTGCGCAGCGACTCGCTCATCAGCGTCAGCTTCGACTGGTGCTCGCCGCTGACCGGGATGCACGTGGGGTGGATCTGGGTGTAGCAGGGGTTGGCGAACAGCGCTCCCTTGCGGTGCGCCCGCCAGGTGGCCGTGACGTTGCTGCCCTTGGCGTTGGTCGACAGGTAGAAGACGTTGCCGTAGCCGCCGGAGGCGAGCACGACGGCGTCGGCGAGGTGGCTGCGGGTCTCGCCCGTGACCAGGTCGCGGGCGACGATGCCGCGGGCGCGGCCGTCGACGACGATCAGCTCCAGCATCTCGTGCCGGTTGTGCATCGTGACGGTCCCGGCCCGGACCTGACGCTCGAGCGCCTGGTAGGCGCCCAGCAGCAACTGCTGACCGGTCTGGCCGCGGGCGTAGAACGTCCGCGACACCTGCGCACCGCCGAACGAGCGGGTGTCGAGCAGGCCGCCGTACTCACGGGCGAACGGGACGCCCTGCGCCACGCACTGGTCGATGATCTGGCGGCTGATCTCCGCGAGTCGGTGCACGTTGGACTCGCGGGCGCGGAAGTCGCCGCCCTTGATGGTGTCGTAGAAGAGCCGGAAGACGCTGTCGCCGTCGTTGCGGTAGTTCTTCGCGGCGTTGATGCCGCCCTGGGCGGCGATCGAGTGGGCACGACGAGGGCTGTCCTGGAAGCAGAACGACTCGACCTGATAGCCGAGCTCACCCAGGGTCGCCGCCGCGGAGCCACCGGCCAGCCCGGTGCCGACGACGATGATCGTCATCTTGCGCTTGTTCGCCGGGTTCACCAGCTTCACGCCGAATCGGTGGCGCTCCCAGCGGGTGTCGAGCGGCCCGCCGGGGGCGGCGTCGTCCTCGACCGGTGCGCCGACCGTGTAGTCCACGTACGTCATCGAGCTGTGCTCCACTTCTACCTGGCAACCAATCCGAACTGCACGGCGAACGGCACGGCGAGGAAGCCCGCCGTGAGGACCACGGCGAACACCAGCGCGATCGCCTTGTAGCGCACCTGGTCGGGCCCGCTGGACCGGCCGAGGGTCTGCAGCGCGCTCCAGATGCCGTGCCGCAGGTGGAATCCCAGCGCGACCATCGCGACGGTGTAGGCGAGCGTGACGTACCAGCGGGAGAAGTCGGCCACGACGTTGTCGTAGACCGCGCCGGGCACCCCGTTCGGGTTCAGCGTCCCGGTCGTGAGATCGAGGACGTGGTAGATCACGAAAAGCAGGATGATCACACCACCCCACCGCATGGTCCGCGAGGCGTAGCTCGTCGACACCGGGCTGCGGTGCGCGTACTTCACGGGCCGGGCGACACGGGCGCGGCGGGCCAGGATCGTCGCGGCGACGATGTGCGCGACCACCGACACCAGCAGCACGACGCGGATGATCCACAGCATGCCCCCGCCGGGCAGGGCAGGCTCACCGATCAGCCGCAGCCAGCGAGCATAGGTGTCGAGCGCCTGCTCACCGAAGAAGATCTTCAGGTTCCCGAGCATGTGCAGAACCAGGTAGAGCAGCATGACCGCCCCCGTGAGGGCCATGACGATCTTGAGTCGCACCGAGGACACCCTCGGTGGACGGCGGCGGACCGGAGCACGGCTGCCGGCACGCTCCCCCACAGTGACCATCGGACCCAGGGTGACCAGGACCAACGTCCGGGGTCCAATGCATCGAATGGCCCTGTTTCGATGCACGTACGCTATGGACGTGACGTTGCAGCAGCTTGCGTACTTCGTCGCCCTGGCAGATGTGCGCAGCTTCACTGCGCGGCCGACTCCCTGGGGGTGGCCCAACCCACCCTGAGCCGGCAGTTCAAGGCCCTGGAGGACGAGCTGGGCGCGCCGCTCGTTCACCGCACCCGCGGTGCCGTCACCCTGACCCCGGCCGGCGACGCCGTGCTGCCGCTGGCCCGGCGCATGCTCGCCGACATGGAGGCGGCCCGCGTGGCGGTGGCCGAGCTGGTCGGCCTGCAGCGCGGACGGGTGCGGGTGGGCGCCACACCGTCGCTGTGCATCGGCGTACTGGCCGACGTGCTGCGCGTCTTCCACGAGCGGTACCCGGCGATCCACCTCGAACTGGCCGAGAACGGGTCGCAGCTGCTGGTCAGCTCACTCCTGCGCAACGAGATCGACATCGCCCTGGTGATCGTGCCGGCCGAGGGCCTCGACGCGGGGCTACGCCTCACACCCGTGCTGCGGGAGCGACTGTCCGTGGCCTCTCCGGCGTCGAGGAAGGCGCCGTCGAGCCGGGGGGCGATGACGGTGAAGGAGCTGGCGCGCCACCCACTGGTCGTCCCGCGCCGGGGCTACGACCTGCGCGAGGTGACGCTGCAGGCCTGCGCGGACGCGGGAGTGACGCCGCAGCTCGCGGTGGAGGGCGGGGAGATGGACGCGGTGCTGCGCCTGGTCGAGGCGGGCACCGGCGTGGCCGTGGTGCCGGAGCTGGTGTTCGCGGGCCGGCCCCGCCTGCGCCGGACCGCCCTGAACCCGCCGCTGTACCGGACCGTCGCGCTCGCCCGTCGCGCGGACCTCGCCCCGAGCCAGGCGGTGCAGGCGTTCTGCGACACGTTGATGGAGTTCCTCGGAGAGCTCTCGGCCGCCGGCGGATTCGTCGGCGACGTGCAGGTGCTCGGGCGGGCGGCAGGCTGACCGCACCACCGGAGTCGACGGCCTCACGCGGCACCGCCGGTGCGTTCCGGCGAAGGCCGAAGGTCCCGCGTCGTCCCCGGTCAGCTTCCCGCCGGCGTACCGCACTGCCCGCAGAACCGGGCGCCGTGGGTATCGGCGCCGCAGCTGCCGCAGAACGCCGATCGGGCCAGGGGCGTGCCGCAGTCGCCGCAGAACTTGCCGGTTCCGACGGCACCGCAGTTCGGGCAGCCGATCCCGGTGGAGGCGGCGGGAGCGGCCGACTGCCGCGCCGCGGCGCACTGGTGGCACACCCCGGCCGGCTCGTTCCAGCACACCTGGCGGCACACCCACTCGGTGCATCCGCGGCACTGGTGGAACTGGTCGGCCACGTCCTCGGCCGCTTCCCGCAGCCGCTGGTCGTTGGTGACGCCGCGGGTGCTGCTGCGGCCGTAGTGCGCGAACATGCCGACCTGCTGGATCCGCGACCCGATCTCACCGCCGAGGAGGCTGCCGCCCAGCTCGGCCAGACGGCCGCCGAAGCTGGTGATGGCCGGCCGGAACGCGGAGCGGTGACCGTTCCCGCAGCGGCGGCAGTAGAACTCGAACTGGTAACCGTCGTAGGTGCTCACGTCGGTGTAGTTGCTGGCGAAGGGAACCGTCTCGCCCATCTCGACCTTTCTTCCACATCCGACCGTCACGAAGAAGCCCCGCGATGAGCGGAGTCACCGCGGGCACTGTGCTGGCACTCGCCCGGACCGATCACCGTGTTACCGGCACACGCCTCCGGATCGTTCCCCCGAACGGGTGCTCCGTCTCGCCCCGACGGTGGTCTCGGGGCGCATGTCGCGACGGGCACGCCGCCCCCTACTCGTCGGGCACGTCGACGTGCAGCTCACCGGCCTCCGCGCCGTGCTCGGCCAGCGCCGCCCGGACCACCCGGTACGCCGTTCCCGCCCCGTAGCCCTTGCGGGCGAGCATGCCGACCAGCCGCCGGGCGGCCGTCGCCCGCTGGTCCGGCGTGCCGATGGCGAGCGAGCGCAGCTTGCGGTCGACCAGTTCGCGTGCTCGCCGATCTTCCGACTCGGCGTCGACCTCGGCGAGCGCCTCCCCCGCGACCTCGTCCGCGACGCCTTTGCGGCGCAGCTCGACCGCGATGGCGCGCCGACCCAGCCCGCGATGGGCGTGCCGGGAGCGGACCCACTGGCCGGCGAAGGCGGCGTCGTCGATCAGGCCGACCTCGCCGAACCGGTCGAGCACCTCCGCAGCCGCCTCGGCCGGCACCCCCTTCCGGGCGAGGGCCGACGCCAGCTCCTGCCGGGTCCGCGCGCGATCCGTGAGCAGGCGCAGGCAGATCTCCCGGGCGATCGCGGCGGGATCGGCGTCGGGCTCGGGCAGCTCGGGATCCGGCGCGTCCGGGCCGAGCCGACCGACACGCGCTCGCTTCCGGCGGCCGCGCGGCAACGGGCCGTCCGGCGCGACACCGTCGTCGCCGTCCGTGCTCGGCCCGTCGGCGAACAGGCGGGGCTCCGAGCGCCTGCGACCGTCCGGGGTCGACGGCCTTTCCACGGCCACGAACCGGCGGGCTCGCCGGCCCGGACCGGATCCGGCTCGATGGGATCGACCGCGGGTCGTCCCGATTGTCGAGCCCGTCGGTCTGCGACCGAGTCGAAGCTGATCACCCGGGCCACTGGCCGACCACCCGCAGCCGCGTCGAGGTCGTCGAACCCGGCCACCGGGGCTCCGCCGTCGGTCGCGGCCCCGAGGGAGTCGAAGCGCGCCACCCGGACCGGCTCCGCTGCGCGAGCCGGCCGGTCCGGGTCGGACTCGTCCGTCACCGGCCTAGAAGTCGACCGGCGCCGGCAGCGGCTCCACCGCTGCGTCGAGCACCGCGCCGATCCCGAGCTTCTCCTTGATCCGCTTCTCGATCTCGGCGGCGACGTCCGGGTTCTCACGCAGGAACTTCCGCGCGTTCTCCTTGCCCTGGCCGAGCTGGTCGCCCTCGTAGGTGTACCAGGCGCCCGACTTGCGGATGATCGACTGCTCGACCCCGACGTCGATCAGCGAGCCCTCACGACTGATGCCCACGCCGTACAGGATGTCGAACTCGGCCTGCTTGAATGGCGGGGCGACCTTGTTCTTGACCACCTTCACCCGCGTCCGGTTGCCGACCATGTCCGTGCCGTCCTTGAGCGTCTCGATGCGCCGGACGTCCAGCCTGACCGAGGCGTAGAACTTGAGGGCGCGTCCACCCGTCGTCGTTTCAGGCGAGTTATGCACGATCACGCCGTCGGCGAGGTAGTTGTGCGTGCCCTCGATCTCGAGGTCGAAGCGGTCCATCCGCTTCCGATCCTGCTCGACCTGGATGTCAAGCACGCGGGCCGGTGTCGGCAGCAGCGTCGGATCGACGAACTCGGGCGTCACGGCGAACTGACAGCGGAAGCGCTCCAGCAGCTTGTACTGCATGGACGGGTGCACGTACGGCGCGATCAGCTCGTGGAGCTTGGCCGTCTCGTTCTTCGGCGAACGACGAGGTACAGCCATCTGCCGCGAGCCGCGCAGGATGAGCGTGGGGTGCAGATCGAAGGCGCCGGCCAGATGCTCCACAAGCCGCTGCCGCGAGCCCGGGCTCAGCGCCTGTACACAGATCTCGGACCGGCCGCTGCCCTCACGGGTGCGCTCCTGCAGCCCCTTGGCACGGACCTGGAACGTGCCGTCGTCGCAGTACCAGATCGCCAGCGCCAGCGGCGTCAGCGCCTTGAGGTACTCCCACGACAGGTGCTTGTGCCCGTCGCCGAGGTAGACCGCCTCCCGAATCTCGGCCAGCTCGGGCAGCGGCGTGAGGTCGACGAAGCCGGCACCCTTGGCGTTCGTGGTCCGGGACTGGCCGATGTTGCCGAGCAGCGACGCCTTCCAGTCGAGGTAGGCGAGTTGCTTCACGCCGTGCCCCATCCTGAAGCGGGCGCTGGCGGCCTCCGCACGAACGGGCTTCGACAGGTTCGCGTCGCCCATGAGGCCGCCGAGAACGACCTGCCACTGCAGCGGGCTGAGCCGGTGCGGCTGCGCGAGCATCACCCGGTCGCCGACCTGGATCTCCTCGGCCTCCCGCCAGCCTCCCGGCGTGGCGATCAGGTGGTTCCGGGTCATGGCAAGGTGCGCTCGCCCGTGCCCAGGACCTCCGCCCGCCCGCTCGACGGTGAAGCGCAGGAACTCCTCGGTGCGCCCGTTGTTGAACCAGTTCACGACCCGTCGAGGCACGATCTCGCCGGCGTCGAAGTCGTAGGAGAGAACCTCGACCGGCAGCTTCTCGTCGACGATCTTGCCGAGGAGCTCGTGCGATTCCGTCGGCCAGCGTCACCCGAGTGGAGTAAGATCCACAGCCGAACATTACTCCGATCTTTTCCCGCAACTGGTTGATGAAAATTGCGGTGGTGCCGGAGTTGTTCAATGCGCCGGTGATCTTCCGCAGGGCCTGGCTCATCAGCCGGGCCTGCAGGCCGACGTGGCTGTCGCCCATCTCGCCCTCGATCTCGGCGCGGGGCACGAGGGCGGCGACCGAGTCGATGACGATGACGTCCAGCGCGCCGGAGCGGATCAGCATGTCCGCGATCTCGAGGGCCTGCTCACCGGTGTCCGGCTGGGAGACCAGCAGTTCGTCCGTGTTCACCCCGAGCGCCTTGGCGTACTCCGGGTCCAGCGCGTGCTCGGCGTCGATGAAGGCGGCGATGCCGCCCGCGGCCTGGGCGCTCGCCACCGCGTGCAGGGCGACGGTCGTCTTGCCGCTCGACTCCGGGCCGTATATCTCCACGACCCGGCCGCGGGGCAGGCCGCCGACGCCGAGCGCGACGTCCAGGGCGATCGACCCGGTGGGGATGATCCCGATCGGTGGCCGGGTGTCGTCGCCGAGGCGCATCACCGAGCCCTTGCCGTGGTTCTTCTCGATCTGGGCGAGGGCGAGCTGCAGCGCCTTCTCGCGATCCGGTGCGTTCATCTCTTGCAACCTCGCTGTGCGCTCTGCGGGACGGGACTGCGTCGTACGTGACTGGCGGGGGCCCACAGACGAACCGTAGGGGCTGGCACCGACAGTTCCGCGTTCGCGTCGTCAGCTGTGGACAGCCGCGAGGCGATGTGGACAGATCCTATCCGAACAGGTGTTCGATACCGGCGAGGACACGCCGATCGGCTACTCTGCCGCGCCCGGCGGTCACGGAAACGCCCGTTCGAGCTACCGGCGGGAGGCCGGGATGTCGTAGACCTCGCAGACGGCGAGCCAGACCTTCCGCACGTCGACGCCGGCCTCCAGGGCCTGCTCGACCGTGCGGTCGCCGAGCTGGGCGAACACGTGGTCCCGGGTCAGGGCGGCGGCGCGAGGCCCGAACTCGTCGTTCATCAGGTCGCGGAACTGGGTCAGACGCACGACGTCCACGGTAACGGCGACCGCCGGACCCGTCCGCCGGTACCGTGTCCGGTATGCACGTTCTCCTCGCGGCCGGGGACCCGACGGGCTTCTCGTCGCCGCTCGGGCAGGCAGTCGTGCTGGTGGCGCTGCTGACCTCGCTGGTCCTGCTGCTGCGCTGGTGGTGGCAGCAGCGCAAGCGGTGACCGCCGCCAGAGGACATCCAGGCGCCGCGCGTGTCACACCCCGCCCGCGCCGACGCATACCCTGTCGCAGCTGTCGCAGCGTCGCGCTGTCGCAGCTGTTGCGGACGGTGCGGCGGTCGCCGGAGCTGTGCGACGGCACGGCAGGGCTGTGCAGCGAGGTCGAGGAGCGCGCTCTCCGTACCACCTGCCGGTCACACGGCGGCAGCGCGGGCGGCGATCAAGCGGACCGCAGCCGCACGGGCGGTCGGGACGGCGTCCTCCCGGCCCCCTGCGGTGTGCGCGACCATGGCTCCCTCGTACAGCAGGTGCAGCTCGGCGCCCAGTGAGGCGTCGCCGGCGAGCGCGACGAACACCCGCCGCATCCAGTCCTTCTCCGCGCGGATCACCGACTCGGCCGGATGTCCGGTGCCACCCACCTCCGAGTACGCGTTGACGAACGCGCAGCCGCGACCCTGCTCACGCAGCCAGGCGGCGAGGGCATCGAACACGGCGAGGACGCCGTCCGGGCCGGATCCCTGCACGTACGGGAACAGGAAGGCCTGCCAGCGCCGCGCCCGGCGACGCAGGTAGAGCGCGACCAGCTCGTCCTTCGAGCCGAACCGGTCGTACAGCGTCTTCTTCGTGGTGCCTGCGGTCTCGGCGACGAGGTCGACGCCGACGGCACGGATCCCGCGCCGGTAGAACAACTCGGATGCCGCGTCGAGAAGGCGCTCACCGGCGGGGGTCAACGCCGGGTCGTCGAACGGGGCCTCGGGCAGGGTCACGGCAACCACCTCCTGGTGCACTGTGAGTATACCGACCGGTGTGGTTACCTGCTCGAGCATGGACCGACGAGGAACGGACGCCGCGCCGGCCGTGGCGCTGGTGGTGCTGTGGAGCTCGGGGTTCGTCGGCGCCCGGCTCGGCACGGAGGCCGCGACCGCGACGACGTTGCTGGCCTGGCGCTTCCTCTCCGCGGCGGCGGTGCTCGGCGTGGTCGCGGCCGTACGCCGCCCTCGGATCCCGCGTGGTGGCATCCGGCGGCAGGCCGTGCTCGGTCTGCTGATCCAGGTCGCCTACCTCGAGGGCGTCGTGACCGGGATCGAGCTGGGTGTGCCGGCGGGCACCGCAGCGCTGATCGCCGCGACACAGCCGCTGCTCGTCGCCGCGGCCGGGCCGGACCGGACGTCCGTCCGGCAACGCTGGGGACTCGGGCTGGGTCTCGTCGGCGTCGGTCTCGTCGTCGCAGGCGACCTCGGGCCCGGCACGGCTCCGTGGTGGGCGTTCCTGCTCCCGGCCGCCGGGACGGTGGCGCTGGCGGCGGGCACGCTGCTCGAGCGGCGGTGGCGCACCGGGTCGGCGCCGATCGACGGGTTCGTCGTGCAGACGGGCGCCGCGGCGGCAGCGGTGCTCGCGCTCGCGGCGACGACGGGACAGCTGCGCCCACCCGCCGATCCGGCGTTCTGGTGGGCGGTGGCGTGGACCGTGGTCCTGTCGTCCTTCGGCGGATACGGCGCGTACCTGCTGATGCTGCAGCGGGCCGGGGCGATGCGGACGAGCACGCTGCTCTTCCTCACGCCGCCGGTCACCGCACTGTGGGTGTGGGCGATGTTCGGTCAGGCTCCGGGGCCGCTCGCCCTTCCCGGCGCGATCGGCGCGGCGGTCGGTGCCGCGCTCGTCCTCGCGCCCCCACGCCTCAGCTGTTCTGCTTCACGAACTCGTCGGGGTCCTTGTCCGCGTAGTCCAGGCCTGCCGCCCACGGGTGCTCGTCCTTGAACGTCGTGAAGAGAGCGCCGAGCGCCTGGCGGTCCTCCACCGACGCGGACCGCAGGAAGTCGGGCAGGTCGTCGCGCTCCTCCTCGGCCAGGTGCTCGTCGTTGGCCTCCCGGGCGTCCTGGATGCCGGCCCACCACTCGTCGCTGCCGGCCTCGGCCGCCGCCGCGCGGCGGATCCCCTCGCGGATCTCGTCGTGGTCGTGGATGGCGTCCCTGGTCTCGTCCTCGCTGTCGTCGACCTTCTTCAGCAGCGCCGGATAGAAGTGCGCCTCCTCTGCCGAGGCGTGCACCTCGAGGTGCGCGGCGAGCTCGCCCCACAGCACGGCGGCGGCCTGCGGCTGCTCGCGCAGGTCCGCGAGCTGCGCGAACTGGGCGCGGAACGTCTCGTGGTCGGAGAGGATCAGCCGGACGATGTCGGGCTTCAGGTCGGTCATGACGGCCTTCCGTTCGTGGTGGGAACTCCGGCGGATTCCCGGAACGGGGCCGGTCGACCCGCGCGAACGAGAAACTGTCGGTGCCCCGACGCACAATCGAACACGTGAGCGCACTGGACGGCTTCTCCCCCGCCACCCGCGACTGGTTCCGCGGGGCCTTCGCGGCGCCCACGGCCGCCCAGGAGGGGGCGTGGGCGGCGGCGCAGGCGGGCCGGCACGCGCTCGTGGTCGCACCCACCGGTTCGGGCAAGACCCTTGCGGCGTTCCTGTGGGCGCTGGACCGGCTGGCGTCGGACAGCCCGCCGCCGGATCCGCGGCACCGCTGCCGGGTCCTCTACGTCTCGCCGCTCAAGGCCCTGGCCGTCGACGTGCAGCGCAACCTGCGCGCGCCGCTCACGGGCATCCGGCAGGCGGCGCAACGGGCCGGCACGCCGCCGCCGGAGATCACGGTGGGGATGCGTACCGGCGACACCCCGGCGGACGAGCGGCGGCTGTTCGCCCGCACGCCGCCGGATGTGCTGGTCACCACCCCGGAGTCGCTGTTCCTGCTGCTCACCTCGGCGGCCCGGGAGTCGTTGCGCGGGGTGCGCACGGTCATCCTGGACGAGGTGCACGCGGTGGCGGGCACCAAGCGCGGCGCGCACCTCGCGCTGTCGCTGGAGCGGCTCGACGCGCTGCTCGGCTCTGCTGATGCGGGACACCCGCACCCGGGCCCGGCCCAGCGCATCGGGCTGTCGGCGACGGTCCGGCCGCTGGACGAGGTGGCGACGTTCCTGGCCGGGGCCCGGCCGGTGGAGATCGTGCAGCCACCCGCCGCCAAGACGATCGAGGTGGCCGTCGAGGTGCCGGTGCCGGACCTCGCGGCGCTGGACGAGCGGCCGGCGCCGGGGTCGTCGGACGAGGAGGTCATCGGCTCGGCGGCCGGTACCGCGCAGCGGCCGTCGATCTGGCCGGCGGTGGAACGGCGGCTGCTGGACCTCGTCCGGCAGCACCGCTCGACGATCGTGTTCGCCAACTCGCGGCGCCTCGCCGAGCGGCTCACGGCTCGGCTGAACGAGCTCGCGGCCGAGGAGGCGGACGAGGCGGTGGAGCTGGACACCGCGCGGAGCGACAGCGGAGCGCGCATCGAGCCTTCCCCGCCGAGGCGGTGGGGCAGTCCGGCATCGGAGGAGGCGCCCCGCCGGTGGTCGCGAAGGCACACCACGGCTCCATGTCTCGCGAGCAGCGGACCGTGGTCGAGGAGGAGCTCAAGGGCGGGCTGCTGCCGTGCGTCGTCGCGACGTCCAGCCTCGAGCTGGGCATCGACATGGGTGCGGTGGACCTGGTGGTGCAGGTCGAGGCGCCGCCGAGCGTCGCCTCGGGGCTGCAGCGGGTCGGCCGCGCCGGGCACCAGGTGGGCGCCGTCTCCCGGGGCGTGGTCTTCCCCAAGTACCGCGGCGATCTCGTCTCGTGCACCGTGGTCGCCGAACGGATGACGGCGGGTGCGATCGAGTCGCTGCGGTATCCGCGCAACCCGCTCGACGTGCTGGCCCAGCACGTGGTGGCGATGGTGGCGCTGGATCCGTGGACGGTCGGCGACCTCGCGGCGGTGGTACGGCGGGCCGCGCCGTTCGCGGCGCTGCCGGACTCCGCGCTGCACGCCGTCCTCGACATGCTGGCGGGCCGGTACCCGTCGGAGGAGTTCGGCGAGCTGCGGGCGCGCATCACGTGGGACCGGGTGACGGACGAGCTGCGCGGACGGCCGGGGGCGCAGCGCCTGGCGGTCACCTCCGGCGGCACCATCCCGGACCGCGGACTCTTCACCGTCACCACGCCTGGCGGCGCGGACGGCCGCGGGTCGCGGGTCGGTGAGCTGGACGAGGAGATGGTGTACGAGTCGCGGGTCGGCGACACGTTCCTGCTCGGCACGTCGAGCTGGCGGGTCGAGGACATCACGCACGACCGCGTGATCGTCACTCCGGCGCCCGGGGTGCCCGCACGGATGCCGTTCTGGAAGGGCGAGTCGATCGGGCGGCCGCTGGAGCTGGGCCGGGCGGTCGGCGCTTTCGTGCGGGAGATGGCAGCGCTGGCCGACGACGACGCCCGCGCCCGCGCCACGGCCGCCGGGCTCGACGAGTGGGCGGTGGACAACCTGCTGGCGTACCTCCGCGAGCAGCGCGAGGCCACCCGGCACGTACCCAGCGACCGGACGATCCTCGTCGAGCGGTTCCGGGACGAGCTGGGCGACTGGCGGCTCGTGGTGCACTCCCCCTTCGGTGCCCAGGTCAACGGCCCGTGGGCGCTGGCGATCGCGGCGCGGATGCGGGAGCGGCGCGGTGTGGAGGTGCATGCGTCCGGCGCGGACGACGGCATCGTGCTGCGGCTGCCCGACAGCGTCGACGACATGGGTGCCGAGGTCGTGCCGACGGCCGAGGACGTGCTCCTCGACCCGGCGGAGGTCGAGCAGATCGTGGTCGCGGAGCTCGGTGGGTCGTCGCTGTACGCGTCCCGGTTCCGGGAGTGCGCGGCGCGCGCGCTGCTGCTCCCCCGCCGCGATCCGAAGCGGCGGTCGCCGCTGTGGCAGCAACGCCAGAAGTCCGCGCAGCTGCTGGCGGTGGCCGGGAAGTACGAGCAGTTCCCGGTGACGCTGGAGGCGATGCGCGAGTGCGTCCAGGACGTCTACGACCTGCCGGGGCTGCGCGGCCTGATGAGCGATGTCGCGGCGCGGAAGGTGCGGGTGGCCGAGGTGGTGACGGCATCGCCGTCGCCGTTCGCGCGCAGCCTGCTGTTCGGCTATGTGGGGATGTTCCTCTACGAGGCCGACGCCCCGCTCGCCGAGCGGCGCGCCGCCGCGCTGTCGCTGGACTCGACGTTGCTCGCCGAGCTGCTGGGCTCCGAGGCGATCCGGGAGCTGCTCGATCCCGAGGTGGTCGTCGAGGTCGAGCGGTCGCTGCAGCGGCTCGCCCCCGACCGGCACGCCCGCGACGCCGAGGGCGCGGCGGACCTGCTGCGGTTCCTCGGGCCACTGTCCACCGCCGAGGCGGGTGCCCGTGGCGTCGCACCGGAGTGGCTCACCGACCTGGAGGCGACGCGGCGGGTGATCCGGGTCCGCATCGCAGGCGAGGAGCGGTGGAGCGCGATCGAGGACGCCGGTCGCGTCCGCGACGCGCTCGGCGTACCACTGCCCGTCGGCGTGCCCGAGGCGTTCACCGAGCCGGTGCCGGATCCGCTGGGCGACCTGCTGCTCCGCCACGCCCGCACGCACGGCCCCTTCCGGGCGGCCGAGGCGGCGGCCCGGTTCGGCCTGGGGGTCGCCGTGGTCTCCGGCGTGCTGGACCGGATGGTCGGGATCGGCAGGCTGGTCCGCGGTGAGCTGCGGCCCGCCGCGCTCGCCACCGGGTCCGGCGACGGCACCGAGTACTGCGACGCGGAGGTGCTGCGGCGGCTGCGGCGAGCCTCGCTCGCCCGGCTGCGGTCCGAGGTCGAGCCGGTGGAGCAGCGGGCGCTCGGCCGGTTCCTGCCGGCGTGGCAGGGCGTGCAGGCCACCCCCGGTGGCCGGCGCGGGCGGATGCGGCGCGCGCCCGGTGTCGACGACGTCCTGGGCGTGGTCGAGCAGCTGGCCGGGGCCCCGTTGCCGGCGAGCGCGCTCGAGTCGCTCATCCTGCCGGCACGCCTGCCCGGCTACACCCCGGCGCTGCTCGACGAGCTGACCGCGGCCGGCGAGGTCACCTGGACCGGCTGCGGGGCGCTGGCGGGCGTCGACGGGTGGTTGGCCCTCGCGCCGACGGACGTCGCGGACCTGCTGCTCCCCGAACCGGATCCGGACCTCGTGGCGACACCGCTGCACCGGGCTGTGCTCACCGCGCTCGGACGGCCGGATCTCGCCCCACCGGACAGCGCGGATCCCGGCGGTGGAGACCAGGTCACAGCGGTGGGCGCCGGTGCACGGCCGTCCGCAGGCGCTCCGTCGACCTACATCGGCGGTGGCGCCCTGTTCTTCCGGGAGCTCGCCGAGCGCGCCGGCCGGGTCCTCATCGAGGTCGGAGAACCGGCGCCGGGCGACGACACCGTGGTCGCGGCAGTCTGGGACCTGCTCTGGGCGGGCCTGCTCACGAACGACACGATGGCGCCGCTGCGCGCCCGGCTCGGCGGCGGCCGCGGCGGCGGTGGGGCACACCGCGCCCGCCGCGTGGCCCCGCGCGGGCGCTATGCCCAGCTGCGAGCGGGGCGGCCCGCGATGCCGAGCCGGTCCGGGCCGGCGTCGGTGGGCGGCCGGTGGGCCGTCGCACCGGACCGCGAGCCCGACGCGACCCGCCGGGCGCACGCCCGTGCCGAGGCCTTCCTCGAGCGGCACGGGGTGCTGACCCGCGGCGCGCTGTCCACCGAGCGCGTCGCCGGTGGGTTCGCCGGTGTGTACCGGGTGCTGCGGGCGATGGAGGACTCCGGGCGCTGCCGCCGCGGCTACATCGTCGAGGGTCTCGGGGCGGCACAGTTCGCGGTGCCGGGGGCGATCGACCGGGTGCGGGCGATGTCGCAGCCGGACGGCGACGGATCCGGCCGGCCGACGTTCGACGATGCGCCGTCGGCCGGCGGCGTCCCACCGGCGGGCGGCGGCGTCGGCCCGCAGGGGCCGGGCACCGGGCCGGCGCGCGTGGTGCTCGCGGCGGCGGACCCCGCCCAGCCCTACGGCGCGGCCCTGCCGTGGCCGGCCACCGTCGGGGAGACCGCGCACCGGCCCGGCCGCAAGGCCGGAGCGCTCGTGGTGCTGGTCGACGGGGCGGCGGTGCTCTACGTCGAGCGGGGCGGGCGCTCGCTGCTGTCCTTCACCGAGGAGCGCGGGGAGCTGCAGGCCGCGGCCGAGGCCCTCGCCGGCGCCGTGCACGAGGGCTGGCTCGGCACATTGGCCGTGGAGCGGGCGGACGGGGTCGGCTCGCTGGGCTCGGCGCTGGCCGACGTGCTCACCGAGGCCGGGTTCCGGGTGACCCCCAAGGGCCTGCGGCTGAGGGCGTGACGGGATGAGGACGGTCGACGCCTCCGGCGGGATGGACCGGTGAGCGAGCTTGCGAGCGAACCAATGTCACAGCGCCCGGCGAAGCCGACCGAGCGCAGCGAGGGAGAGCGGTGAGCCGTGGGACCGAGGAGTCGAACCGGCGGATGCTGCGGGTCCGCGACGCGATGGACCGCACCTACGCGCAGCCACTGGACATCGCCGCGCTCGCCCGCATCGCCTGCCTGTCGCCGACGCATCTCATCCGCACGTTCCGGGCCGCCTTCGGCGAGACCCCGCACCGCTACCTGCAGCGCCGCCGCATCGAGCGGGCCATGTACCTGCTGCGCGCCACGGACCGCAGCGTCACCGACATCTGCCTCGACGTCGGCTTCACCAGCCTCGGCACGTTCAGCCGCACGTTCGCGGGCATCGTCGGTGAGCCGCCGTCGGCGCATCGGCGCCGCGGTCCCCTTCCGGATGTCCCGACCTGCTTCGCGATGCGGTGGACGCGCCCGAGCGGCCCCGTGGAGCGCAGTTTCGGAGAAGCGACGGCAAAGATCGACTGACTACCGTTCCCGGCATGTTCTCCAGGATCAATCTCTCCTCGGTCTTCGTCCTCGACCAGGACGACGCGCTCGCCTTCTATGTCGACAAGCTCGGCCTGGAGGTCGACACGGACCAGGACCTCGGCTTCATGCGCTGGCTGACCGTACGGGTGCCGGGTGATCCGACACGGCAGCTCCTGCTCGAGCGTCCCGGACCGCCTGCGATGGACGAGGCCACCGCCGCGCAGGTGCGCGAGCTCGTCACCAAGGGTGCGACCGCCGGCTGGTTCGGCCTCGTCACGGACGACGTCCGGACAACCTACGAGACACTCAAGGCGCGCGGCGTCGAGCTGACGGAGGAGCCGACCGAGCGGCCCTACGGCACGGACTTCGGCCTGCGAGACCCCTTCGGCAACGCGATCCGGATCGTGCAGTTCACCGCCTGACGGTGCGGTCGGCGACCGGGAACGTGACGGTGAAGCAGGCCCCGCCCTCAGGCGCGGGTGCGGCGGTGACCGTCGCCCCCATGCGCACGACCAGCCCGTGCACCAGCGCGAGTCCGACCCCTCCCGATCCGACCGGCCGGCGTCCCCGGTAGCGGTCGTGCAGCACCCCGCGCTCGAAGACGACCGGATAGTCCTCGGGCGCGAAGCCGGGACCACCGTCGCGGACCTGCAGCCAGGAGGCCGTGGGGTCGCCCCCGGTGGCGACGACGAGCGGCGCGCCACGGGGGGTGACGCGCAGCGCGTTCTCGGCGAGCCCGTCGACGACCTGCCGCAGGCGTCGGGGGTCGGCCCGCACGACCGCCGTCGGCGCGGCCGCCACGGCGAAACGGACGCCGGCGTCGGCGCAGCGCGCTGCCCACACCGGCGCGGCGTCGGCGGCCAGCGCGGCCAGGTCGACGGGGACGGGGTCGAGGCGGAAGTCGTCGGCCTCCAGCCGGGCGAGCTCCATGAGGTCTCCGACGAGCCGGTCCAGTCGGTCGGCCTCGCGGACGATCACCCGGCCGGCGTCGGTGGCGTCGTTCCCGGTGACGACGCCGTCCGCCAGCGACTCGGCGAACCCGCGGACCGCCGTCAGCGGCGTCCGCAGCTCGTGGGAGACCGAGAGCAGGAACAGGCGTTGCCGCTCCTCGCTGTGGGCCAGCGCGTCGGCCAGCTCGTTCACCGCCCCGGCGACGGCCGACACCTCGGTCGGCCCGGCGACCGGCACCCGAACGTCCCGCCGCCCCGCGCGCAGGAGGCGGGCGGCCGCCGCGGTGCGGCGCAGCGGGCGGGCCAGCAGCTGCCCGACCACGAGACCGACGACCACGGCGACCGCCACTCCGGCCAGCAGCGCCACGGTCAGGTTGCGCCGCACGAGTCCACCGCCGAGCGGGCCGGTGTCGCTGGTGCGGACCAGTGCGAATCCGCCGACCGGCGCGGGCCGGGCCTCGACCAGGTAGCGGACTCCCCCGGACACCACCTGCGCCGACACCGGTTGACCGCCGAGCGCCCGGTCCACGCCGGCCTGCTGGAGCACCGGCCCGAGAACGCCGGGGTTGCGGGCGCCGCGGGCCGTGACGACGACGACCGTCACACCCTGGCCCGCGAGCACGTCGACGACCCGGCGCATCCCGGCGCCTCCGCGCAGCCCGCCACCGGTCTCGGCGAGCTGCGCCGCGACGACGTCGGCCTGCTGGGCGAGCACGTCCTGCGTCACCGTCCGGGCGGTGACCGCGACGAGCCGCACGGCGACCAGCCCCGCCGCCCCGACGGCGACCACCGCGACCAGCAGGCACGCCGCGGTGATCCGCGCCGCCAGCGAGGTCGTCGACCTGCGCCACCTCGTGGGATCGGCAGGTTCTCGCGGCCTCGCGGGCGGCGCCGCCGATCCCGGCGCGGAGCTCGACTCCGGGGGCACCTGCCCCGACCGTTCGCGCTCCGCGGCCGTCGTGGGTGTGAACAGCGGTGCGGGCTGCGGTCGCCCGGCGGGAGTACTCACCGGGACTCCGCGGCATAGCCGGTGCCGCGCACCGTCCGGATCGGGCTGGCGTCACCGAGCTTGGCGCGCAGCTGGGCGACGTGGACGTCGACCGTGCGGGTTCCGGCCGCCGCCGCGTAACCCCAGACCGCGCCGAGCAACTGCTCCCGGGTGAACACCCGGGACGGCGCGCGCATGAGATGTGCGAGGAGCGCGAACTCGGTGGCGGTGAGCGGGACCTCGCGGTCACCGACGTGCACCCGCCTCCGGTCGACCTGCACCCGGACCTGTCCCATCGCCAGTATCTCCTCGCGGGCGGGCGACCCGTCCGCCCGGCGGAGGACCGCGCGAACCCGGGCGACGAGTTCCCGCGGGCTGAAGGGCTTGGTCACGTAGTCGTCGGCGCCCAGCTCCAGACCGACGATCCGGTCGACCTCGTCGTCGCGGGCGGTCACGAACAGCACGGGGGTCCAATCGTCCTCCGCCCGCATCCGACGGCACACCTCGACGCCGTCCATGCCGGGCAGGCCGATGTCGAGGACGACCGCGACGGGGTGGAGCCTGCCGACGGCGTCGAGCGCCGCTGCACCGTCGGTCTCCACCTGCACCCCGAACCCGTCCTTGCGCAGGTAGAGCCGGACGAGATCGGCGATGGCGCGGTCGTCCTCGACGACGAGGACGAGACCGCGCGGGTCGGGGTCGGGCACTGGTCCTGCCTCCGAGCGGCTGGTGGTGGCGCCGATCGTGTCACCGACCGGGTCCGGGCCGGCACACGGTCACCGACCTGCCGCACCGGCGTCCGCGTCGAGGTCGCGTTCGACGGCGTCGACCGTGGCCTCCACGTCTGCGAGCGGATCCGCTGAGCCGGAGCGCGCACCGTCCGACACCACGGCCGGGGAGCCGGTGGCGGGAGCGGTCGTCAGAGCGCGGTCGGCCGAGCGGCACCCGCCGAGCACCAGCGCGGCCACCACCACGATGAGGACGAGCAGGGCCGGTGTCCGGCGCCGACCGGGCCGGGACGTCGGGGTCATGAGGCGCAGCTCGCGTCGCGGAAGTCCGTGACCCGCTTCTTCGCGTCGGCCAGCCGGTCGAGCTTCGCGGGACGGGCGTCGATGCGCTTCTGGATCCGGTCGGCCACGTCGCCGTGCCCGGCCGCCTTCGCCGTGTTCTCCCGTGCCGTGAGCCAGGCCGTCGAGCCACGGGTCGTCGCGTCCGCGTTGATCCGGGTGGTCACCCGGTCGATGCGCGAGAGGATCGCCGGGATCCGCTGCGTGCAGACCCACGTCGCCTGCTCGGGACTCAGGGTGATCGGCCCCTGACCGGTGGACGTGCCGGGGTCGTCGGCGACCGCGGGACCGGCACCGGCGAGGAGCAACCCCGCCGACACGGCCGACGCGGCGGCGATCCTTCCGATCCGGCGGGCGGTGGTGATCATCGGCGCGGTCTCCTCTCGTCGTCGCCGGCGCGGTGCCGGACAGGACAGAGCGTGGCCCGCGCACGTTCGGGCCCGGTGGATCTCGTGTTCGGATCGCGTAAGAGGGTTTTCAGCGGCGACGGGCCGGGCCGCGCCGCCCCGCCGCCGCCTTGCCCCCGGTCCGCGATGCGGCGCTCGTCGGGCGGCGGGCGACGTCCCCGGACGGTCGGACGATGACGGGCTTGGCCCCGGGGCGCAGAGCCGGCGCCGGCTCGACGGGCGCCGGCTCGACGGGCTCCAGCGACACGGCAGCGACGGGGACGACGGGGCGGGTGGCGTCCTCGGCGGCGAACCGGCGGAAGACGATGCGCTGCTGCACGAGCGTCCACAGGTTGTTGGTCAGCCAGTACAGGAGAATGGCGATGGGGAACGCGGCGAACAGCCCGCCCAGCAGAACGCCGAGCGGAAAGATCCACGGGGTCGCGCGCATGATCCGCATCGCCGTGTCGGTCGGGCCGGCGGCGGCCTCCACCGGGGCCGCCGTCCCCTGCTGGCGCAGGGAGGCGCGTGCGGTGAGGTGGGTCGCGACGGCGGCCAGCACCATCAGCGGCACCGCGACCACCACGACGTCGATCCGGTCGACGTGCCGTCCGAAGGAGTCGAGCAGGTCCTGCGGCATGCGGATCCAGGCCGACAGCGGGGCTCCGAACAGCCGGGCCTCCAGGAACGACCGGACCTGCGCCGGACCGAACACGTAGTTCGGGATGGCGGCGTTCTGCTCGAACGTGAGGCCCGGGCGGTTGAAGTAGCGCAGCACGTGCAGCAGCGCGAGGAACACCGGCACCTGGATCAGGGCGGGGACGAGGGCGCCGAGCGGGTTCACCCCGTGGGTGCGCTGCAGCTTCTGGGTCTCCTCGGCGAGCCGGCGGCGGTCGTCGCCGTACCGCTTGCGCAGCTCCGTCAACTGGGGCGACAGGGCGCGCATCGCCCGCGCCGAGCGCATCTGCACGAGGAACAGCTTGATCATCAGGGCGCGCAGGGTGAGCACGAGGAACACGACCGACAGCGCCCAGGCGAGCCCGCTGGAGGGGCCGAGCACCAGCGCGAACAGGGTGTGCCAGACCCACATGAGGGCCGACACGGGGTAGTAGAGGACGTCGAGCACGAGGAACTCCGAGGATCGCCGGACCGGGGGACGCGGGGAACCGGCGATCACGTGCGGCGCGGTGCCGCCCGGGTCAGGTCAGATCGCCGGGAGCACGCGTCCTGGAGCCCGCGGACGCGGCCGTCCGGCGGCATCGGGGTGGTCTTGGCGGGAGGCGCCGTCCGTGGTGTGGCGGGTCCGGCGGCCGGGGACGACCACGGCCGGACCCGGCACGGCCGCCGCGCGGCCGCCGTGGACGCAGGCCAGGGCCCACAGCGCGGCGCCGACCAGGGTGAGGAGCACACCCGGGTCGTCCGTCACGCCGGCGGCCCCGAGCAGCAGCACGGTGAGGACGGACAACGCCGCGGCCACGCGCGTCATGCCACCTCCTCGCCTCGCCTCCACACGGTACCGGCGCGGCCGGCCGCTCGTGGCCGGCCGACGGCTCCCGGGTTACCGTCGACGCGTGCCCGAGGGCGACACCGTCCTCCTTGCCGGAAAGCGCCTGCACGCGGCGCTCGCCGGAAAGCTGCTCCTGCGCGGGGAGCTGCGCCATCCCCGCCTGGCCGAGCACGACCTGGCGGGCCGCACCGTGCTGGGCGTGCGCAGCGTCGGCAAGCACCTGCTCACCCGCTTCGACGACGGCCGCAGCCTGCACAGCCACTTCCGGATGGACGGCTCGTGGCACCTCTACCGGCCGGGCATGGCGTGGCGGCGCCCGGCGTACGAGGCGCGGGCGGTCCTCGCGACCACGGACCGGGTGGCCGTGGGGTTCGCCCTGCACGACCTGGAACTGCTGCCGACGGCGGCCGAGGACCGCGTCGTCGGGCACCTCGGCCCGGACCTCCTCGACCCCGGGTGGGACGACGCGTCCGCCGCGGAGGCGCTGCGCCGGTTCACGGCCCGGCGCGACCACGAACTGGGTCTGGTTCTGCTGGAACAGCGCGTGATGGCGGGCGTGGGCAACCTGTACAAGGCCGAGGTGTGCTTCCTGCTGGGGCTGTCGCCGTGGACGCCCGTGCGGGACGTGCCCGACCCGGCCCGTGCCGTCGGCCTGTCGCGCGAGCTGCTGCTGCGCAACAAGGACCGGCCGGAGCAGTCGACCACCGGGCAACTCGCGCGCGGGCGCCAGCACTGGGTCTTCGAGCGCGGCGGGCAACGCTGCCTGCGCTGCGGTACCCGGATCGCGGTCGGCGAGCAGGGTGACGGGGTGTACGCGCGTATCGCGTACTGGTGCCCGCGCTGCCAGCCGGGCCCGGCGCCCGCTCCCCTGCACGGGTCCCGCGCCCGTACCGCCCGCGCCCACCGCTGAGACCGAGCGACCCGCACCAGGTCGGGCTGGGCCGGGAACGCGCGAACGCCGCCCACCGCGAGGGTGGACGGCGTCCGGGAGATGCCTCAGTTGGTGCCGGGCTGCTGCACCGGGCGGGTGACCTGCGGGTCCGCCGGGGCCGGCGCCGACGACGGCTGCGCGGCGGCCGGCTGGCCCGCCGTGACCTCGCCCGCGACCGGGGTACCGCGCAGCGAGGCGCGGATCTGCTCCAGCCGGTTCTGGCCGGCCATGTCGATCGTCGACTGCTGCACCTCGAGCATCCGACCCTGCACCGAGTTCTGCGCGAGTTCGGCCTGCCCGATCGCGTTCGCGTAGCGCCGCTCGATCTTGTCGCGGACCTCCTCCAGCGACGGGGTGTTCCCCGGCGCGGACAGCTCCGTCATCTGCCGCAGCGACGCCGCGGCCTGCTCCTGCATCTTCGCCTGCTCGAGCTGGCTGAGCAGCTTCGTGCGCTCGGCGATCTTCTGCTGCAGCATCATCGAGTTGCGTTCGACGGCCTGCTTGGCCTGCCCTGCGGCCTGGATCGACTGGTCGTGCAGCGTCTTGAGGTCTTCCACCGACTGCTCGCCGGTGACCAGCTGCGAGGCGTAGACCTGCGCGGTCTCCTCGTAGCGCTGCGCGCCCGCCTCGTCGCCCGCCGCCCGCTGCCGGTCGGCCAGCACGAGCGCCTGCCGCGCCGAGGCCTGCAGCTTCTCGATCTCGCCGAGCTGCCGGTTCAGCTTCATCTCCAGCTGACGCTGGTTGCCGATCACCGCTGCGGCTTGCTGGGACAGCGCCTGATGCTGCCGCTGGGCATCCTCGATGGCCTGCTGGATCTGCACCTTGGGGTCGGCGTACTCGTCGACCTTCGACGAGAACAGCGCCATCAGGTACTTCCAGGCCTTCGTGAACGGGTTGGCCATGACCTCCGCCTACCTCCGAGTGCGACACCGTCCGCCACCGGGCAGTGCCGCCGGCGCGCTTGCTTCGCCCCATCGTGGCACCGGACGGAGCGGGCTTCCACCGACCGGCGACGATATCGGGGATCTTCTCCGAGATCCCTCAGGGGCGTCCCTGAGAGGGTATTTCGAAACCCGGCCCGCGCGCCTGCGCGCCGTGGGGTCTCGACATGCCCTCTCGATGGAGGCTACCGGTGGTCGTGGTCGGGCGGCCGCACCGAGGGGCCGAACGCGACGATCCCTACCGAGCTCTCACCCGACGTCACCGAAACGCGGGGCAGCGCGGGTAGCGCAGGTGGGGCGCCGGATGTCGCGGAATCAGGCGGCGGCGCGCGCCACCGGACGGCCCGGGGCGAGGGGCACCGCGGTCGGCGCGGCGCCCAGCAGCGCGGTGTCCGCACCGGCGATCCGCAGGTCGGTGTGGCGCAGGCCGATCGGCAGGCGCGGCGCGGACTCCAGCGTCGACCCCCGCGAGCGAGTGCGCGGCCTCGGTCAGCAGGTCCGGGAGCGTGACGTCGAGCGCCTCGCAGATGGCGGCGAGCAGCTCACTGGACGGTTCCTTGCGGCCGCGCTCGACCTCCGACAGATAGCCGAGGCTGACCCGGGCCGTGCGGGACACGTCGCGGAGCGTTCGACGGCGTGCCGTACGGGCGCGGCGGAGGCCGGCACCGATCGCCTCTCTCAGCAACAGCGCCATGCCACCCTCCTCATCCTGGCCAGAATCTTCCGGCTCAGCCCGGACCGTGCCGGTGGGATCACGGTACCGACTCGCGCGCTCGCCCGTCGCTTCGCCGCGTCGCTCGTCACGTCCGCCCAGGGCGAACAGGCGCATCGAGGGTGGCGGGCACCAGGCCGCGCCGGCGCTCCCGGAGGTCCTCAGGACGCGTCGGACGGGTCCGAGGCGACCGCGGGCGCGGCGGCGCGCAGGCGCATCGCCCGCAGGACGTAGTCGACCCCGGTGGCGACGGTGAGCAGCACCGCGAGCCCGAGGAGCGTGCCGCGCAGCCAGGCGAACGCCGTAGCGGCACCGAAGAGCTCCGGCAGGGGCAGCAGGTAGAACCCGATCGCGACGGCCTGGACCAGCGTCTTCGCCTTCCCGCCGCGGCTGGCGGGGATGATCCCGTGGCGCAGGACCGCGAACCGCAGCAGGGTGATGGCGATCTCGCGGCCCATCATCAGGAGGGTGGCCCACCACGGCACCATGCCGAGCACGGACAGCCCGACGAGCGCCGAGCCCGTCAGCGCCTTGTCCGCGATCGGGTCCGCAACCGTGCCGAACGCGGTGACCAGACCGCGGCTGCGGGCGAGCTGGCCGTCCAGCCGGTCGGTGAACGCCGCGACGGCGAACACACCGAACGCGGCGAGGCGCCACTGCACGCTCTGGCCGTGGTCGACGAAGAGGGCGACGAGGAAGACCGGGACGAGCAGCAGCCGCACGCCCGTCAGCACATTCGCGATGTTGAGCAGCGGCGGCGCCCCCGCCGCGGGCGAGGTCACCGCACCGCTCCGCTGCGCACGGTCACGACGCCCCCGCCCCCGCCATCACCGCGGCCCGCCGAGGCAGCACCTCCCGCGGTGAGACCAGCAGGTCCGCGCCCTCCGTACCGGTGACGACGCAGCGCACCAGGTCGCCCGGCTCCAGGCCGGACCCGCGCTCGAGCACGCACTCGCCGTCCACCTCCGGGGCCTGGTGCTCCGCCCGGCCGGTGCACTCGAAGTCGTCGTCCTCGGCCTGGTCGACCAGCACGGTGACCTCGATGCCCACCCGGTCTTCGGCCCGCTGGGCCATCAGCTCGTCGACCAGCGCTGCGATCCGGGACACCCGGGCCGCGACCTCCTCGGCCGGCACCTTGCCGTCGTAGCCGGCGGCTTCGGTGCCGTCCTCGTCCGAGTAGCCGAACACGCCGACCGCGTCCAGCCGCGCCGCCGTGAGGAACTCCTCGAGCTCGGCGACGTCGTCGTCGGTCTCGCCGGGGAACCCGACGATCACGTTGCTGCGGATCCCGGCCTCGGGTGCCAGCGCCCGGATGCGCTCGCACAGGTCGAGGAACTGCGCCGTCGAGCCGAAGCGGCGCATGCGGCGCAGCACGGCGGGGCTCGCGTGCTGGAACGACAGGTCGAAGTAGGGCGCGACGCCGGGCGTGGTGGCGATCGTGGTCAGCAGGTCCGGCCGCACCTCGGCGGGCTGCAGGTAGGACACGCGCACCCGGTCCAGACCGGGCGTCCCCGCCAGCGCCGGGAGCAGGCCGACCAGCGCACGTGTGCCGCCCGGCAGGTCCTTGCCGTAGGAGGTGGAGTTCTCGCTCACCAGCACCACCTCGCGGACCCCCTGCCCCGCCAGCCACGCCGCCTCGCTCAGCACGTCGTGCGGGGGCCGGGAGACGAACGAGCCGCGGAACGAGGGAATCGCGCAGAACGCGCACCGGCGGTCGCACCCCGAGGCCAGCTTCAACGGCGCGTAGGGCTTGTCCGACAGCCGCACCCGCGAGAGGTCGGGCACCCAGGCGTGGCCGGGCACCGCGACGTCGTTCACCGCCGCGGGCCGCTGCACCGGCGAGATCGGCAGCAGCGTGCGCCGGTCGACCGGGACGTGCGCGGCCGGGGCGTGGCCGCCGAGGACGTCGGCGAGGCGGGCCGCGAGGTCCGGGTAGGCGTCGAAACCGAGCACGGCGTCGGCCTCGGGCAGGCTCTCGGCCAGCTCCGCGCCGTACCGCTCGGCGAGGCAGCCCACGGCGACGACCTTCGCGCCCGACTCCTTCGCGACGTCCGACGCGGCGAGCAGGGTGTCGATGGAGTCCTTCTTGGCCTGCTCGACGAACCCGCAGGTGTTGACCACGATGACGTCCGGCGTGGCGTCGTCCGCGTCGAGGTCGACCAGCTCCCAGCCGCTGCCGTGCAGCCGCCCCGCGAGCTCCTCGGAGTCGACCTCGTTGCGCGCGCAGCCCAGGGTGAGCAGGGCGGCACGCCGCCCGGCCGAATGCGCTTCGGGAACTACCACGTGGCCAGGGTACTTACCGTCTGATGATCTAGGCTGCCCGCCGTGACTGCGGTGCACGTGCGCCGGGCGCGGACCGCGGACGTGACGGCCGTCAAGGACCTGATCGACGAGTACGCGGGCCGGGTGCTGCTGGCGAAGGAGATCGTCACCCTCTACGAGTCGGTGCCGGAGTTCCTGGTCGCCGAGCTCGACGGCGAGATCGTCGGGTGCGGTGCCCTGCACGTGATGTGGGAGGACCTCGGCGAGATCCGCACCGTGGCCGTGCACCCGCGGACGGTCGGCCGCGGGGTGGGGCACGCGATCGTCGCCGCGCTCATCGAGCAGGGCAGGGAGCTGGGCCTGCGCCGGATCTTCGTGCTGACGTTCGAGGAGCACTTCTTCGCCCGCCACGGGTTCGCCGAGATCGACGGCACGCCGGTGCCGCCGGACGTGTTCGCGGCGATGCTGCGCAGCTACGACGCGGGCGTCGCGGAGTTCCTGGACCTCGCGCACGTCAAGCCGAACACGCTGGGCAACGTCCGGATGCTGCTGCACGCTGTAGCGCATCAGGGCACGGCCTGGCCCGGCGCGGAGCCGTTGTTGAGCGGCGGCGCCGCCGCCCGACGACAGGCTGTTGAGGAAGGGCCCCACGATGTCGAGCGGCAACGGGAACACGACCGTGGAGTTCTGGTCGGCGCCGAGTTCCAGCAGGGTCTGCAGGTAGCGCAGCTGCAGCGACGCGGGGTTCGGGCTGAGGACGTCCGCGGCCTGCCGCAGCTCCTTGGACGCCTGCAGCTCGCCTCGAGCGTTGATGATCTTGGCTCGGCGCTCCCGCTCAGCCTCGGCCTCCCTGGCCATCGCCCGCTGCATGGCCTCGGGGATCTCGACGTCCTTGATCTCGACGAGCCGGACCTCGATGCCCCAGGGCGTGGTCTGCTCGGCGATCTGCTCCCGCAGCCGTTCGTTGAGGTCCTCCCGGTGGGCCAGCACGGTGTCGAGGTCCTCACGGCCGAGCACCGAACGCAAGGTCGTCTGGGCGATCTGCGAGGTGGCCACGGCGAAGTTCTCGACCTCCATCACGGACCTGACCGGGTCGATCACCCGGAACAGCACCACCGCGTTGACCCGGGCCGGCACGTTGTCCCGGCTGATCACCTCCTGCGGCGGGATCGTCAGCGTCACGACCCGCAGATCGACGCGGACCAGCCGCTCGAAGCCGGGAACGACCCGGCACAGGCCCGGCCCGGCCGCCGGGCGGAGCCGCCCCAGCCGGAAGACCACGCCCCGCTCGTACTCCTGGATCACGCGGACCGACGCTCCGCCGAGGAGGACGATCAGTCCGAGCACCACCAGGCCGACGATCGACGCTGCCATCACAACTCCCTGGATGTCGTCCTGTTCCGCGCGGAGCCCCAGCGCGTGGCGAACCGGTCTCGCGGGGGCTCCTCGTACACGGCCTGCTGCGGGATGTGTTCCGGGAAGCGGCTGGGCGTGCGCCACAGGTGCCGGGCCAGAGGCACGCTCGCCAGGGCGGCCACGGCGATCGTCGCCAGCAGAACCAGCAGATCCGTCGGACCGGGCCGGGACACCAGCATGCCGAGCGGCAGGAAGACGCCGATCAGTGCGACGAGACAGGCGATGCCGCGGTGGAAGCGACCGGCTTCGGAGTGCGGCCAGGGATCGATCTCCCGGGTCACCTCCCTGCCGTGTGGCGAGGTCGTGCAACCGCTCTTCACCGGGCAGGCGTTGCACACTGCGGGTTTCCCGCGGTAGCGCACGATGCGCTGCTCCGGGTCGTACGAGGTGGGCCACAGCCACTGGTCCTGTGGGCAGATCCACGCGTCGTGGTCCGGGTGGTAGCGGAACGAGCCCGTCCGCCACTGCCGCGCGCGCACCGCGACGCGCCGGGCCATCACGTCGAAGCCGTACGCCACGGCGAGCAGAAAGACGCTGTAGCCGCAGACCAGCAGTACGTTCGTCGACACGGCCGCGGTCATCGCGTCCTCGGGGAGTTCGCCGCGGTCGGCTGCTTCTCGACGAACAGCACGTCCTGAGGCAGTTCGTAGGTCGTCGGACCGCGCCGCGAGTGCCGCAACCCCTGCCAGGCGATCCACAAGAACGGCAGGCAACCCCCGACGATGAAGATCACGTCGCCCGGCATCCGGCCCCACTCCAGAAGCCGGTTCGCGGGATTCGTCAGGTAGCCCAACGACCGCGCCTCGAAGTAGCCCTCGTTCACCGACGCGTACAGCTGGAGCACGCCCAGCGGCAGCAGGGTGACGAACACCATCCAGGCGAGCCCGATGTTCAGCGACCAGAAGGAGATCCGGGCCAGCTTCTCCGGCCATTTGTCCTCGGGGATCAGGTAGCGCAACGCGAACATGGACAGCCCGACGGCGAGCATCCCGTAGACGCCCATCATCGCGGCGTGGCCGTGGTTCGCCGTCAGCGCCGTGCCGATCTCGTAGTAGGACACGATCGGCAAGTTGATCAGGAAGCCGAAGATGCCGGCGCCGAGGAAGTTCCAGAAGCCGACCGCGACCAGGAACATGACGGCCCAGCGGTGCGGGAAGGGCCCGCCCACCGACCGCTTCTCCTGCCGCGCCCCGAGCTGCAGGAAGGCCCACGCCTCGACCGTCAGGAAGGTCAGCGGGATCACCTCGGCGGCGGAGAAGAACGCCCCCAGCGCCATGTGCTCCACCGGCGTGCCGGAGAAGTAGAGGTGGTGCATGGTGCCGATCACGCCGCCGGCGGAGTAGAGGATCACGTCGAGGAAGATGACGCCCAGGGCGATGGTCTCGCGGACGACGCCGAGCATCACGAAGATGTAGGCGACCATCACCGTGGTGAAGAGTTCGAGGAAGTCCTCGACCCACAGGTGCACCACCCAGAACCGCCAGAACTCCGCGACGGTGAGGTGGGTGTCGGTGCCGGCCAGCAGCCCGATGGCGTAGAACGCCGGAATGGACAGGGCGGAGAAGAAGAACAACCAGGGCATGTTGCCCTTCGACTCGCCCGCCAGGCGCGACCGGATCCCCCGGTAGATGATCGCGATCCAGATGAACATGCCGATCGTCAGCAGGGCCTGCCAGATGCGCGGCAGGTCGAGGTACTCCCACTGCTGGGCGAACAGGGGCCCCTTCGCCCAGGAGACGCCGTGGATCGACAGGGCCTCGCTCAGCAGGCTGCCGACCACGACCACGACGACCGCGCCGAAGAGGACATAGACGAGAACGGACTGCTTGCGGGGCTCGCGTCCGGCGACGAACGGGGTCAGGAAGATCCCGGCGGCCAGGAACGAGGCCGCGGTCCAGAACAGGGCGAGCTGCAGGTGCCAGGTCCGGGCCAGGTTGAACGGGAGAAGCGCGGCGAGGTCGAAGCCGAAGAAGCTCAGGATGTCGGCCCGGTAGTGCTCGGCCGCGGCGCCCAGCAGCGTCTGGACCAGAAACAACGCCGCGATCGTGAAGAAGAACCAGGCCGTCGCGCGCTGGGCCGGGGTCAGGGCCACCTCGCTGGGTTGGCGGAACGAGATTGCCGGGGCCTCCGCGCTGTGCCAGCCGACCTTGGCGCTCCAGCGGCCGTAGACCGCGAACAGGATGCCGGTGCCGCCGAGCAGCACGACGAGCGACAGGACGCTCCACACCACCACGTCTGCCGTCGGGCTGTTGTCCACCCGGGGCTCGGCCGGCCAGTTGTTGGTGTAGGAGTAGGTGTGGCCGGGCCGTTCGGCCGCCGACGCCCACGCGGTCCAGGCGAAGAACGCCGTGAGCTGGCGAACCTGCGCCGGGTCGCTGATCACGTTCGGGACCAGCCCGTTCCGGCTGGAGTCCGCGCCGAAGAACTGTCCGTAGTGCTGGGTGTTGGCCTCGAAGGCCCTGGCCTGGTTGTCGGTGAAGGTCAGGGTCCCGGTGGCCTCGTCGTACCGGTTGGTGCGGAACTCGGAGATCACCGCCTGGCGCGGTTCGGCGGTGCCGGACTCGCGCAGCTGCGTCTCCACGAAGTCCGTCGCGCGGCGCAGGTAGTCCGCGGTGTAGTCGGGCCCGAGGTAGGCGCCGTGCCCGACCACAGACCCGTACTCCATCAATCCCCGGGCGAGGAACAGTTCCTGCCCGGCGGTGATGTCCGCGCCGGTGAAGAGCACGTCGCCGTTGGCGGTGACGACCTTCTCCGGCTGGGGCATCGAGGCGGTGTAGGTCCGGTAGGCGAGGATGCCCATCACGAAGAAACCGAAGATCACGACGAGGGCGACGGCCTGCACCCAGCCCTTCCCCACCATGAGCTTGCGTCGATCGGACCGGGATGTGGTGGGGGGCGCAGCGGTCATGCGGGGCTCCGTCTCGGGCCATGATCCTCGGTGACCATCGGGCGGACGCTAGCGACATCCGGCCCCTGCACTCAGAGGCTCAGGTCCCTCGGTTCCGGGGCGAAAGTCCCTCCGGCACCGCCCTTGAGCCCGATGCCCGGCCAGCGGATCAGCCCTCATCGTCGTCCGCGGCCGGAGCGCCCCCCGGAGCACGTGTTCACGGCTCGACCAGCGCCGCGAAGGCGCTGAGGTCGTCCAGACCGCCCTCGCGTACAGCTCGGGCGAGGCGCTCGTCGTCCACCTCGGCGTAGAGGCCTCACGGCGTCATCCTGCACGCGTCAGTCCTCCTCGTCGTCCGCGTCCGGGGCGCTGCCGTTGCGGATCAGGTACAGCGCGCCGTCCAGCTCGTCCGGCTTCACGAGCACGTCGCGGGCCTTGCTGCCCTCCGACGGGCCGACGATCCCGCGGTTCTCCAGCAGGTCCATCAGGCGCCCGGCCTTCGCGAAGCCGACGCGCAGCTTGCGCTGCAGCATCGACGTGGAGCCGAACTGCGACGTGACGATCAGCTCGGCGGCCTGGAGGAGAAGGTCCATGTCGTCGCCGATGTCGGCGTCGACCTCCTTCGCCTCGCCGGCCTTCGCCGCGGTGACGCCCTCCGTGTAGGTCGGCTCGGCCTGGTCCTTGGTGAACCCGACGACCGAGGAGATCTCCTCGTCGCTCACGTACGCGCCCTGCATGCGGACCGGCCTGCCCGCGCCCATCGGCAGGTAGAGCCCGTCGCCCATGCCGATGAGCTTCTCGGCCCCCGGCTGGTCCAGGATCACCCGCGAGTCGGTCAGCGACGACGTGGCGAACGCCAGCCGGGACGGCACGTTCGTCTTGATCAGTCCGGTGACGACGTCCACGGACGGGCGCTGGGTCGCGAGCACCAGGTGGATGCCGGCGGCGCGCGCCTTCTGCGTGATCCGCACGACGGCGTCCTCGACGTCGCGCGGCGCGGTCATCATGAGGTCGGCCAGCTCGTCCACGATGCACAGGATGTAGGGGTAGGGCCGGTACTCCCGCTCGCTGCCCGGCGGCGCGGTGATCTCGCCGGAGCGGACCTTGCGGTTGAAGTCGTCGACGTGGCGGACCTTGTTGACCTGCATGTCCTGGTAGCGCTGCTCCATCTCCTCGACCAGCCACGACAGCGCCGACGCCGCCTTCTTCGGCTGGGTGATGATGGGCGTGATCAGGTGCGGGATGCCCTCGTACGGGGTCAGCTCGACCATCTTCGGGTCGATGAGGATCATCCGGACCTCGTCCGGCGTCGCCCGCGACAGCAGCGAGACGAGCATCGAGTTGACGAAGCTCGACTTGCCGGAGCCGGTGGACCCGGCGACGAGCAGGTGCGGCATCTTCGCCAGGTTCGCGACGAGGAAGTGGCCCTCGATGTCCTTGCCCAGCCCGATGCCCAACGGGTGCGCCTCGCTGCGCGCGTTGCCGCTGCGCAGCACGTCACCGAGCCGGACCATCTCGCGGTCGCTGTTGGGCACCTCGATCCCGACCGCCGACTTGCCGGGGATCGGCGCGAGCAGGCGGACGTTGTCCGTGGCGACCGCGTAGGAGATGTTGCGCTGCAGCTGGGTGATCTTCTCGACCTTGACCGCCGGACCCAGCTCGATCTCGTAGCGGGTGACGGTCGGGCCGCGGGTGAAGCCGGTGACCTGCGCGTCCACGTTGAACTGCTCCAGGACGCCGGTGATCGCCTCGATGATCTGGTCGTTCGCGCTGCTGCGGGTGCGCGGAGCCGGGCCCGTGGGCAGCAGATCGCTCGGCGGCAGCGTGTAGGTCGTGTCGCCGGCCGTCTCGCGCATCGCCAGGCGCAGCTGCTCGCCGACACCGTCACCGCCCGTCTCGGCGGGCGGGGTGGCCGGGACCGGCGGGGCGGGACGGCGGGGTCGGGCGGGCGGCTCGCCGGTCGCGGCCGGCGGGCGTCGGGTTCCGCCGGCGGCTCGGCCGCGGCGGGCGGCTCGGCGAAGGCGCCCTGCCGCCTGCGGCTCGGCCGACGCCGGGCCGGATCGGCCGGTGCGGGGTCGTCCTCGAGGTCGTGCCCGCGGTCGCCGTCGGTGGCGTCGTGCTCGTCCTCGTCGGCGAGCTCGCGGCCGGTCAACCTGCGGAGCAGGTCCGGAACCTCGCGCAGCGGGGTGTCGATGAGCAGCAGGACCGCGTACCCCGACAGGAGCAGCAACACGGGCACGGCGACCCAGACGGTGAGCCCGCCGGCCAGCGGGATCGCGGCGAGATAGCCGACGGCCCCGCCGCCCTCGTGCCAGCGCTCGGGTTCGGCGGGCAGGCCCGCACCGATGTGCACGAGGCCGAGCGCGCCGAGCGCGAGGAGCGCCGAGCCGACCACCAGCCGCGGCCGGGCCTCGGGGTGGGCCTCGGTGGTCATGAGCACCACGCCGACGACGAACAGCAGCACGGGAACGACCACCGCGCCGAGCCCGACGATCGCGGCGAGCGCGCTGGAGAACGTCTGCCCGACCGGTCCGCCCGCGCCGGCCCACACGCCCGCGCCGACGACGACGGCCAGCACCAGCACCAGCACGCCCAGCCCGCCGCGGCGGTGCACGGGGTCGATGTCGCGGGTGCGGCCGATCCCCCGGCCCACGCCGCGGCCGGCGCGGGCGACCCCGCGGCCGACGCCGTCGATCGCGCGGTCGAGCAGGTCCGGTTTGCGGCGGGTGCGGCGGCCGGGTGACCGCCGGGCTGCGGGCTTGCGCGCGGCGGGCTTGCGGGTCGTCCCCCGCGTCGTCCCGGCCGCGCGGGTTCCCGAGGAGCGGCCGCCGGCCGTCGCGCGTCCTGCCATGCGCCGAGGCTATCGGGCGTCGGCCGCCGGGCCGGGATCCGACGCACCGCGCGCGACGGGAGCGGGCTCGGCGGAGCGCTGCGCCGGGATGACGGGGATCGGTACCGGAGGCGACGCGACGGGCGGGTCCGGGGCGGCGGTCAGCCGGCGGCGGGTGCGGCCGGCGAGGGCGGCCAGCCCGACGAGCAGCACCGCGGCGGCACCGGCGCCGAGGCCGGGAGCCACGGCCCGGGACGCCGACACCGCGACGACCCCGACGACCACCATCGCCACGGCTCCCACGGTCGCCGCGAGCAGGCAGCGGGTCAGCACCGCGGCGGCCCGGGTCCGGCCCGCCGGGCGCCGGGCGAGCGCCCCGGCACGGGCGACGACCAGCAGGCCGACGCCCAGTGCCGCGGCGCCGGCTGCCGCGAGGCCCAACCCGAACGCGGTGTCCGCCCCGGTCGGTCGCGCGGCCACCACCGCGACCAGCAGCCCCAAGAGGACGAGGGCGGCGACCGCGGCGGCGACCGCCCCGAGCACGAGACGGACCGCCTGCCTGCTGCCGGAGATCACGGCAGGGGTGGCGGTCACGGCGTTCCCGCAGGTCGGCACATGGCGCGACGGTAACAGCGAGGACACGGCACGCCCGGTTCCCACGCGTGTCGCAAGCGTGCTGAATCGATCCCGTACCCGCACGGCACGGCGGATGCCGGGACACCGACCCGACGGCCCGGCGCGAGCAGTACACGCGCGCCGGCCCGCGGCGACGGCGCCCGCCGGCCGCTCGGCCGGCGGCGACCGGTCAGACCGGGATGACGTTGGGCACGATCATGGGCCGGCGACGGTAGGTCTCGCCCACCCACCGGCCCACCACCCGACGCACCGCCTGGGCGATCCGGTGCGTGTCCGTGATCCCCTCCGCCTCGGTGCGCGACAGCTCCATCTCGATCAGCGGCAGGACGGCGTCGAGCGCCTTCGGGTCGTCCGAGAAGCCGCGCCCGGCGATCGTCGGGCGCGACACCGCCCGCCCCGTCGACGAGTCGATGGCCACCGTGATCTGCACGAAGCCACCCTCGCCGAGCACCAGGCGGTCGCTCAGCGTGCTCTCGCCGATGTCGCCGACCGACAGCCCGTCGACGTACACCCGGCCCACCTCGACCCGCCCGGTGATGGCGGCGCGGCCGTCGACCAGGTCGACCACCACCCCGTCTTCGGCGATCACCACGCACTCCTCGGGGACACCCGTCTGCATCGCGAGGGCGCCGTTGGCGCGGAGGTGGCGCCACTCCCCGTGCACGGGCATGACGTTGCTCGGCCGCACCGCGTTGTAGAGGAACAGCAGCTCGCCCGCCGGCGCGTGCCCCGACACGTGCACCTTCGCGTTGCCCTGGTGCACGACCGTCGCGCCGAGCCGGATCAGGCCGTTGATCACGGCGAAGACCGCGGTCTCGTTGCCCGGGATCAGCGAGCTCGCGAGGATCACGGTGTCCTCGGGCCGGATCCGGACCGTCCGGTGGTCCCCGCGGGCCATCCGCGACAGCGCCGAGAGCGGCTCGCCCTGCGACCCGGTCGAGATGAGCACGAGCTCGTCGTCCGGCAGCGCCATCGCGTCGTCCAGCTCGACGAGCAGGCCCTCGGGCACGTTGAGGAACCCCAGCTCGACGGCGATGCCCATGTTGCGCAACATCGACCGGCCGACCAGACACACCCGCCGCCCGTGCTTGGCCGCAGCGTCGAACACCTGCTGCACCCGGTGCACGTGGCTGGCGAAGCAGGCGACGATGATCCGCGACGGGGAGCGGTGGAACACGCTCTCGATCACCGGGCCGATCTCGCGTTCGGCGGTGACGAAGCCGGGGACGTCCGCGTTCGTGGAGTCCACGAGGAACAGGTCGACGCCCTCGTCGCCGAGGCGGGAGAAGCCGGCGAGATCGGTCAGCCGCCCGTCGAGCGGGAGCTGATCGAGCTTGATGTCGCCGGTGTGCAGCACCAGGCCCGGCCGGCGTGCGGATCGCGACGGCCAGCGCGTCCGGGATCGAGTGGTTCACCGCGAAGTACTCGCAGTCCCACGGCCCGTGCTGCAGCCGCGCGCCCTCGGCGACCTCCAGCAGGTGCGGGGTGAGCCGGTGCTCCTTGCACTTCTCGGCGACCAGCGCGAGCGTGAACCGGGACCCGACGACCGTGAGGTCCGGACGCTGGCGCAGCAGGAACGGCACCGCACCGATGTGGTCTTCGTGGCCGTGGGTCAGCACCAGCGCGTCGATGTCGCCGAGCCGCTCCTCGATCGCCCGGAAGTCCGGGAGGATCAGGTCGACACCCGGCGAGTCCTCGCTCGGGAACAGCACCCCGCAGTCGACGACGAGCAGCCGGCCCTCGTGCTCGAAGACCGTCATGTTGCGCCCGACCTCGCCGATGCCCCCGAGGGCGACGACCCGCAGGCCCCCCGGGGGCAGGGCCGGAGGCGGCCCGGTGGGCAGCTCGGCCGGGTTGACCTCCTCGGGCTGTACGGGTGCGGTGCGGCCGGCGTCGCGCCGGGGCGGGCGGGGTCGCCGGTCGCCGCGGGAGCGGTCCGACCGGGCGGGAGGGCGGGTCACGGCGTCTCCTCGCTGACGCTCGTCGACGTCGTGCCCCAAGGTGCTGTGTTGAATGGTGACCTCGCAGGCTCGGTCACGATGCCGAGACTCCCGATCCCACGCCGGCGCCGCGGTCCGCGCCGGCCACGTCCGCCGCCGGCTCGTGGGCCCGCACGAGCGGGACGCCGGCCTCCGCCAGGTCGTCCGTGATCGCCGCGACCTGCTCCGGCGTGGCGGGCGGCAGCGGTAGCCGCGGATCGCCGACATCGACGCCGCGCAGCCGCAGCGCCGCCTTGCTGAAGATCACCCCGCCTGTCCGGCCCATCGCCCGGATCACCGGGAACGTCGCGGCGTGCACGGTGCGGGCCCGCGCGATGTCGCCGGCCTCGTACGCGTCGACCAGCACCCGGAGCCGGTCCGCGACCACGTGCCCGATGACGCTGACGAACCCGACCGCGCCGATCGAGAGCAAAGGCAGGTTCACCGGGTCGTCTCCGCTGTAGTAGGCCAGGCCGGTGGTCGCGATGATCTCCGTGGCCACCCGGAAGTCCCCCCGGGCGTCCTTGACCGCGACGATCCGCGGGTGCTCGGCGAGGCGGCGCAGCGTGTCCGCCTCGATCGCGATGACGCTGCGGGGCGGGATGTCGTAGAGCATCACCGGGAGGTCCGTGGCGTCGGCCACCGCCGTGAAGTGCAGGAGCAGGCCCGACTGCGGCGGACGGGAGTAGTAGGGCGTGACCAGGAGCAGGCCGTGCGCGCCGGCCTTCTCGGCGTCCCGGGCCAGGTGCACGCTGTGTGCGGTGTCATAGGTACCCGCCCCGGCGACGACCGTGGCCCGCCCGCCGACGGCGTTCACGACCGCGCGGACCAGCTCGGCCTTCTCCTCGTCCGTGGTCGTCGGCCCCTCCCCCGTGGTGCCGTTCACCACCAGGCCGTCGTTGCCGAGATCGACCAGGTGGGTGGCCAGCTCCTCGGCGCGGGCCAGGTCGAGCCGGCCGTCGGTGTCGAAGGGCGTGACCATGGCCGTCAGGACCCGCCCGAACGGGCGACCGGGCGGCCGGAGGCCGGACGGACTCGAACCGGGGGAACTCATGCCCGTGACGGTACCGCCCGGCCCCGACGGTATCCCGCCCCGAGCCCCACACATCCTGAGCGGTCCTGCAGATCGGCGACCCGGATCGGAGGAGTCGTGCGAAACCCGGGCACCGGGGAGAGAGCCCGGCGACGCGCCTCACGCCCCGCGCGCCGACCCCGCCAGCGCGTCGACGTCGGCCGGCTGACCGCGGAGCTCGACGCGCACGGCGTCGCGGCCGAACGCGTGCAGCAGGATCTCCCCCGGCTCGCCCTCGATCGTGACGAGTCCCGCGGCCCGTCTTGATCACGGCCTGCGCGCCGGTCGGGCGACGCACCACCACGCCCACCGGGCTGCGCCGGTAGAACAGCTCTGCCCATCCTGGTGACCAGGTCCCACAGCGCGCCGTCGCGGGTCTCGTCCGCCCCGCGCGGCTCCCAGCCGGGCCGGCCGCGCCGGACGTCCTCGTGGTGGACGAACAGCTCGGCGCCGTTCACGGCCTCGTCGACCCGCCCGATCCGGGACGGCGACCAGGCCGGGGGCCCGGACCGCAGCTGCTCGACCATGTCCTTCCATGCCGTGTCCGCGTACCCCTGCATCGCCCGCTCCGTGAGCGGCGCCAGGAACGGGATCACGATGCCGCCGGACGCCCACGGCTGCCGCTCCCGGACCAGCAGGTGCGCCAGCAGGTCTCGGGCGGTCCAGCCGGCACAGAGGGTGGGCTGGTCGGGGTCGGTGCGGTCCAGCGTGTCGGACAGGGCTGCTCGTTCGGCGCGGGCGAGGCTCACGACGCCACCGTATCCGCGGCCGGCCGCCCACCGCCTGCGCTGCAGCGGCGTCCGACCCGGGGTCACCCCTCGGTGCCGGATGCTCGGGCGCTCCGCTACCCCTCGGTGCCTGCTCGGGCGCTCCGCTACCCCTCGGGCCAATGCTCGGGCACTCTGCTACCCCCGGGCCAGCTCGGCGCTCCGCTACCCCTCGGTGACGAACGGGCTCGACGCGATCTCCGTGCCGTCGTCGAGGCGGCCGAGCTCGAAGTCGCCGAACACGTTCGGCACCTCGCGCTGCAGCTGCCGCAGGCACTCGACGGCCAGCGCGCGGATCTCGACGTCCGCGTGCTCCGTGGCGCGCATCGCGATGAAGTGCCGCCACGCCCGGTAGTTGCCGGTGACGACGATGCGGGTCTCCGTCGCGTTCGGCAGGATCGCCCGGGCCGCCTGGCGGGCCTGCTTGCGCCGCAGCGTGGCGTTCGGCACGTCCGCGAACCGGCGCTGCAGCCCGGCCAGCAGCTCCTCGTACGCCTTGATCGCCGTCGCCGCGGCCTCGTCGAAGATCGCGTGCAGCTCCGGGTCCGCCGCGATGGCGTCCGGCTCCACCATCGCCGCGTTCCGCTCCGGGACGTACCGCTGCGAGAGCTGGCTGTAGGAGAAGTGGCGGTGCCGGATCAGCTCGTGCGTGAGCGAGCGCGACACGCCCGTGAGGTAGAAGCTCACCGAGCCGTGCTCGAGCACCGACAGGTGCCCGACCTCGAGGATGTGCCGCAGGTAGCCCGCGTTGGTGGCCGTGACCGGGTTCGGCTTGGCCCACGACTGGTAGCAGGCCCGCCCGGCGAACTCGGCCAGCGCCTGGCCACCGTCGGCGTCGGTCTCCCAGGGCACGTCCGCCGGCGGGAAGAACTCCGTCTTCGCGACGAGCTGGACCCTCAGCGGCACGGTCTCCGGCATGGCCGGAAGAGTAACGACCGGCACCGACAGGACCGAGACCCCCGGGCCAGCACGGAGAACATCGGTGGCTGTCACGGATGTCCGCGGAGCGCGCGAACCGGTCTCCTGGACGGCATGACCACGGCACCGAGCACCTACGCCCTGCGGCTCTCGGACGACGAACTGGGGCGCTACCGGATGATGGCCGCCCGGGCGCGGGCCGAGGAGGGCGACCTGTGGACGGCGGCCGGCATCGTGCCGGGCGCGCGGGTGGCCGACGTGGGCTGCGGGCCCGGCGCGATGCTCGTGACGCTCGCCGAGCTCGTGGGGCCCACCGGCCACGTCGTCGGGGTCGACGCCGACCGGACCGCGGTGACCGCCGCCCGCGCCGCCCTCGCCGCGGCACGGTTCGGGGCCCCGGTGGCGCCGGGTGAGGTCCGCCAGGGACGGGCGGAGAGCACCGGGCTGGCGCCGGCGTCCGTCGACACGGTCGTGCTGCGCCACGTGCTCGCCCACAACGGCCGCGCCGTGCAGCGGATCGTGGACCACCTGGCGACGCTGGTGCGGCCCGGCGGCCACGTCTACCTCGTGGACGTCGACCTGACGACCGCCACGATCACGCCCGCGCTGCCCGAGGCGGTCGAGCTGGCGCGCACGGTACGCGCGCTGGCACGAGCGCCAGGGCAACGACCCGCGGATCGGCCGCCGGCTGCCCGACCTGGCGCGCGCGGCGGGGCTGACCGTCGAGGAGTACCGCGGATGGACCGTCGACGGTCCGGCGCCGCGCGGCATGCGCGGGCCCGCCTGGGCGGCGCGCGACGAGCTGGTCCGCGCCGGGCTCGCCGACGCCGCGGACGTGGCCCGCTGGGACGCTGCGTTCACGGCCCTCGACGAGGCCGTCGACCGTCCCCACGTCGGCCTCGGCCTGTTCGCCGCAGTCTGCCGCCGGCCCGCCTGATCGAAAGAGGCTCCGCCATGACCAGCACATCCGCATCCCACGCCGCAGCGGGCGACGATCGACCGGACGAGCCCTCGCTGCCGCATCGTCCGCGGCGGCGAGGGCTACGAGGGCCGCCAGGGCCTGTCGTACGCCGCCGGGATCTCCGCGGAGTCGGCCGGGGCGCACGGGCTGTGCCTGCACTCGGTGACGATCCCGCCGGGCGGCCGGGCGAAGGCGCACCGCCACGAGTCGCACGAGTCCGCGATCTACACCGTCAGCGGCCGGTGCGAGTTCTGGTGGGGCGAGGGGCTCGCCCACCGCGACGAGGTGGGGCCGGGCGACTTCGTCTACATCCCCGCCGGTGTCCCGCACCTGCCGATCAACCGCACGGACGAGCCGATGTTCGCCGTCATCGCCCGCACCGACCCCAACGAGCAGGAGAGCGTGGTGCTGATGCCCGAACTCGACGCCGTACCCGACGGAGGCGCGCCGTGACCGGCCTCGCGCCGTTCGACCCGGCCGTCACGGGCCCGGACCCGACCGCCCACCACGTCGAGCCGACCCCGCGGCGGATCCGGGTGCGCCTCGGCTCGCGCCTGGTCGCCGACAGCAGCCGCGCGCTCCTGATGATCCGCTTCGGCCCGAAGGGCCTGCCGACCTACTTCCTGCCGCGGGAGGACGTGGTGGCGGACGCGCTGGTGGACGAGTCGCGCGACCCCGACGGGCAGTCGACGTGGACGGTGCAGGCCGGACGCGACCGGGCGCTGCGCGCGGCGTGGACGGACTCCCACCCGGACCTCGCCGGGTACGTGACGTTCTCCTGGCGCCGGCTCGACTGGTACGAGGAGGACGAGCAGGTCCGCGTGCACGCGCGCAGCCCCTACGGGCGGGTGGACACGCTGCGCAGCTCCCAGCTGGTGGAGATCCGGGTCGGCGGCGAGACCGTCGCGCGCAGCATCCGACCGCTGCTGCTCTTCGAGACCCACCTGCCGACCCGGTACTACCTGCCCTACTCCGACGTGCGCACGGAGTTCCTCCAGGCCAGCGACACCGTCACCGAGTGCCCGTACAAGGGCGTGGCGCGGTACTGGTCGGTGCGGGCGGGCGGGCTGGTCGTGCCCGACGCCGCGTGGAGCTATCCGGACCCGATCCCGGAGAACCCGAAGATCCGCGACCTCGTCTGCTTCTTCACAGAGCGGGTCGATCTCGTCCTCGACGGGATCCCCCAGCCGCGGACCGTCTCGCCCTGGTCGAACGGGACGGCGGACGTGATCGAGAGTGCGGCGGCCCAGTGAGCGAGCTTGCGAGCGAACCAATGTCACAGCGCCCGGACGAATGGCCGACCGAGCGCAGCGAGGAAGTGCGATGAGTCCGCAGCCGCGGGGAGCGCTCTCCGACGTGATCCGCCGCGACGGGCGCCGGAACGGGCACGACATCGCCCCGCCCGACCTCCCGAGGACGACGTTGCCGACGGCGGACGTGCGGGACCGCCCGGACTACTCGCTCGGGGTCGACGACGCGGAGCGCGCGCGACTGCTCGCCCAGTGCGCGCTGCACCGCGCCGAGGCCGAGACGCTGCTCGACCGCATCGGCCTGCATGCCGGAGACCGCGTCCTCGATCTCGGCTGTGGCCCGCTCGGCGTGCTCGACCTGTTCGCCGAGCGCGTCGGCCCGGCGGGCCGCGTGGTCGGGCTCGACCGGGAGGCCCGCTACCTCGCGATCGCCCGGCAGGAGCTGGACGCCCGCGGGTTCACCGGGGTCGAGCTCATGGTGTCGGACGCGACCGGCACCGCCCTGGACCCCGGATCGTTCGATCTCGTCCACGAGCGGCTCGTGCTCAACAACGTGCCGCAGCCGGCCGCGGTACTCGCCGAGATGGTGCGACTGACCCGGCCCGGCGGCCATGTCGCGGTGCAGGACGTCGACTGGCTCACCTGGACCTGCCTGCCCGAACATTCCGGCTGGGACCGGCTCCGTACCGCGGCCGCGGCAGTGTGGAGCGGTGACGTGCACATCGGCAGGCGGCTGCCCGCGCTGCTGCGGGCGGCCGGGCTGGTCGACGTCGAGGTTATTCCCCACATGCGGGTGTTCCGCCCCGGCGAGCCGTACCACCGGCTGCTGCTGCGGTTCGTCGCGCTGCACCGGGAGCGCATCCTCGCCGGCCGCTCGATGACGGCGGCGCAGCTCGACGGCGCCGTCGCGGGCCTGGAGGCGCACCTGGCGGACCCGGCGACCGTGACCCTCTACGCGACCTTCTTCCAGGCCTGGGGGCGCCGACCTGAGTGACACCACAGGTTTGCTTGACCGACGTCACTCGTGACGTCAGAGTGGTGTCATGGACATCGGCCGATACGTCGCCCAGCTGCGCGACGACCTCACCTCCGCGGCGGCCGCCGGGGACGAACAGACACGACGCACCGCGGCGCTTCTCGGTGCCGCGGTGGAGCCCGCCGCCCGGCTGGCGGTGATGAACGCGCTCGCCGACCTCGCCGCGGAGATCACCGCCGAGCTCGGCGACCGGACGGTCGAGGTGCGCCTCGACGGGCGCGACGTCCGGGTCGCCGTCGGCCCGGAGCACGTCGCCGACGCCGCGCCGCCACCTCCGCCGCCGCGCGGCCCGGGGGTCGACACCGGCGACATCAGCCGGATCACGCTGCGGCTGGTGGAGCAGATCAAGGGCCAGGCCGAGCAGGCGGCCGCCGCCCAGGGCGTCTCGCTCAACTCCTGGGTGGCTCAGGCGGTGCAAGGGGCGCTGTCCGGGCAGCTCCGCCGCGGCTCGCGCGGGCCGTGGGGCGGCCGGCCGGGTGACGGTGGGCGTGGGGCTCGGGTCCGGGTCCGACCGGCCCGGCGGCCCGGACGACGGCCGCAACCTGCGCGGCTGGGTCGAGGGCTGATCACCGTGGAGGATCTGGTGCGGCAGGAGAGCCGGACGGTCGCGGGCCCGGCGGATCTGGACCTCGCGGTGGACGTCGGGCGGGTGGTGGTGCACCTGGACGACTCCGCCGGTGGTGACGAGGCCGCAGGGACGGAGAACGGGGAGAACGAGAACGGGGGCAACGCCCCTGGCGAGCTCGAGGTGCGCGTCGAGGTGCGGCACGACCCGACGGCGGCGGGCGGATGGGCGCAGCGTCTCGGCGAGGTGGCGTCCTGGCTGGGCTCCGTGGCGGCGGCGCCCGACACCGACGACGGCGACGGTCCCGCCTCGGCAGGCGCGGACGCGGTGCGCGCGGCGGACATCGCGTGGTCCGCCCCGGGTGCCGGCGGCGAGGCCCCGACGCTGACGGTGCGCTCGACCACGGAGCTGCCGCTGCGGATGGTGCCGCTGGTCGTCACGGTGTGGGCACCGCCGGGCTCGCGCGTGACGGCCCGGACCGGCGCCGGTGACGTCGCGGTCCGTGGCCGAGCGGGCCGGGCGACCGTTCGGACCGGGGCCGGCACGGCGACCGCCGCCGACGTGGACGGCGACGCCGAGGTCACCACCGGGTCCGGCGACGTCGCGCTCGGCGCCATCGGCGGGCGGGCGCGCATCCGGACCGGCTCGGGCACGGTCCGCGTCGGCGCGGTCGCCGGGTCCACCGACATCAAGGCCGGCAGCGGGGACGTCAGGATCGGTGCGGTCCACGCGGACGTCGGCGTGCGCACGGGCACCGGCGCGGTCTCCGTCGCCGACGCCAGCGCCGGGCGGCTGGACCTGACCACGGGGTCGGGCGGCCTGACGATCGGCGTCCACGCCGGGGTGCTGGCCGAGCTGGATCTGTCGTCGGGGTCCGGGCGCGCCCGCAGCGAGCTGGAGGTGCACCGGACCGCCCCGGGCCGCGAGCCGGTGCTGTGGCTGCGCGGCCGCACCGCGAGCGGGGACGTGCTGGTCACCCGGGCCACGGAGCCCGTCTGAGCGCACGGGACCGGGCGGATCACCGGAGCTGTGCGGTGAGCGGGGCGGCGAGGTCGCCCCGCCCACCGACCACCACCCCGTCCAGCCCCTGCCAGGCCGCCAGCTCGTGCAGGGCGGCCGCCAGCTCGGCCACGACCCGCGGCCGGTCCGCCGCCACGGCGGACGAGCCGGGTAGCTCGCCGAAGGCGCCGGGCACGCGGAGCACACCCGCCACCCGGTCCGCCTTGAGGTCGACCCGGGCCACCAGGGCGTCGTCGAGCAGGAACGGGAAGACGTAGTAGCCGTACTCGCGCTGCGGCTCCGGTACGTAGATCTCGATGCGGTAGCGGAAGCCGAAGAGGCGCTCGGTGCGGGCGCGCTCCCAGATCAGCGGGTCGAACGGCGACAGCAGCGCGCGCGCCGTGATCCGTCGCGGGATCCGGGCGCCCGGCAACCGGTACGCCGGGTGGCGCCAGCCCCGGACGGCGACGCGCTCCAACCCGCCCTCCTCGAGGAGTTGCACGACCGCCCGCTGCGCGTGCGCGGGCCCGAGCCGGTAGTAGTCACGCAGGTCCGGCTCCGTGGCCACCCCCAGCGCACCCGCCGCCCGGAGCACCAGCGCCCGCGCCGACACCTCGGGGTCCGCCGGGTGCGCGGCGAGGACCTCGGGAGGCAGCACCCGTTCGGGCAGGTCGTAGAGGCGCTGGAAGTGCACCCGGGCCCCGGTGGTGAGCGCACCGGCGCCGAACAGGTACTCGCAGATCCGCTTGACGTCCGACCGCGCCCACCAGCTTGCGCCCTTCGGCCGCACCACGCCGGCGCCCAGCGCCGTCTCCAGCGCCCCCGCACCCACCGGCCCCAGCTCCTTGACGGCCGCGAGCAGGTCGTCGACCAGCTGCGGCTCCCGGTCCGCGAGCGCCTCGTAGTGTCGCCACCACCCGGGGCGTTTGGCGCCCGACAGCAACAGCGGCCAGTCGGCGACCGGCAGCAGGCTCGCCTCGTGCGCCCAGTACTCCACCAGCAGCCGCGGCCGGCGCACCGAGTGCGTCCAGGCGGCGTCGTCGACCAGTCCCGGGTCGTAGGGGCCGAGCCGGCTGAAGACCGGCATGTAGTGGGCGCGCACCGCGACGTTCACCGAGTCCAGCTGCAGCAGCCGGATCCGGGCGAGCAGCCGCGCGAGGTGCCGGCGCGTCACCACGCCGGACGGGCGCGCGTCGGCGAACCCCTGCGCCGCGAGCGCTGCGCGGCGGGCGGCGGCGGGGCCGAGCACGTCGACGGTGTCCACGACGGCGATGCTGCCATCCACCACCGACAGTTTCCATTTTTCGCGACGCGGTCACGCGCGACGATCCGGACGCCGTGGACCGGCGGCCGGCGGCGGGGGCGAGCGGCAACCTTGACGGCGGGCGCCTCCCGCACCCGACCGGCAGCGCGTGCGGGGCGCTCGGCCGCGATCACCATCACGACCGCGACCAGCACGATCGCACCCCCGACGAGCTGTACCGCCGAGAACCGCTCCCCCGCCACCACCACGCCGAGCACGACGGCGATCACGGGGTTGACGTAGGCGTAGGTCGCGACGGTCGAGACGGGCAGGGTGGCCAGCGCGTAGGCGTAGGCGCTGAACGCCCCGAGCGAGACGAACAGCGACATGTACAGCCAGGCCCACCACGACACGGGTGCGACCGTGGCCGGGTGCAGCCGCTCACCGGCGATCGTCCCGGTGGTGACGAGGACCGCTCCGCCGATCAGCTGCTGGACCGTGGCGAGGGCGAAGGGGTTCGCGGGCACGGCCATGCGCGTGGCCGCGAAGGTGCCCGTCGCCCAGCCGGCCCCGGCGAGCAGCACGAGCGGCGGCCCCCACCAGGCGCTGCCGGAGACGCCGCCGGAGCCTCCGGACGGCCCGACCAGCACGAGCAACGCCAGGCCCGCCGCGCCGACGAGCACGCCCAGCACGGTCGCCCGGCGCGGGCGGTCGCCGCTCAGCGCGCGCAGCACGGCGATGTAGAGCGGCACCGACGCGATCAGGAGCGCCGCCAGCCCGGAGGAGACCTGGCTCTGGGCCAGGATCACCAGCCCGTTGCCCCATGCCGGCAGCAGCAGCCCGGACAGCGCCGCCGTGCCGAACTGGGCCCGGGTCATCGCGAACACCCGCGGCCCGGCGAACAGCAGCACCAGGATCCCGAGCAGCAGGCCGCCCGTCATGAACCGGAAGCCGCTGGCGAGCAGCGGCGGCATCGACACGATGATGAAGCGGTTGGCGAGGTAGGTCGATCCCCACAGCACGTACACCACACCGAGCGCGATCCACGGCAGGGTGCGGCGGCGCTGATCGACCCTCACCACCTCCACGACGTCGCCACACCACGCTTTCTTCCGCGGGCCGGCCTCCGGGCCACCGCTCGCACCCGGTATGCATGCCACATGGCACTCGCCACCGTGCGCCGGGCCGTCGAGACCGACGTCGACGCCCTCGTCCGCATCCAGTCCGACACCTGGCGGGCCGCGTACGCCGACCTCGTCCCGGCCGAGGCGCTCGCGCAGCTCAGCAGCCCTGCCGCCCGCGAGGCGTGGCGGGCCGCGGTCGGCGCCGGCGGCGGGCACCACGTGTTCGTCGCCGAGGAGGGCGAGTGGACCGTCGGCTTCTGCGCGGCCGCCTACTACGGCGGGGAGGACGGCACCGCGATCGCAGAGGTGAGCACCCTGGTCGTCGAACCGCGCTGGGGGCGGCGCGGGCACGGCGGCCGCCTGCTCGCCGCGGTCGCGGCCGCCCTGCGCGACCACGGCGCTGCGACGGGCTGGGCCTGGGTGCCGGAGGCGGACGCCGTGTCCCGCGCCTTCTACGGGCACGCGGGCTGGACGGACGACGGGGCGGTGCGCGGCCTGGACACCGGAGCGGGCACGTTGCGCGAGGTCCGCGTGTCCGGCCCGCTGGACCTGCACCTGCGGTAGCGCCCGGACAGGTAGGCAGGTGATCGCCGCCGCCGGTGCGAAAGCCGCACGCATGCGGCTCTCGGACCGCCCACAGCGATCACGGACGAATGTGCCGCCCGGCGCAGCAGGGTCAACGGCCCTGGGCAGCTGGGGCGCGCCAGGCGGGGTCGCGGCCGCTGAGCCCGAGCGCGCGGTCGAACGCCGGGGCGTCGTCGGGTACCGGCACGGCCGGACCGAACAGCCCCGGCACCCCCTGCTCGGAACCGAACGCCTCGAGGAACGGCAGGATCGCGGCCACGTCCCGCGGGTCCGGGTCGTAGGGCTGGCCGCTGGCCCGGGCCAGGTCCCAGCCGTGGAGGACCAGCTCGTCCAGTGTCACGGCCGCGACGTCGGCGGCGGGCAGCGTCAACCCGCCCGCGCTCGTCATCCCTTCCCCCGCGCCCGGCTCGCGCCACGCGTCGACCAGGGCATCGAGCCGCCCGGGCAGGATCGCGCGCCAGTCCGGGTCGAGATGGTCGGCCGACGCCTGCGGGGCGCCCGTGGCCTCCTTCCGCGCCGAGGCCGCCAGGCCCTCGCTCAACCCCATGATGTGGTCGAGCAGCGTGGCGACGGAGGAGTCCGCGCAGGGGGTCGGTGCGGCGAGGGCGGAATCGGGCACGCCGTCGAGCAGCGCGGCGAGCCGGCGGGCGGCGAGTTCGAGGTCGGGAACGGTCATGTCGTGCTGACGGTCGCCGTCCCCGGAACTCATCGCCAGGCGGAGTGGCTACTGGTCGAGGCCCAGCAGCGGTTCGAGGCCGACCGTCAGGCCGGGCCGCTCCCGCACGTTCCGCACGGCCAGCAGCACACCGGGCATGAACGAGCTGCGGTTCATCGAGTCGTGCCGGATCGTCAGCGTCTCGCCGTCGGTGCCGAGCACGACCTCCTGGTGCGCGACCAGCCCCGGCAGCCGCACCGAGTGCACCCGGACCCCGTCGACGTCCGCGCCGCGCGCGCCGGGCAGCTCCTGGGTCGTGGCGTCCGGCGGCACGCCGAGTCCGGCGTCCCGGCGAGCCTGCGCGATCAGGGCCGCGGTGCGGACGGCGGTACCGGACGGGGCGTCGACCTTCCCGGCGTGGTGCAGCTCGATCACCTCGACCGACTCGAAGAACCGCGCGGCCTGGCGGGCGAACTGCATGGCCAGCACGGCGCCGACGCCGAAGTTGGGGGCCACGAGCACGTGCCCGGGGCGCTCGGCGAGCCAGCCGCGGACCGTGTCGAGCCGCGCGGCGTCGAACCCGCTGGTGCCGACGACGGCGGCGATGCCGTGGTCGATGGCGAAGCGCACGTTGTCCGGAGCGGCGCCCGGGTGGGTGAAGTCGACGACCACCTGGGTGTCGGCGTCGACCAGCGCGGACAGCGAGTCGCCCAGATCGACCTCCACCACCAGCTCCAGGTCCGGTGCGGCCGTCACCGTCCGGCAGATCTCGCTGCCCATCCGGCCCCGTGCTCCCAGCACGCCAACCCTGATCGTCTCGCCCACGGCCGCCGAGCCTAGTGCCCCGTCCAGTGACGTCGGTCGGGTTATCGGCGGATCCAGGCGTTCGTCCGGCAAGGCGGAGGAAGGCCCTCGTACCGGGCGTACTCGAGCCTTCCGACAACGCAGCCGGCGGGCGGCTGGACCGCCGAGAAGCCGGGTGGACGTTGCTGGACGGGGCACTAAGCCAGGACCAAGGCCCCCACCCACACGGCCGTCGCCAGCAGGGCCGCCGCGAGCTCGATCAGGATGCTCCAGCCGACCGCGGTCAGGGCGTGCCGCGCGGACGGCCACGCACGGGCCCGACCGATCCGGGCCATCTCGGCCAGGTACACGCCGAGCACGAATCCGAGGAGCAGCCCGACGACCGGCACCACGAAGAACCCGACGATCCCGAGCAGGCCACCGGCGACGAGCGTGCGGCCGGGCACCCCGGCGTCGCGCATCCGGCGTCCCGGGAGCAGGTACTTGAGCACCGAGCCGGCGACGACGAGGGCGACGGCGACGCCCAGCACCGTCCAGCCGACGGCGTCGTTGCGGGGCACCGCCCACACCGCGATCCCGGCGACGACCAGGACCGGGCCGGGAAGCACCGGGACGAGGATCCCCACCAGGCCGACCAGCACCAGGAGGGCGGCGACGACGGTGATCGCAACGCTGCCGGTGAGGGGCACGCCGCCACCGTACGGTGTGCCGCCCGGACGGCCGGGCACCGAGGGTCCGGACCCGCCGAGTACCGCAGGCCCGATGCTCAGCCGGTCGTGGTCCCGTCGGGCGAGCCCACCAGGGCCCGTGCGGAGTGCCGGCGCGGCCGGGCCCGGGGCCGGGCCGCCCTCGGCGAACTCCCGGGCGATCTCACAGGGGTTGGCCGGCGCCACGTTCGTCGCGAGCCGGCGCAGCATCCCGCGCAGCACGACGCGCTCCTCGTCGTCCAGGGGCGCGAGCAGGCCGTCCTCGACGTCGCGGAGTGTGGCCTTCACCTCACGCAGCAGGGCCAGGCCGTCCGGGGTCGGTGCGACGCGACGGGCGCGGCGGTCGGCCGGGTCGGGCCGGCGCTCGACGAGCCCGGCGGCCTCCAGGTCGTCGAGCAGGTAGGTCATCGCCGTGCGGTCCACCCCGAGGTGCTGGGCGAGTGCGAGCTGGCTGCGCGGCTCGCCCTGTCCGGCCACCGCGAGCACCAGATAGCCGCGGGCACCCCCCGGCAGGTCGGCCACCGCCGCGCGGGCCGCGCGCAGGTACGAGCGGCTGATCGCACCCAGTGCCCAGCCGAGGTCGGCCTCGACGCCCGGTGTTGTCCCCACGCGCCGGACCCTACAGCCGGCACGCGCCCGCGCATAACATCTACGAACGCGATAGTCTGAAGTACAGAACATCGCACAGCACAGCACGTCGTGCATCGAGGAAGGGACATCGCGGTCAGCCTCGCCGGACAGTCACACCGCGCCTCGGGCGCGGTTCGAGAGAGGCATCGCATGGGGATCGACGCGAGGACCGGCCGATGGTCCCGGCTGGTCGTCGGCGCCGCGTGCGCCGCAGCCATCACGGTCGGACTGCCGGGCGCGGCACTCGCCGCGCCGGCGGTGCCGCCCGCCCCGCCGTCCGCCCAGTCCCCCGCCCGGCCCGCCGCGCCATCCGCCGCCCGGTCCGCCGCCCAGTCCGCCGACGCCGCCCGGTCTGCCGCCCAGTCCGCTGACGTCGCCCGGCGCGCCCGCACGGCGTGGGAGACGCACGGCCACCCGACGGCCCTGGTGATCGTCCGTCCGACGAGCGTCGACCTCGTGGACCAGGGCCGCCTGACGCGTCGCATCCCGCGCACGGGCGGCACGCTGACGCTGGCGGCGCTGAACCGGTACCTCCCACCGGACTGGCTGTCGATCACCGCCGGCACCGCTCGGCTCTCGGCCGCCGTCGTCCTCACGCCGACCGTCACGTTCGACGTGGGCGCTCCGGTGACGACGCTGCAGCTGGTCGGCGGGGCGACGGCACCGGAGGCTGCGTCGATCTCCACCGGCAGCGGCGGCCTGACGCTGCACGGGGCCACCGTGACGTCGGTGGACCGCGCCTCGGGCCAGGCGATGGCGCCCGGTCCGGGCCGTCCGTTCATTCTCGTCTCACCCGGCGGGCGGTTCACGGCCACCGACGCCACGCTCAGCGACCTCGGCACCGCACCGCGCGACGGCCGGGAGCAGGCCGACGTCGAGGACCGCCCGGGCCTCGACTTCCACGCCGGCAGCACCGGATCGCTCGTCCGGACGTCGCTGCTGCGCAACGGCACCGGATTGCGGCTCGACGGTTCCCAGGGCGTGCATCTCGAGGGGGTCACCGTCAGCGGCGCGGCGGGCACCGGGCTGGTCCTGCGCGGCGATCGCGGCACGACGATGTCCGGGGTCCGCGCCGAGCACAACGGTGCGTACGGCGTGCAGGTGACGGGTCCGAGCACCGACCGCCCGATCACCGGCATCGTCGCGACCGGCAACGGCAGCTTCGGGATCGGCCTCGACAACCAGACCGGCACGCACGTCACCGCCGTCAGCACCACCGGGGATGGCAGCGGGGGTCTCGAGCTCACCCGGTCCCGGGACGTGACGGTCTCCGCGCTCACCGCCACCGACGAACCGGCCGGCGTGTTCACCCACGTCAACAACGCGAACGTGGTGCTCGACCAGCTGACGGTGACCGGTGGGCGGCGCGGCGTGGCGGTCGAGAAGACCACCGACGGCCTGACCGTGCAGGCATCGACGATCCAGGGCGCCTCCGTCGCAGGGATCGCCGACGACGGCAAGGACGTCGCGCTGCACGGTGTGGCCGTGCGCGACTCCCGGACGGCGCTGCGGATCGAGCGGGGCGCGGACGGCGTCACCGCCAGCGATCTCACGATCTCCGGCGGACAGGACGGGGTGGTCGCGGCACCCGGATCGTCGCGGATGGTCCTGCAGGACCTGCGCGCGGACGGCCTGACGGGCACGGGTGTCCGTTCGGCGAGCCCGGACGCCAGGATCCTCGGGGGCGCCATCACCGGCGGCACGACCGGCATCGACGTCGCCGCGGCGACGTCCATCTCCGGGACGTCCATCCGCCTGACCGACCAGGGCATCCGCGCGGCGTCCACCGGCCTCGTCCACGCCGACGACGTCGACGTGGACGCCGTGTCGGTCGGGATCGACACCGGCGATGCTGGCCCATTCCTGCTCACCCGCTCGCAGGTGCACGCGCTCGAGGCGGTCCGCGGCACGCTCACCGCGGAGGGGACGAACGACCTCTCCCTGCCGCCGCTGAACCTGCTCGGCGCCATCGGCATCCCGCTGGTCCTGCTGGCGGTGTCGCTCCAGGTGATCGCGGCCCTGCGGGGCCGGCGCTTCGGCGGCGACACCCGGCGGATCCCGCCGGCCCTGCCGGGCGCCCCCGCTCCGGCAGCGGAGGCGAGACGCCCGTCCCCCGCCCTGCCCGACGCGCCCGCACACGCGGCGTGAGCCGGCGCCACCCCGATGGCGCCGCCGATGACCGGCCCAGCGCCTGTGCGCCGCTCCGGATGATCAGCGCGCCCGACGTTGAGCAGATCGTCGGGCAGGAATGAGACCCAGGACGGGGCGCCCGGATCCCGGATGATCAGCGCGCCCGGCGCGGGGCTGATCGTCGGGGTGCAATCGGGGCCGCGGCGATGCCGATACGCCCCGGATGATCAGCACGCCGGACGTGAGCTGATCATCCGGCGGCTGAGGGGGCCGACGGGGCCGTGGGCCGGGTCAGCCGCGGACCGAGGCCGGCAGGGCGTCCTCGTCGTCGAAGGGACCCACCACCGCCGTGACCTGCGGCTGCTCGAGCAGCTCACGGGCCAGCGACGCGACCTGCTCGCCGGTGACCGCGGAGATCCGCTCGAGGCTCTCGCCGATCGTGCGTTGGCGACCGTGGTCCACCTCGGAACGGCCGATGCGGTTCATCCGCGACGGCGTGTCCTCGCTGCCCAGCACCAGGCCGCCGCGCAGCGACCCGCGGGCCCGCGCGAGCTCCGCCCCGGTCAGCCCGTGCTCGGCGACGTCACCGAGCACGCCGCGCACGACCGCCGCGACCTCGCCGAGGCGCTCGGGGCCGCACCCGGCGTAGACCGCGAAGCTCCCGGTGTCCGCGTAGCTCGCCGTCGAGGAGTACACCGAGTAGGCCAACCCGCGCTGCTCGCGGACCTGCTGGAACAGCCGCGAGCTGGGGCCGCCGCCGAGCGCCGTGCTGAGCACCGACAGCGCGAGGCGGCGCGGGTCGTGCCGGGACACACCGGGCACGCCGATCATGAGATGCGCCTGCTCGCTGTCGTCGGGCAGCAGCGCCAGCCGCGCGGCCGTCGACCCGGGTGGGTCGGGGACACGCAGGCCGGCGGGCGCGGCCTCGACACCGGCCCGGACCGCCGCACGGTCCAGCGCCGCGGCGACGAGGTCCACGACGTGGTCGTGGCGCAGGTTGCCCGCTGCGGCGACGACCATCCGCGGCGTGGTGTAGCGGCTGCGCCAGAACTCGTGCAGGACGGCGCGGTCCATCGCCCGCACCGAGTCCTCGGTGCCGACGATCGGCCGGCCGAGCGGGTGGTCGCCGAACAACGTCTCGTCGAACAGCTCGCCGAGCAGGTCTTCGGGGTCGTCGTCGCGGATCGCGATCTCCTCGAGGACGACGTTGCGCTCCAGCTCGACGTGGGCCGGCTCGAGCACCGCGTCGGTGACCACGTCCGCGAGCACGTCCACGGCCATCGGCAGGTCCGTGTCGAGCACGTGCGCGTAGAAGCAGGTGTGCTCCTTCGCGGTGAACGCGTTCAGCTCACCACCGACCGCGTCGAACGCCTCGGCGATCTCGGCGGCCGTGCGCAGGCGGGTGCCCTTGAACAGCAGGTGCTCGAGGTAGTGCGCGGCGCCTGCCTGCGCCGCCGTCTCGTCGCGCGAGCCGACGTTCACCCAGATCCCGAGCGAGACCGAGCGGACGCCCGACACCGTCTCGGTGAGCACCCGCAGCCCACCGGGGAGCACCGTCCGGGAGACGCCGCCGGGGGCGGCGGGCACCGTGAGATCTCTGGAGCCCGCCACCCCCGGCGTGATGACCTCGGTCAAGAGGCTGGAACTTCGGAGGCTGGGACTCCGGATGCCGGGACCTCGACCGGAGCGTCGGCCGGCGTCGGGTCCGCGGCCGGGGCAGTGTCCTCCTGCACCGGGACCAGGCTGATCTTGCCGCGGTTGTCGATGTCGGTGACCTCGACGCGGATCTTGTCGCCGACCTTGACGACGTCCTCGACCTTGCCGATCCGCTTGCCGTTGCCCAGCTTGCTGATGTGCACCAGGCCGTCCTTGCCCGGCACCAGCGAGACGAAGGCGCCGAAGGCGGCGGTCTTGACGACCGTGCCCAGGAACCGCTCGCCGATCTTGGGCAGCTGCGGGTTGGCGATGGCGTTGATCATGCCGATCGCCTCCTCCGCGGAGGGACCGTCGGCGGCACCGACGTAGATCGTGCCGTCGTCCTCGATCGAGATGTCCGCGCCGGTCTTCTCGGTGATCGAGTTGATCATCTTGCCCTTCGGGCCGATGACCTCGCCGATCTTGTCGACGGGCACCTTGATCGCGGTGACCCGCGGGGCGTAGGTGCTCATCTCGTCCGGGCGGTCGATCGCCTCGCCGATCACCTCGAGGATGGTCAGCCGGGCGTCGCGGGCCTGGGCCAGCGCGGCGGCGAGCACCTCCGAGGGGATGCCGTCGAGCTTGGTGTCGAGCTGCAGGGCGGTGACGAACTCCGCGGTGCCGGCGACCTTGAAGTCCATGTCGCCGAACGCGTCCTCGGCGCCCAGGATGTCGGTCAGCGCGACATACCTCGTCTCCAGGGCCCCGGCAGTGTTCTCAACCTCGTCCGACACCAGACCCATCGCGATGCCCGCGACCGGGGCCTTCAGCGGCACACCGGCGTTGAGCAGCGACATCGTCGACGCGCAGACCGAGCCCATCGACGTCGAGCCGTTCGAGCCCAGCGCCTCGGACACCTGCCGGATCGCGTACGGGAACTCCTCGCGCGTCGGCAGCACGGGCAGCAGCGCCCGCTCGGCCAGCGCACCGTGACCGATCTCGCGGCGCTTCGGCGAGCCGACCCGGCCGGTCTCACCGGTCGAGTACGGCGGGAAGTTGTAGTGGTGCAGGTAGCGCTTGCGGGTCTCCGGGCCGAGCTGGTCGATCTGCTGCTCCATGCGCAGCATGTTCAGCGTGGTGACGCCCAGGATCTGGGTCTCGCCGCGCTCGAACAGCGCCGAGCCGTGCGCCCGCGGGACGACCTCGACCTCGGCCGAGAGCGGCCGGATGTCGGTGATGCCGCGGCCGTCGATACGGATCTGGTCGGTGAGGATCCGGCGGCGGACCAGCTTCTTGTTCAGCCCGCGGAACGCGGCGCCGATCTCCTTCTCGCGGCCCTCGAACTGCGGGGCCACCTTGTCCAGCACGGCCAGCTTGACCTCGTCCAGCCGCGCCTCGCGCTCCTGCTTGCCGCCGATCGCCAGCGCCTGCGCCAGGTCGTCCGTCGCGGTGGCGGACACGGCCTCGAAGACGTCTGGCTGGTAGGCCGGGTACGTCGGGTAGGCCCGCGTCGGCTTGGCCGCGACGTCGGCCAGCTGCTGCTGGGCGGCGCACAGCGTGCGGATGAACGGCTTCGCGGCCTCCAGGCCGGACGCCACGACGTCCTCGGTGGGCGCCTGCGCACCGCCGGCGACCAGATTGATCGTCTCGGTGGTGGCCTCGGCCTCCACCATCATGATCGCGACGTCGGCGGTGTCCCCGGAGCCCACGACCCGGCCGGCGACGACCATGTCGAAGACGGCGCGCTCCAGCTGCTCGTAGGTCGGGAAGGCGACCCACGTGCCCCCAGTCCTTCCTGGCTGATGAGCGCGACGCGGACCCCGCCGATCGGGCCGCTGAACGGCAGGCCGGCGAGCTGCGTCGAGGCCGACGCGGCGTTGATCGCGACGGCGTCGTACGGGTCCTGCGGGTTCAGCGACATCACCGTGACGACGATCTGGATCTCGTTGCGCAGGCCGTCGACGAACGACGGGCGCAGCGGACGGTCGATCAGCCGGCAGGTGAGGATCGCGTCCGTACCCGGGCGGCCCTCGCGGCGGAAGAACGAGCCGGGGATGCGGCCCGCGGCGTACATGCGCTCCTCGACGTCCACCGTGAGCGGGAAGAAGTCGAAGTGCTCCTTGGGCTGCTTGGACGCCGTGGTGGCGGACAGCAGCATGGTCTCGTCGTCCAGGTAGGCGACGACGGAGCCGGCCGCCAGCCGGGCGAGGCGCCCGGTCTCGAACCGGATGGTGCGGGTGCCGAAGCTCCCGTTGTCGAGCACTGCGGTGGTCTCGTGCACACCGTCGGTGTCGTTGTGGGGATCGGTCATGAAGGTGGGAATCTCCCTCGTTGCGAGTTCGCCACGCCCCGCGAGGATCCTCGGTCGAGCCGGTCTTCGATCGAAGCGGCCGGGTGAGGGTGCTGAAGAGCCGGAAGGCGCGCCGCAGGCGCGGTACCCGGCTCCTTCAGGATCCTCACAATCCCGGACGCCACTACCGAGGACCGGCGGATGGTCTCGCCGGGTGGCAGTCGGATTGAGTTGTTCGTACGGAACGGCCCCGGGAGCAGCACTCCCGGGGCCGTCGAGGTCAGCGGCGCAGGCCGAGCCGCTCGATGAGCGACCGGTAGCGCGCCACGTCGACCGAAGCCAGGTACTTCAGCAGCCGGCGCCGACGCCCGACCAGCAGCAGCAGGCCGCGGCGGGAGTGGTGGTCGTGCTTGTGCTGCTTGAGGTGCTCGGTGAGGTCCGCGATGCGCTTGGTGAGCAGCGCGACCTGCGCCTCCGGCGACCCGGTGTCGCCCTCGTGGACCCCGTAGGTGTCCAGGATGGTCTTCTTCTGTGCGGCGTCGAGGGCCACGGATGGAACTCCTTTGTCGTGACGTGCCGTGAGGCCGGCCCCGGCGGCGGTCGGCGCCGCGCGCGTGGATCGGCCCGGGGAGCCGGAGGACGGTCGCGGCCGCCACGGACTGCAGCCGGACCCGTCCCTCAGGCTACCAGCACCGACATCGGCGCCGCCGAGCACGCGGGTTCCACGCGGTTCCGGCAGGGCGGGTGGCACGCGCGGCGGAGCCTATCCGACGGCCCGCGACCGGTTCCGCGGACAGCCCGCCGCTGCGCGGAGCACCTCGGCCAGCTCGGGGAAGCCGGGTGTCAACGTCGCCGCGGCGGCCGCGAGGCGCGCGGGCGGGGCGACGGCGCGCAGGGCGTCCGCCGGAGTGCGCGCGGCGAGAGGGCCGTCTCTCCCGGCCTGGCGGGGATCCGCTCGACCGACGCCCGGCTCGTGGCCGCACGCGGCATCGGGGACGTCCGCACCGGTCCAGCGCAGCTGCGCTCCCGCCACCTCCGTGAGCAGCGCGTCGATCGCGCCCCGGCCCCGGGGCGGGCCCGCGGCACACCGGTGGTCGAGCAACTGCAGCCGGGCCAGCACCGCGGGGTCGCCGATCTTCACGCGACGTGCGCTGGCGAGCTGGCTGAGCATGGCCGGACTGACACCCAGCGTCTGCGCGAGCCGGCCCTGGGTGATGCCGAGCTCCGCGGTGAGGCGCCGCAGCCGGTCGCCGAGCGGTGCGCCGTAGAGCTCGCGCTGGCGGCCGCGGTTGCGGGCGAGGCGGGTACGCAGGCCGGGGGCGTCGGCGACGGGCGTCATGTCCGGATGCTCGCACCGGCGACCCCGTTCCCGTGGCGGAACGGGAGAATCGTCGGCTCAGACATTCCACCTGCGGATCTTCGCCTTGCTCCGCTGCGGCGTCGATCCGCAGGACACGCTCAGGCCCCGAGCACCTCACGCGTGCGAGCCACGTCGTCCTCGATGGCCGCGACCAGCCCGTCGAGGTCGTCGTAGCGCTCCTGCCCGCGCAGGCGCGCGACGAGCTCGACACCGACCCCATGGCCGTAGAAGTCTTCGTCGACGTCGAGCACGTAGGCCTCGACGGTGCGCATCGTTCCGGAGAACGTCGGGTTCGACCCCACGGACACCGCCGCAGGCAGAAGCCGGGCGCCGATCACGAAACGCCCGGCGTAGACGCCGTCCGCGGGGAGCGCGGTGTAGGGCGGGCTGGCGATGTTCGCCGTGGGGAACCCCAGCCGGCGGCCCCGCCGGTAGCCGTGCACCACCACGCCCTCGACCCGGTGCGGGCGGCCGAGCGCGGCGGCCGCAGCCTCCACGTCGCCGGCGTCGATGCAGGCGCGCACGTAGGTCGAGGAGAACGTGATGTGGTCGCGCGCGTTGTCCGTGATCAGCTCCACGCCGTCGACCGCGAACCCGAACCGGGTGCCGAGCTCGGTGAGCACCGGGACGGTCCCCGCCGCCCGGTGGCCGAAGGTGAAGTTCCGCCCGACCACGACCGCGGCCGTGTGCAGGCGCTCGACCAGCACCTCGTGGGCGAACTCGGCGGGCGACAAGCGGGCGAACTCGAAGGTGAACGGCAGCACCAGGAACGCGTCGACGCCCAGCTCGGCGACGAGGTCCGCGCGCCGCCGCAGGCTGGTGAGCCGGGCCGGGTGGCTACCGGGGCGGATGACCTCGGCCGGGTGCGGGTCGAAGGTGATCAGCACCGAGGGCAGCCCGCGCGCCTGCGCCTCGGCGACCGCCGCGGCGATCAGCTGCTGATGTCCGCGGTGCACACCGTCGAACACCCCCACCGTGACGACGCTGCGTCCCCACCCGGCCGGAACGCCGTCCAGCCCACGCCACCGCTGCACGCCGCCGAGCCTACGGAACGCGGTGGGCGCCCCGCGGGCGTGGTCGTGTCCAGTTCATAGGTGCCCGGAAGATCAACCACCCGCCGGCGCCAGCACGACGACCGGGCGCGCCGCACCGTCGCGCTCGGCCACCAGCGCCAGGACCCGCCCGTCCGGGGCGAACACACCGTAGGTTCCGGGCAACCCGGCGCCGGGGAGCGGCCGACCGTGGGAGAGGTCGGCCGCCGCGGCGGCGTCGACGTCCCGCCGGGCGAAGGCGGCCGCCACGGCGGCGGCCAGCGGCAGGGAGAGGCCGGGCGCCTCCTCCAGCTCCGGCAGGGTCCGTGCGTGCTCGAGGCGGAACGGCCCGACCCGGGTGCGCCGCAACGCGGTGAGGTGCGCCGCCGACGCCCAGCGCGACGCCGAGGTCGCGGGCCAGTGCCCGGACGTAGGTCCCGGACGAGCACTCGACGGCGACGTCCAGGTCGGCGCCGCGCCGGGCGAGCACCGTGAACGTCGAGACCGTCACCGGCCGCGGCGGCAGCACGACCTGCTCCCCCGCCCGCACCCGCGCGTACGCCCGCCGCCCGTCGATCTTGATGGCGCTGACGGAGCTGGGCACCTGCAGGATCGGGCCGGTCAGTGCGGCGATGCCGGCGTCGATCGCCTCGTCCGTGACGGCGGACGGATCGGTCGTCGTGACGGTCTCGCCCTCGGCGTCGTCCGTGGTCGTCGTCGCGCCGAGCCGGATCGTGGCGCTGTAGGCCTTGGTGTCCAGTGCCAGGTGCCCGAGCAGCTTGGTGCCGCGGTCGACCCCGCAGACGAGCACGCCGGTGGCCATCGGATCGAGCGTGCCCGCGTGGCCGACCTTGCGCGTGTGCAGGATCCGCCGCAGCCGCGCCACGACGTCGTGCGAGGTGAGCCCGGCAGGCTTGTCGACGACCACGAGGCCGGACGTGGCCAGGAGGTCGGACCGATCCGTCATGTCCGCATCCTCCCCGAGGCCGCCGTCAGGTCCGGACCGCCCCCGCCACCGCCCAGCGGCCCGAGCGCACCCGCACCAGCACCGCCACCAGACGCAGCACGACGAACAGCAGCAGGCCCGTCCAGATCCCCACGAGCCCCCAGTCGAACGCCAGGGAGGCCCAGATCATCGGCAGGAAGCCGGCCGCGGCCGCGACGAGGGTCCAGGTGCGCAGGAACGCGGCGTCGCCCGCGCCGAGCAGGACCCCGTCCAGGGCGAACACGACCCCCGCCAGCGGCTGCATGCCGGCGAAGAACCACCACGCGGCGGGGATCGCCGCGAGCACGTCGGGGTCGGTCGTGAACAGCCGCGGCAGCACCCCGGCCAGCGCCGCGAACAGCGCGCCGAACACCGATCCGAGGACCAGGCCGTAGCCGCCGACCTGCCGGGCCAGCGCCCGCGCCCGCGTCACGTCCCCGCTCCCCAGCGCGGCCCCGACCAGCGCCTGCGCCGCGATCGCCACGGCGTCGAGCACCAGCGCCATGAAGAACCACAGCTGGAGGACGACCTGGTGCGCGGCCACCGTCGCCGCGCCGAACCGGGCGGCGACCGCGGCCGCGGACAGGAAGCAGGCTTGGAAGGCGAGGCTGCGGGCGAGCAGGTCGCGGCCCATGGCCAGTTGCGCGCGCAGCAGCGCGGGCACGGGACGCAGCGCCACCGGGTCGTCGGCGGGGGCTCCGGCCCGTTCGCGGTGCAGGGCGTGCAGGAACAGCCCCGCCCCCACCGCCTGGCCCGCGACGTTGGCCGTGGCCGACCCGACGAGACCCAGGCCCGCGACGGCACCGAGACCGTGCACGAGCGGTGCGCACAGCACCGCCGACACGCCGTTGCCCGCCAGCACGTAGCGCAGCGGCCGGGCGGTGTCCTGCACGCCGCGCATCCACCCGTTGCCGGCCAGCGTCACCAGCACCAGCGGTGCCCCGCACAACGCCACCCGCAGCCAGGACTCCGCGGCGGCCGCCACCGCTCCCCCGTCGCCGAGCGCCCGCGTCACCGGCCCGGCCACGAGCTGCCCGACCCCGAGGACGAGCAGCCCGACCGCGAGCGCCAGCCAGGTGGCCTGCACCCCCTCGCCGACCGCGGCGGAGCGGTGCCCCGCACCGTGCAACCGGGCCGTGCGCGCCGTGGTGCCGTAGGAGAGGAAGTTGAGCTGGCTCGTGACCTGGGCGAACACGACGGCCGCCACGGCCAGCCCGGCGAGCGGGACGGCCCCCAGCCGGCCGACGACGGCCGTGTCGATCAGCAGGTACAGCGGTTCGGCGGCCAGCACCGGCAACGCGGGCCCGGCCAGCCGCGCGATCTCGCGCAGCGGCACGCGGCCGCCGGTCACGGGGTGCGGGGGTGGCGGCACACGTAGCCGAACGCGGGCGGCATGTTGCGCCAGACCGTGGGGGTGAGGGTCACCTCGGCGAACGTGGTGTGCAGCGCGTGGCGGAACCGGCGCGCCGCGGACAGGGCCATGCCGTGGCGGTAGGCGAACGTGGTGAACGCGCCGGAGTCGCCGATCACCGCGGCCACCTGGCCGAGGATCGAGCTCTGCGTGGCCTCGTCGAACAGCGCCCACGGCAGCCCGCTCACCACGGCGTCGGCGTGCTCGACGCCCCGCTCGGCGAGCAGCGTCCGGAGCTTCGCCGCGTCGCCCTCGACGACCTCCAGCCCGGGATGGGCCTGACGCAGGAAGCCGGCCATCCGCGGGTCCAGCTCGACGGCGAGGTGCCGCGCGCCCGGCGGCAGCCGCACGTCGATCGCCGTGGTCACCGCGCCCGTCCCCGGGCCGAGCTCGACGACGACCGGCGTCCCCGACCGCGGGACCACCTCCGCGAGCAGTCCGGCCAGCGTCGGCGAGCTGGGCGCCACGGCGCCGATCTGCCCGGGGCGCCGCAGGGCCGCCGCGAGGAACGCGCGCCGCGCGCCGCGCCTCCACCACCGGCCGGTCGCACTCCGTCCGACGTCACGGCACCTCCTTCGGCTGCTCGACCCGCACCAGTCCTACAGGACCGCTCGCAGCGCCGCGACGGCTTCCCCCGCCGTGCCCTCCAGCGTCACCCCCGCGGCCCGCGGATGCCCGCCGCCGCCGAGCGCCTTCGCCGCCGCGGCGACGTCCACCCGGCCGCGCGACCGCAGCGAGATCGTCCACCGGGTCGGCCCGACCTGCTTGAACACCGCCGCCACCTCGGCCTCGGCCGCGGTGCGCAGGGTGTCGACGACGCCGTCGACCTCCTCCTGCCGGAACCGCGCCACGTGGGCCGCCGGGATGACGGTGTGCACCAGGCCGAGCCCGCCGGCCGCTGCCGGATCGAGCTCGGCGCAGCCGAGCAGCTCCGCCAGCACCGCCAGCCACGGGAAAGGGTGGGTGTCCATGATCGGGGTGACGAGGCTGTGCGGGTCCGCGCCGGACTCGATCAGTTCGGCGGCGAGCCGGTGGGCGGCCGGGCCGGCGTCACGGAAGTTGCGGGTGTCGGTGACGAGCCCGGCGTAGAGGCAGCGGGCCATGTCGGCGTTGACGACCTCGCCCATCTCCTGCAGCAGCCGGTGGACGAGCATGACGGTGGCTTCGACGGTCGGATCGAGGATCCGGACGTCCCCGAAGCCGGGGTTGGTGACGTGGTGGTCGAGCATCACCGTGGTGCCGGCCGTCGCCAGCCGGCACGCGAGCGGGCCGAGCCGGGCGGGCTCGTTGACATCGCAGGTCACGAGCAGCGCGGGTGCGGTGTCGACCTGCGCCGCGGGCACGCACAGGCCCAGAACGTCGAGTGGCCGCAGGCTCTCCGGGACGTGGTCCGGGGCCCCGAACGAGACCTGCACCCGGGCGCCGCGCCGGTACAGCGCGATCCCCAGCGCGAGCGCGCTGCCGAGCGCGTCGGCGTCGGGGCGCACGTGGGCGAGGAGCGTGACGTCCTCGGCAGCCGTCAGCAGGGCGGCCGCGGTTGCGGTCGCCTGCCGGACGTCCTCGCCCGCTGCGTCGACGAGAGCGGTCACTCCTCGGCGGCCTCCTCGCGTGGGGCGCGGTACGGGTCGGGATCGCCCGCAGGGTGGGCGCCGACCGCGCGGCGGGCCAACTCCGCGTCCGACTCCCGCGTCCGGGCGAGCAGTTCCTCCATCCGGCGCGCCTCGTCGGGCACCGCGTCCTGCACGAAGGTCAGCGTGGGGGTGAAGCGGACACCGGTGCCGGCGCCGACCATCGAGCGCAGCACGCCGGTGGCGCTGGCGAGCGCCGCGGCCGCACCGGCCGTGTCGGGAACGTCGTCGACGGAGCGGCCGAGCACCGTGTAGTAGACGGTCGCGTCGCGCAGGTCGCCCGTCACGCGGGCGTCCGTGATCGTCACCATCGTCAGGCGCGGGTCCTTCACCTCGTGCTCGAGGGCCGAGGCGACGATCTGGGAGATCCGTTTCGCGAGCCGCCGGGCTCGCGCCTGGTCCACCATGTCTGCGCTCCTTCCCCTGGGGGGCGATCATCGACCGCGTACCCGACGGTGCCGACCCTAATGCGTGTCCTGTGGATGAACGCCGCAGCGGAGCGGAGAGCCACAGGAGGAACCACCCATGCTTGTCCTGTGGATCAACGCCGCAGCGGAGCAAGGCGGAGATCTACAGGTGGAATCACCATGCTTGTCCTGTGGATCAACGCCGCAGCGGAGCAAGGCGGAGATCTACAGGTGGAATCACTCGTCGTCTCGGGCCCGAGCATCCGGCGCCGCGACGAGAGCAACTCGAGCTCGGGACGCGCCGCGACGAGACGCTCGCAGCGGTCGAGCACCTCGACGACGTGCCCCGCATCCGCGGCGACGACGGACACCCCGAGCAGCACCCGGCGGTGCAGGTCCAGGTGCCCGGCCTCGGCGGCGGCCACCTCGAACCGCCGCCGCAGCTCCGCGACGACGGGCCGCACGACCGACCGCTTCTGCTTCAACGAGTGCACGTCCCCGAGCAGGACGTCCAACTCAAGAGCTCCGACGTACACGGTTCTCCAGATACGGAGACAGGCCGCCCGGATCTTACCGAGAGTCCGAGATCGGAGGACTTCTGCGTGACTCTCCAGTCACGCATCGGGCTCCGATCTCAGACCCCCGTCCGGCGGCCCGTCGAGGTCAGGACCGGACCTTCTCCCTCATCTCGAAGGTCTCCACCACGTCACCGACCTTGATGTCGCTGTAGTTGCCCAGGGTGAGACCGCACTCGAAGCCGTCACGGACCTCGACCACGTCGTCCTTGAAGCGCCGCAGCGAGCTGATCGGCAGGTTGTCGGCGACGACCACGCTGTCGCGCAGCAGCCGGCCCCGGGCGTTGCGCCGGATGATCCCGCTCTGCACGAGGCAACCGGCGATGGTGCCGAACCGGGAGGACTTGAAGACCTCGCGGACGTCGGCACGGCCCAGCTCGACCTCCTCGAACTCCGGCTTGAGCATGCCCTGGAGGGCCTTCTCGATCTCCTCGATGGCCTGGTAGATCACCGAGTAGTAGCGGATCTCGACGCCCTCGCGGTTGGCCAGCTCCGTGGCCTTGCCCTCGGCCCGGACGTTGAAGCCCAGGACGATGACGTTGTCCGCGATGGCGAGGTTGATGTCGCCCTCGGTGATGCCACCGACGCCGCGGTGGATGACCCGCAGCTCGACGTCGTCGCCGACCTCGATCTTCATGAGCGCGTCCTCGAGGGCCTCGACGGTACCCGAGTTGTCACCCTTGATGATCAGGTTGAGGGTGTTCGTCTCCTTCAGCGCGGCGTCCAGGTCCTCGAGGCTGACGCGCTTGCGCCGGCTCGCGAGCTCGGCGTTGCGCTCGCGGGCGCGCCGCCGGTCCGCGATCTGCCGGGCGACCCGGTCCTCGTCCACGACGAGGAAGGTGTCGCCCGCGCCGGGCACCGAGGTGAACCCGATGACCTGCACCGGACGCGACGGGTAGGCCTCGACGATGTCGCCGCCGTGCTCGTCGAACATCCGCCGGACGCGCCCGGAGGCGTCGCCCGCGACGATCGAGTCGCCGATCCGCAGCGTGCCGCGCTGCACCAGCACCGTGGCCACCGGGCCGCGGCCGCGGTCGAGGTGAGCCTCGATCGCGATGCCCTGGGCCTCCATGTTCGGGTTCGCCCGCAGGTCCAGCGACGCGTCCGCGGTGAGCAGGATCGCCTCGAGCAGTGCGTCGATGTTCGTGCCCTGCTTCGCGGAGATGTCGACGAACATCGTGTCGCCGCCGTACTCCTCGGCGACCAGGTTGTACTCGGTGAGCTGCTGGCGGATCTTGGCGGGGTTGGCCCCCTCCTTGTCGATCTTGTTCACCGCCACCACGACCGGCACCTGCGCCGCCTGGGCGTGGTTGATCGCCTCCACCGTCTGCGGCATCACGCCGTCGTCCGCCGCGACCACGATGACCGCGATGTCCGTCGACTTGGCGCCGCGGGCACGCATGGCGGTGAACGCCTCGTGGCCCGGGGTGTCGATGAAGGTGATGGGCCGCTCGTAGCCCTCGAGCTCGGTGACCACCTGGTAGGCGCCGATGTGCTGGGTGATGCCGCCTGCCTCGCCCTCGCGGACGTTGGCGTGGCGGATCGTGTCCAGCAGTCGCGTCTTGCCGTGGTCGACGTGACCCATGACGGTGACGACCGGCGGCCGGAACACGAGGTCGTCCTCGTCGCCGGCGTTCTCGCCGTAGGAGATCGAGAAGCTGTCGAGCAGCTCGCGGTCCTCCTCCTCCGGGCTGACGACCTGAACCTGGTAGTTCATCTCGGTGCCGAGCAGCTCGAGGATCTCGTCGGACACCGACTGCGTGGACGTGACCATCTCGCCGAGGTGGAACAGCACCTGCACCAGCGAGGCCGGGTTCGCGTCGATCTTGTCCGCGAAGTCCGTCAGCGACGCACCGCGGGCGAGCTTGACGATCTCGCCGCGGCCCTTCGGCAGGCGGACGCCGCCGACCGAGGGGGCCTGCATCGAGTCGAACTCCTGGCGCTTCTGCCGCTTGCTCTTGCGGCCCTTGCGGGCCGGGCCGCCGGGGCGGCCGAACGCGCCCGCGGCACCGCCGCGGCCACGGCCACCGCCACCACCACCGGGACGGCCACCGCCGCCACCGCCACCGGGACGGAACCCACCGCCGGCAGGTGCACCGCCGCCGCCGGGGCCGCCGCCACCGGGGCGGAACCCGCCGCCACCGCCGCCACCGCCACCGGGACGGAAGCCGCCGCCACCGCCGCCGGGACGACCGGCACCGCCGCCGGGACGACCACCGGGACCGCCGGGACGACCACCGGGACCGCCGGGCGCGACCACCGGGGCCACCCGCAGGCCGGGTCGGCATCATGCCGGGGTTCGGGCGCGGGGGCATGTTGCCCGGAGACGGCCGCGGACCACCGCGACCGGCCTCACCGGGCCGCCCACCGGCCGGGCGCGGACCACCGGGCCGCGGGCCGCCCTGACCGGGGCCACCCTGCGCCGGGGCGCCTCCCTGACCGCCCGTGGGCGGGCCGGGACGCGGCGCCGCCGGTCGCGGCGGGGCGCCGGAACCGACTCCGAAGGGGTTGTTGCCGACGCGCGGGGTGCGCGGGCCGGGCTTGGGCGCCTGGGTGCGCGGCGGGACGACGGCCGAACCGGCATCGGCGGCGACATCGGCCGGGCGGGCTGCCGCAGGCCGGTCGCCGGAACGCTGACCAGGCCGGGAACCCTGCTGGTTGGGACGCGGTGCCGACGGCTCGCACAGGCGCCGGCGCGGACGCGGCCGGCTGCTGGCGCACCGGCGGAGCGGGACGCGGGCCGGGGCGGACGCCACCGGTACGCGGGGCTTCGCCGTCACCACGACCGTCCGTGCGCGGCGTCGCCGGTGTGGCAGGCGCTGCCGGCGCGGTGGGCGCCGCCGCTGCGGCGGGCAGGCGCCGAGGCGGCCGGTGCTTCGGGACGGGCCGGCTCCGGCACGGTCCGCGCCGGGGTGGGTGCGGACGGCTGGGCCGTCGGGCCGGCCGGTCGCGGTGGGCCGGGGACGGCGCTGACGCCGCCGGGCCGAGGCGCACCGGGGCGCGGGGGGACGGCGGACGGACCGGGCACGGGGCCGCCGGCCGGGCGCGGACGTGCGCCGGGGCGAGGACGTGAGCCGCCGCCCGAGTCGCCGCCCGACATCGACTCGCGCAGACGGCGCGCGACGGGGGCCTCGACCGTGGACGATGGGGACTTCACGTACTCGCCGAGATCCTGAAGCTTGCTCAGGACCTGCTTGCTACTGATGCCGAGCTCCTTTGCGAGCTCATGCACGCGGGCCTTGCCTGCCACTGCTCTCCTCAAACTCGGAGGCCGGCGGCGGGTCCCGCTCGACCTCGAACCTAGCGTCGAAGCACGTTCATGGTGCGATCTTCACGACTGGCTCATGACGGGTCGACCTGGCTTTCATGGTTGGCGGGTCCGGGGAGCTCCCGGGCCCCAGGTGGTGCTCGTACCTAGAAGTACTGCTGCAGGTGGGACCGTACCCGATCGGCGTCGAGCGGGCCCGGGGCGCGGAGCGCCCGCGGGAACGCCGAGCGGCGCTCGGCACGGGAGAGGCACTCCGGGACGGGATGCAGCCATGCACCACGCCCGGGGAGCCGCCGCCGCGGGTCCGGGATGAGAGCCCCGTCCACCGCGACGACCCGCAACAGGTCGTCGGCCGCCTCCCGGGTGCGGCACCCGACGCAGGTCCGGACCGGCCTTCGATCGGCTCGAGGCTGATCGGGGAGGCGTTCCTGCCGTGCGGGATTGCGGCCCGGGCGTCGAGACCGATCTCAAGTGTACCGCGTCCCCTGTCAGCGGGGCTCCGTACCGGGGGTACGGGCCGCTCCGGCGCGTTCGCCGACCGGCGCGGCGGGCGCGTCGACGCCACCGGCGTGCGGATGCGGGGCTCGCCCCGGTGTGGGATGCGGGGCTCGCCCCGGTGTGGGATGCGGGGCTCGCCCCGGTGACCCGCGGGTCCGCGTCGCTGCGGATGTCGATGCGCCACCCGGTGAGCCGCGCGGCGAGCCGGGCGTTCTGCCCCTCCTTGCCGATCGCGAGGGAGAGCTGGAAGTCCGGCACGATCACGCGTGCCGTCCGGGTGCGCGCGTCGAGGACGCTCACGGACACGACCTTCGACGGAGACAGGGCGTTGCCGACGAACGTGGCGGGGTCGTCCGACCAGTCGATGATGTCGATCTTCTCGCCGGCCAGCTCGCTCATGACGCCGCGCACCCGCGCACCCATCGGCCCGATGCACGCGCCCTTCGGGTTGACCCCCGACACCGTCGACCGCACGGCGATCTTGGTGCGGTGCCCGGCCTCCCGCGCGACCGCGACGATCTCCACGGACCCGTCGACGAGCTCGGGCACCTCGAGCGCGAACAGCTTGCGGACCAGGTTCGGGTGCGTGCGCGAGAGCGTGATCTGCGTGCCGCGCGGACCGCGCGTGACGCCCACGACGTAGCAGCGCATCCGCTCGCCGTGGACGTACCGCTCCCCGGGCACCTGCTCGGCCTGCGGCAGCACACCCTCGGTACCGCCACCGATGTCCACCACGACCACGCCGCGGGCGTTGGCCCGGGCGTCGCGCTGCACGACCCCGGCGACGATCTCGCCCTCCTTGGCCGCGAACTCGCCGAAGGTGCGCTCGTTCTCCGCGTCCCGCAACCGCTGGACGATCACCTGGCGGGCGGTGGTGGCGGCGATCCTCCCGAAGCCCTCCGGGGTGTCGTCCCGCTCCGGGCCGGGCTCGCCGTCGGGGCCGGTCTCGTGGGCCAGCACGCGCACGACCCCGGTCTTGCGGTCGATGTCCACGCGCGCGTGGGGCTGATGGCCCTCGGTGTGCCGGTATGCCGTGAGCAGGGCCGTCTCGATGGCCTCCAGCACGGTCTCGAACGGGATGTCCTTGTCTCGCTCGATGGCGCGCAGCGCCGCGATGTCGACGTTCACTGCGAGTCCTCCACCGAGTCCTGCCGCCGGGTCCTTCGCCGCGCCCGGTCGGGCCCGGCGGTCCTGCACCGCATCTTCCTCGGCCGCCCCGGGGTCGAGCAGGGCGATCTCCTTCTCCGGTGGCGGGGCGAACTCGACCTCGACGGCCGCGTGCGCGACGTCCGCGTAGCGCACCTCGCGCAGCCGCCCGTCGACCAGCAACGTCACGGCCTCCTCGCCCGCCGTGCCGACCCGCCCGGCGAAGACCGCGTCACCCAGCGCCGAGCCGGGCTGCGGCCGGACGGTCACCAGGCGCAGGCGGGCCCGCCGCCAGTGCCGCGGCGCCGTCAACGGCCGGTCCACCCCCGGCGAGGTGACCTCCAGCGTGTACGACCCGCCGACGAGGTGCTCGTTGCGGTCGAGCGCGTCGGAGGCCGCGCGGCTGAGCCGCGCGATGTCGTCCAGGTCCGTGCCGGCGTCCGAGTCGACCACCATCCGGACCGTGTGCCGCCTGCCCGAGCTGCGGACGTCGAGCGTGTCGAGCTCGAAGCCTGCGCCGGTGACGACCGGTTCCAGCAGGCCGCGCAGCTCGTCCGTCGGCGCCCCGGGCCGGACCTGGGCGGATCGGGCAGGTGTGCTCCGGGTCCGGGAACGGGGCGGGGACATCGTCGGCACTCCTGGTCTGTCCGCGCGGCGGCGGGCCGTGCTGGGCGGTGGGTCGGGACGGGTGAGGGCGGTCTCGGTAAACCGCCCGAACCGGGCCGTCGGGTCCGCCAGGGTATCGCGCCGGGGGTGACGACCGGCCTGGCAGGATGAGCCGTCGTGAACGACGCGACGGCGGCGGGGCGCCGGCCCGGGTCGCGAGCGGTGGCGCAGGCCGGGCTCCGCCCGACCCTGGACCGCCGCCGCGTCCTGCAGCTGATGCTGGCGTTGCCCGCCGCGGCGACGGTCGTCGCCGGCTGCAGCGGTGCCACGACCGACCGCGACGACCGGCCGGATCCGCTGGTCGCCCTCGCGGACGCGGCACGCGCGGACGCTGCGTTGGCCGCCGCGGTCATCGCCGCGGACCCGACCGTGGCCGCCCGGATCGACCCGCTGCGCGCGGCACGCACCGAGCACGCGGCGGCGCTGGACGCCGAGATCGTGCGGGTGGGCGGAGTGCCGAGCACGGCCACCCCGTCCACGGCGCCGGCTGTCGGCACCGCCGGGCCGACCGCGCCGGCGAGTGCCACGGGAACGGCCGCTCCCGCGCCGGCAGCCACCGTCGCGCGGGTGCGGGAGGCCGTCGCGGCGTCGCAGCGCGGCGCCGCGGAGCTGGTGCCGGACCTGCCCGCCGAGCGGGTCGGCCTCGTCGCCTCGGTCGCCGCGTGCTGCGCGACCTACGCGGCGGTGCTCGCGTGAGCCGCGGGTCGGCCGGGCGGCACGACGCGGAGGGGGTCGCATGAGCAGCGGGTCGGCACGGCTGGACGACGTGGCGGTCGGGGCGTTGCAGGACGTCCTGGGCACCGAGCACGCCGCGCTCTGGTGCTACTCCCTCGCCCTCGCCTTCCTGCCCCCCGCCCAGGTGGCCACGGCCCGCACCGACGCCGCGGCGCACCGCGAACTGCGCGCCCAGATCGAGGTGACGCTCACCCAGCTCGGGCAACGTCCGGTGTCCGCCCAGCCTGCCTACGCGACCCCACAGCCCGTGACGGACGCGGCGTCGGCGGGCGGGCTGCTCGTCACGGCCGAGACGGACGCCGCCGCGGCGTGGCGCTCGGTCCTGGAACGCAGCACCGACCGCGCGCTTCGTCGAGCCGGCCTCCAGGCCCTCACCGACACGGCGGCCCGCTGTGCCCGGTGGCGCGCGGTCGTCGGATCCCAACCCGCCGTCCCGGTCTTCCCCGGCCGTCCCTGACCCATCGGTCGGCACCCTCACCCCCGGCGCGCGATGCCCGACGCTGTTCCGGCATAGGGTCCGCCGGGTGGACAGCACCGTGGTGGAGATCCGGACCGGAGGGCGCGAGGCGGTCGTCGACCTCGGCGGCGACATCGACGGCTTCCTGCGCTCGGTGGGAGCGCGCGAGGGCCTGCTCAACGTGTGGGTGCCGCACGCCACCGCGGGGTTGGCGGTGATCGAGACGGGCGCGGGGAGCGACACCGACCTGCTCGCCGCACTGCGCGACCTGCTGCCCGCCGACGACCGTTGGCGCCACCGCCACGGCAGCCCCGGTCACGGCCGTGACCACGTCCTGCCGGCGATCGTGGCGCCGTCGGTGTCGGTGCCCGTGCTGAACGGACGCATGGCACTGGGCACCTGGCAGTCGGTCTGTCTGGTGGACACCAATGGAGACAACCCGGTGCGGTCGGTCCGGCTGTCGTTCCTGCCGGGCTGATTCTCCGGAAAGGCCACGCGGAGACCTACCGCGGATCTAGCCTCCGGGTCGTGGATGGTCGCGGGGCAGCCGGAGCCGGCCGGGCCGGACACCCGGGGCAGACCGGCCGGGCCGGGCCGCCGCCTCCGTGGTGGCCGGAGCCGCCGCCACCCGCGGCGCGGCCGGCACCGCCTGCGGGGGCTGCGGACGCGGTGCTGCCCTGGTCGCCGGCCACCGACACTCCTGCCGGCGCACCTGTGCGACGTACGCCCCGGCCGCGCTCGTTGCGCCCGGGGCGGCAGCTCCCCGTCCCCGTCTCACCGGGCGGGCTCGTCGCGCTGAGCGCCGTCGCCGCGCTCGTCCTCGCCGTCGGTGTGCCGGTCGCCCTGCGCGGCTTGGGGACGTCCGAAAGCACGGTGACGACGCCGTTCCTGTCCTACGTGCCACCGCCGGGCTGGAGTGCCGCGCCCGCCGACGCCGACGCCGCGGTGGACGCGCCGTCGCTCACCGGCGTCGTCCACGGACCGGGCTACGCCTGCGACGGCGAGCAGTACCTCCGCGGGTTCGCCGCCGCAGCGCTGCTGCCCACCGATGCGTCCGCCGGACCCACCGACCGCGGCGAGCGCGTCGCCCGATGGTTCGCCGACACCGCGTACGCCGCGCCGGACGGCACCCCGCCGGAGGTCGCCGTCGCACCGCCGCGGCCCGTGCGGGTCGCGGGGCCGGACGGACCGGTCGACGGCACCGTCACCGAGGCCACGGTCCGCGCTCCCGGCGGCCGCGGCGACTGTGCGGCGACCGGCGGGACCGTGCTCGCGCTGGCCGCGCCGGTCAGCGGAGGCGCCGCCGTCCTGGTCGTCGCCGGGGACGTCGAGGGCGGCCCCACACGGCCCGCCACGCCGGACCGGGCGGCGCTGGACACCGTGCTCGCCGGCGTCCGCCTCGGCCCACCGTGACTCGTGCCCGCGTCAGCGCTTGCCCGTCAGCTCCACCAGTCACCTCACCTGTAGACCAACGCCTTGCTCCGCTGCGGCGCTGCTCCACAGGACATGCATAGGTGCTCGACTGCCGACGCGAGCGCGACCTCCGTCCGCTCCCCTGTCTTCCGGTCCTTGACCTCGATCACCCCGGACGCGAGTCCGCGGCCGACCACGACGATCGTCGGGACGCCCACCAGCTCGGCGTCGGCGAACTTCACCCCCGGCGACGCCGTCCGGTCGTCGAGGAGGACCCGCAGCCCCGCGGCGTCGAGCTGGGCGGCGAGCGCCTCGGCACCCTCCCGGATCTCGGCCTGCTTGCCGGCAGCGACCAGGTGCACGTCGAACGGCGCCACCGAGCGCGGCCAGACCAGGCCGTGCTCGTCGTGGCTCTGCTCCGCGATCGCGGCCACCAGGCGCGAGACACCGATCCCGTAGGAGCCCATGGTGATCCGGACGGGCTTGCTGTCCGGGCCGAGCGCGTCGAGGGAGAAGGCGTCGGCGTACTTGCGACCGAGCTGGAAGATGTGCCCGATCTCGATCCCGCGGGCGGCCTCGAGCACCCCGGTGCCGTCGGGCGACGGGTCGCCCGCGCGCACCTCGGCGGCCTCGATCGTGCCGTCCGGGGTGAAGTCCCGCCCCACGACCAGGTCCACGACGTGGTGGTCCGCCTTGTCCGCACCCGTCACCCATGCCGTGCCGGTGACGATCCGGGGGTCGACGAGGAAGCGGACGCCGTTCGCCGCGAGCGCGCCCGGCCCGATGTACCCCTTGACGAGGAACGGGTGCGCCGCGAAGTCGGCCTCCTCCAACAGCGCGACCTCGGCGGGCGAGAGCGCCGCCTCCAGGCGCTTCATGTCGACCTCGCGGTCGCCGGGCACGCCGACGGCGAGCAGCTCCCAGCCGTCCGCACCCGGCAGCCGGGTCTTGATCAGCACGTTCTTCAGCGTGTCCGCAGCCGTGAAGGTCCGGCCGAGGTCCGCGGCGTTCAGGAAGGCGACCAGCGTCTCGATCGTCGGAGTACCGGGCGTGTGGTGCACCTGCGCGGGCGGCTTGTCGTCGACCGGCTGCGCGGGGGGCGCGGGCGTGATGACCGCCTCGACGTTCGCGGCGTATCCGCCCGGGCCGCGGACGAAGGTGTCCTCCCCCGTCTCGGACTCGGCCAGGAACTCCTCGCTGGCCGAGCCGCCCATCGCTCCCGACATCGCCGACACGATCACGTACCGGAGCCCGAGCCGGTCGAAGATCTTGATGTAGGCGTCGCGGTGCTTGGCGTACGACTCGGCCAGGCCCTCGTCGGTCAGATCGAACGAGTAGGAGTCCTTCATGAGGAACTCCCGCCCGCGCAGGATGCCCGCGCGGGGACGCTCCTCGTCCCGGTACTTCGTCTGGATCTGGTAGAGGACGACCGGGTAGTCCTTGTACGACGCGTACTCGCCCTTCACCACGAGGGTGAACAGCTCCTCGTGCGTGGGCCCGAGCAGGTAGTCGCCGCCCTTGCGGTCCTTGAGCCGGAAGATGTTCGGGCCGTACTCGGTCCACCGGTGCGTGGTCTCGTACGGCTCGCGGGGCAGCAGCGCGGGGAACTGGATCTCCTGGGCGCCCATGGCGTCCATCTCCTCGCGCACGACCTGCTCGACGGCGCGCAGCACCCGCAGCCCCAGCGGCAGCCAGGAGTAGATCCCCGGCGCGACGCGGCGGACGTAGCCGGCGCGGACGAGCAGCTTGTGGCTCGGCACCTCCGCGTCCGCAGGGTCCTCCCGCAGGGTCCGCAGGAACAGCGACGACATCCTGGTCAGCACCCTGCGAAGGGTAGCGACGCCGCCCGACGGCCGTCGCCCCGGTTCCTGGTCCCTGTGGACAACCGGTTTCTGTCGGTGGTGGCCGCTGTAATGACCCACCACGCTGACCCACCAGGGCTGACCCACCAGGGAGGACGACATGGCACTGGCACACGGACGTTTGGCGATCGGCATGGTCACCACGGACTGCGCGGACCCCTCCGGGCTCGCCGCGTTCTGGGCGGCGGCGCTGGGCACCGCGATCTCGGGCGACTACGGCGAGTTCGTGATGCTGGCCCCGCCGCCGGCGGGCGGCCCGGTGCTCGGATTCCAGAGGGTGCCCGAGGAGCGGGCAGGCAAGAACCGGCTGCATCTCGACCTCGGCGCGGCGACGGGCGAGCGCCACGCGGAGGTGGAGCGGCTCGTCGGGCTCGGCGCGACGGTTGTCGGCGAGCGCGGCGGCGACGCCGAGGGTCTGGTGTGGACGACGTTGACCGATCCCGAGGGCAACGAGTTCTGCGTCGCGGAGCACTGAACGCGCTCACGACGGCCGCGCCGGGCTCGCCGACGACCGGGCACCGGCCCGTCGGCCACGCGCCGGCCGGAATGCGCGCCGAGGCGCAGGGTGTTGCGCGGTGTGTGACCACGCTCACCGACTTCGACCCGCACCAGCTGCTCGCCGAGTCCCGGCTGGGGGTGCTCGCCACCCTCAAGGCGGACGGACGGCCGCAGCTCTCCCCCGTCACCCCGTACTTCGACCGCGAGGCCGGCGTCCTCTACGTCTCGATGACGGAGGGGCGCGCGAAGACGACGAACCTTCGACGTGATCCCCGTGCCGCGCTCGAGGTGACGAGCGGCGACGGCTGGTCGTGGGCGACGGCGGAGGGCACGGTGACGCTCACGGGGCCGGGCACGGACCCGGACGGGCCGGAGGTGCAGGCACTTGTCGACTACTACCGCGCGGCCGCGGGCGAGCACCCGGACTGGGCCGAGTACCGCGCGGCGATGGTGGCCGACCGGCGGGTGCTGATGGCGATGCGGGTGGAACGCGTCTACGGCGCGAAGATCCGCTGAGCCGGCCAGGGCGGCGACGGGCGGTCACCGTACCATTGGTCGCCGGGGTTGACGGGCGACCTGCCAGGCACGACCGCGGCTGGGGGCGCCGACGCGGGCGGTCGCCCGACCGGGAGCAGGGTAGCGGTGGCTACCGTGACCTTTGTGCTCGTCCTGCTGCCGCCGTCGGAGACCAAGCGGACCGGCGGCGCGGGGCCGCCCCTCGCGATGTCGGCGCTCTCGTTCCCGGAGCTGGACCCGCTGCGCAAGGTGCTGGTGGACGAGCTGGTCGAGCTGGCTCGTGACGTGACCGTGAGCCGTGCGGCGCTGGGGCTCTCGCCCCGGCAGGACGACGAGATCGCCCGCAACGCCGCGCTGGTGAGCTCACCGACGCTGCCCGCGCTGCACCGCTACACCGGCGTGCTCTACGACGCACTCGACGCCGGGTCGCTGCGGGGTGCCCCGGCGGCGCGGGCGGGGGCGCGGCTGGTGGTCGGATCGGCGCTGTTCGGGCTGGTGCGCGCCACCGACCCGGTGCCGGCCTACCGGCTGTCCGCCGGCTCGGCGCTGCCCGACCGCCCCACGCTCGCGGCCCGCTGGCGACCGCTGCTCGATCCCGTGCTCGCGGCACTCGCCGCCGAGGAGATGATGGTGGACCTGCGCTCGGGCTCCTACGCCGCGCTCGGGCGGGTGCCCGGCGCGGTGACGGTGAACGTGCTGGCGGAACGCGCCGACGGGGCCGGGCTGTGGTCAGCCACTTCAACAAGGCACACAAGGGCCGATTGGCGCGGGCGCTCGCCGTCACGCGCGCCGAACCAGCGGACGCGGCGGCGGTGGCGGCGGTGGCGCGGCGCGCCGGAATGCGGGTGCAGCGCACGGGAACAACGCAGCTGGACGTGATCGTCCCGGCCTGAGCGGCACGCCGGCGTCCGGCCTGGCTGATCGTGCGGCGGCAATCTGCTCCATATCCGGGCACATACCCACCGCACGATCAGCTCGCCACACCACCCGCTGATCGTCCGGCGAAAGTCGGCGCACCCGAGGACACGTGCCCACCACACCGTCGGGGTGTGGAAAACCGGTTGTCGTGCCCGGCCGAGGCGCGTGAGACTCCTCGACATCGAGCCGGGGCCACCGGCGGAGCGCGGAGGGGGTGCGGCATGTCGACCGCCGTCCGGGACGTGACCTGCACCCGTCCCACCGTTCCGCCCGCCTGACGCCGCCACCACGAGAACCGCGCGGCCGGCGGGCACCTCCCGTCTGGAGAACCCGCGTTGCGCGAGCACGAGCTCGAAGTACCACCTGCCAAGAACCGCCGTCGCCGCTTCGACGACGACGAACCCGTCCACCGCCGCCGGCGCGGCCCGGCCCCCGTCGACCTCGACGGGCGCGCCGGCGTCCGACATCGACGGCCCGCCCACCGGCGATCGCTGGTCCACCTGGGACGGCGCGCTGCACGGTCCCCGGCCCCGGCCGCCGTGGGTGATCACCGACAACGCCGCCGTCGACACGGAGCTCGGCGTGCTGAAGACCGGCAAGGAGGCCGACGTCCACCTCGTCGAACGTTCCGTCCCGGGCACCGCGCACAGCGTCCTGCTCGCCGCGAAGCGCTACCGCAGCGCCGAGCACCGGATGTTCCACCGCGACGCCGGCTACGTCGAGGGCCGCCGGGTCCGCCGCTCGCGCGAGACGCGGGCGATGGCCCGGCGCACCGAGTTCGGCCGCGACCTGCTCGCGGGGCAGTGGGCGGCCGCCGAGTTCGCCGCGCTGACCCGGCTGTGGAGCGATGGCGTCGCCGTGCCCTACCCGGTGTCGCTGGCCGGCTCCGAGCTGCTGCTGGAGTTCGTCGGCTCACCCGACGGGTCGGCCGCTCCTCGCCTGGCGCAGCTGCGGCCGGACCCGGGCCGGCTGGCGGACCTGTGGCGCCAGCTCGCCGACGCCCTGCGCGGTCTGGCCCGCCACGGCCTCACCCACGGCGACCTGTCGGCGTTCAACCTGCTCGTGGACAGCCCGGATGGTGTGTCGAGCCGGCTCGTGGTGATCGACCTGCCGCAGGTCGTCGACGTGGTCGGCAACCCGCAGGGGCCGGCGTTCCTCGCGCGGGACGTGTCCCGGGTCGCCGACTGGTTCGCCGCGCGCGGGCTGCCCGCCGCGGCGGACGCAGCGGCCGCGCTCGTCGAGGAGCTGTGCGCGGACCTGCACATTCCCCGGGCGAGCAGCTCCCGCACAACCTCACATGCCCGAGAAGGTCACACCGATCGACCGTGAGGGCGGAGGACCGATCGGCCGGGCGTCGCGTATGCTTGATCACGAGCGCCCGGCCGTGCCGGTCCTGAGAGGGCGATTCGAAACCCGACCCGCGTGCCTGCACGCGCAAGGCCGGGTTTCGAAATGTCCTCTGAAGGAGTCCGTCATAGCGGGCGCACCTGCACCACTCATCAGGGCGTCACGTGCGCCCGGGCTCGTCCGGAGTGATCATCAGCGCCGCCATCTCGGCGCTGCCACCTCCTGCCGCGACGTGCCACGTCCCGGAGGTTCGTTTGTCTTCCCCCTTCGCTCGCCGTGCCCCGCGCACGTCGAACGCCTCGTCGTCCCGCCGCCCCTCGGGCGGCGGCCGATCCCGCTCGTCCCGCGTCCCCGGTACCGGCGGCCCCTCCCCGGCCCTCGCCACCGCGATGCCGCCGGAGGTCCTGTGGACCGTCCCGGAGACCGGGATGCCGTCCTTCGCCGACCTCGGCCTGTCCGAGCCCGTGCTGCGGGCGCTGACGGCGGGCGGCTTCACCGCGCCGTTCCCGATCCAGGCGGCCACCCTCCCTGAGACCCTCGCCGGGCGCGACCTGCTCGGCCGCGGCCAGACGGGCTCGGGCAAGACCCTGGCCTTCGGCCTCGCGCTGCTGTCCCGGCTCGCCGGCGACCGGGCTCAGGCCCGGCGCCCGCGCGGCCTCGTCCTCGTCCCGACCCGCGAGCTCGCACAGCAGGTCGTCGACGCAGTGATGCCCTACGCCAAGGCACTGGGCCTGACCGTCACCTCGGTGGTGGGCGGCATGTCGTTCAACCGGCAGGCCACCGAGCTGCAGCGTGGAATCGACCTGCTGGTCGCCACGCCGGGCCGGCTCACCGACCACACCAACCAGCGCACCTGCGACCTGTCCGCGATCGAGGTCACCGCGATCGACGAGGCCGACCGGATGGCCGACATGGGCTTCCTGCCCCAGGTCCGCGCCATCCTCGACCTCACCCCGCCGGACGGGCAGCGGCTGCTGTTCTCCGCGACGCTGGACGGCGAGGTCGCCACGCTGGTCCGCCGCTACCTGCACGACCCGGTGACCCGCGCGGTCGCCTCGGCCACGGCCCAGATCGAGACGATGGAGCACCACCTGCTCGTCGTCGACACCACCGCCAAGCCGCGCGTCGTCACCGAGATCGCCGCCCGTGACGGGCGCACCATCCTGTTCGTCCGCACCAAGCACGGCGTGGACCGGCTGGTGAAGACGCTGCGCCGGGACGGGATCGCCGCCGGAGCGCTGCACGGCGGGAAGGCCCAGAACGCCCGCAACCGGGCGATCGCCGAGTTCAAGGACGGCCAGACCCCGGTCCTGGTGGCCACGGACGTGGCCGCGCGGGGCATCCACATCGACGACGTGAGCCTCGTCGTGCACGTCGACCCGCCTGCCGACCCGAAGGACTACCTGCACCGCGCCGGTCGGACGGCGCGGGCCGGCGAGTCGGGCACCGTGGTCACGATGGTGACCCCGCCCGAGCGCCGCGAGGTGGACCGGCTGACCCGCCTGGCCGGCGTTCGCGCCACCAGCACCGAGGTCGTCCCCGGCGACACGGCGCTGACCCGGATCACCGGCGCCCGTACCCCGAGCGGTGTGCCGGTGGCCGAGCCGCCGAAGCCCGCGCAGAACGCACCGCGCAAGCGGTCCGGATCGGCCGGTCGAGGCCGGTCGGGCGTCGGGCGCAGCGATGCCGGGCGCAGCGGTGCCGGGCGCAGCGGTGGCGGGCGTTCGCGCCGCGCCGCCTGACCACTGCAGGACTTACCAGGAGAGCCACGCTCAGGGATGAGCGTGGCTTTCCTGCGTGATGGGGCGGGCCGGCTCAGCTCAGGCCGAGCACCGACAGGGCCAGCCGCGCCGCCGCCCCGCCGTCCGTCTCGGCGACGGCCAGGGCCGCCGGCACGTCCAGGTTCGCCGACAGCGCGGCCGTGACGGCGCTGCTCGCCGACGGCGAGCCGTCCGTCCCGCGGGCCGCCGCCGCGTACAGCCGCTCCAGGCGGTCCGCGGCGCGGTCCAGGCCGACGGGCTCGAAGTCCCACGGCTGCGCCCACGGCCGGTCGATGAGCAGCAGCCGCAGCACCGCGGGCGGGTACCGCTCGACGACGTCGCCCACGAGCACCAGGTTGCCGGCCGACTTGGCCATCTTCTCCCCGCCCACCTGCACGATGCCGATGTGCATCCAGGCGCGGGTGAACGGCGTCACCCCGGTGACGGCCTCGGCCATCGCCGCCTCGTAGGCGTGGTGCGGGTAGCGCAGGTCCGCACCACCGACGTGCAGGTCCAGCGCCGGCCCGAAGGTCGTCAGCGCCATCGCGGCACACTCGGCGTGCCAGCCCGGCCGCCCGTCGCCCCACGGGCTGGGCCACGCGGGCTCGGTCGTCCCGGCGCCCGGCCCCGCCGCCCGCCAGACCGCGACGTCCGCCCAGTCGTCCCGGTCCCCGGGCGTTCCGACGCTGTCGAGGTCCTCACCGAACTCGCGCGCCAGCGCCCGCGCCGTCGTCGCGTCCAACCCGGCCCGGGCCGCAACGCCCGCCCCCCGGAACCAGACGGTGCCCCCGCGTTCGTAGGCGGCCCCGGCCTCGAGCAGGGCGGCGGCCAGCGCCTCGACCTGCGGGACGAAGTTGTGCGCGCGCGGCTCGTGGGTGGGCCGGCGCACGCCGAGCGCGGCCATGTCGCGGTCGAACCGGAACTGCTGCACCGCCGCGAAGGTGTCGAACCGCGACCCCGCGCGGGCCGCGGCGGCGTCGAGGACGTCGTCGACGTCGGTGACGTTGCGGCACACCTCGACGTCCACACCGGCCTGCCGCAGGACCCGGGCGGCGACGTCGCCCCAGACGAACGTGGCGGCGTGGCCGAGGTGGGTCGTGTCGTACGGGGTGATCCCGCACACGTACACGCGCGCCCGGCCGACGACCGGGACCGGGCGGCCCTCGAGGCGCAGCACCGTCAGCGCTCCGGGCGGGCCCCGCGCCGGGCGGCGCGCCGCAGTTGCAGGATCCGCACGCTGCCGGGGATGGCGACGAGCAGGATGCCCAGGATCGCCGCCAGCAGGAGCGCCACGCCGACCGGCAGGGTGCCCTGGAAGGCGAAGAAGGAGATCTGCACCGGAGCGCCGTTCTGCAGGATGAACACCAGCAGGAGCAGCAGGACCAGCGCGGAGAGGATCAGCCCGACCCAGAGCCCGCCGCTGCGGGAGCGCCGGACGGGAGCGGTGCTCGGAGTGCCTGAGCCCGGAGTGGCTGAGCCCGGGGTGCTCGGGGCCGGGACCGGCTGCGTGGGTCCCTCGCCGACCGGGACGGGTAGGCGCATTCCGGGGTCCGTGACCGGGTCCGCCGTCGGGTCGACCGGCCCCGCGCTGCCGTGCGCCGGCGGACGTCCGAGGCGCCCGCGCCCCGCGTCGTCGCTCATGTCCCCGTGTCCTCTTTCCTGGGTGCGATCGGTCGGGCTCGCCCGGACGGGCGGCGCATGGGCACGTGCAGAACCCCGTCCCAGTCGTAGCCGGGCCCGTTCGCGACGAAACCGAACCCACCGTACAGCCGGGTGAGGTGCTCCTGGGCGTCGAGCACGCACGGCGCGTCGCCGACCTCCTGCAGCGCCGCGGTCAGCAGGCGCCGGCTCAGCCCGTGCCCGCGGGCCGAGGGGGCGGTGCACACCCGCCCGATCCGCCGTTCCCCGCCCGGCTCGGCCAGGAGCCGCAGGGCGGCCACGGGGGCATCGTCCGGACCGACCCACAGGTGGACCGTGCCCGGTTCGAGGTCGCGGCCGTCGAGTTCCGGGTAGGCGCAGTGCTGCTCGACCACGAAGACGTCGACCCGCAGCTTCAGCAGCGCGTAGAGACCCTGCGGGGTGAGCTCGGCGCCCGTCGCGCGCCCAACCGTGCCGTCCATGGCAACGCAATTTAGCCTCGGTGTCGTGCGCCATCACGACCTGATCGTCATCGGTTCCGGTTCGGGCAACTCGTTCCTCGACGCCCGGTTCGAGCACCTCGACGTGGCGCTCGTCGAGCGGGGGACGTTCGGCGGGACCTGCCTCAACGTCGGCTGCATCCCCACGAAGATGCTCGTGCACCCCGCCGACGTGGCACGCGCGGTCGGCCGGGCTGCGCACCTGGGGATCGACGCGACGGTGGACAAGGTCCGCTGGACCGACATCCGCGACCGGGTCTTCAACCGGATCGACCCGATCTCGGCCGCCGGCAGGCACTACCGCGCCGACCGCTGCCGGCACATCACCCTCTACGAGGGCCACGCACGGTTCACCGGGCCCGGCGAGCTGCACATCGAGGGGCCCGACCGTGCGCTCTCCGCGGACCGCATCGTGATCGCGGCGGGATCGCGGCCGATCGTGCCGCGGGTCGTCGCCGAGTCGGGGGTGCCGTTCCACACCTCGGACACGGTGATGCGCATCGACGCGCTGCCCGAGCGGTTGATCATCCTCGGCTCGGGCTACATCGCCGCGGAGTTCGCGCACGTGTTCTCCGCGTTCGGCTGCGCCGTGTCGGTGGTCGGGCGGAGCACGCCGATGCTGCGCGGCCAGGACGAGACGGTGTCCGAGCGGTTCACCGCGCTGGCCCGCGACCGCTGGGACGTGCACCTCGGAGCCGAGCCCGTGCGGGTCCGCGGTGACGGCGCCGAGATCGTGCTCGACCTGGCCGACGGCGGCGTCGTCCGCGGTGACCTGCTGCTCGTCGCCACGGGCAGGCGGCCCAACGGCGACCGCCTGGACCTGCCCGCGGCGGGCATCCCGACGCACCCGGACGGCCGGATCGTCGTCGACGAGTACCAGCGCACCCCGGTCGACGGCGTGTACGCCCTCGGCGACGTCAGCTCGCCGTTCCAGCTCAAGCACGTCGCGAACCACGAGTCGGCGGTCGTGGCGCACAACCTGCTGCACCCCGACGCACCGCGGCCCGTCGATCACCGCTTCGTGCCGGCGGCGGTGTTCACCGAGCCGCAGATCGCCGCCGTCGGGCGCACCGAGCAGCAGTGCCGGGCCGAGGGCCTCGACTATGCGATGCACGTGCAGGCCTACGGCGACGTGGCGTACGGGTGGGCGATGGAGGACGACACCGGGTTCTGCAAGGTGCTGGCCGAGCGCGGCACCGGCCGGCTGCTGGGCGCGCACATCCTCGGTCCGGACGCCTCGATCGTGATCCAGCCGCTGATCCAGGCGATGTCGTTCGGCCTCACCGCGACCGAGATGGCCACCGGCCAGTACTGGATCCACCCGGCGCTGCCGGAGCTCATCGAGAACGCCCTGCTCGGCCTGCGGCTCTAGCCCGCCCCCTTGGGCGGTGATCCCCTGGGCGGTGATCCCCCGCTACGGGTGCCTATGGCAGCAGTAGCGGGTCATGATTGCCGGCTCGGGGTGAGGGTGGTCGTGGCGACGACCCTCCCCCCCCCCCCCCCGGGCTCCGCGTGCTCCCGCGCCCGTGTACACCCGCGACCCGCGATCACTGCCCTGGACACCCGTAGCGGGGGATCATGGCCGCCCGACCCGCCAGCCAAGATCCAGCAGACGCTCCCTAGCCCGCCGCCTCGGCCGGTGGCGCGGCGGACCGCACCGCGGCCTTCGCAGGGTCGTACGGCGCCGGCGGCGGGTCCTCCTCGCGCAACCCGGCCACCAGCGCCGTGATGTCGGACATGATCGCGGAGGTGGCGGCGTCCAGCGCCGTGCGGGTGCGCGGCCCGCCCAGCCAGCGCGACAGGTCCACCGGAGGCCCGGCGACGACCTGCACGGTCTTGCGGGGGAACGGGCGGGGGCGGCGGTCCGCCGGCATGAGGTTCTGCGTGCCCCAGTTCGCGACCGGGATCACCGGCGCCCCGGTGACCAACGCGATCCGGCCGATGCCGTTCTTCGCCTTCATCGGCCAGCCGTCGGGGTCCGCGGTGAACGTGCCTTCGGGGTAGAAGACGACGACCTCCCCGCGGCGCAGCGCCTCGATCGCCTCCTTGTAGGCGTCGGCGGCACGGGTGGAGGCACGCTGCACGGGGATGTGGCGGCCGCCGGCCATGACCGAGCGCACCACGGGGATCTTCCACAGCTCGGCCTTGGCGAGGAACCGGGGCATCCGGCCGTGCGAGATGGTGAAGGCGACGTCGTAGATCGGGTCGACGTCCGAGACGTGGTTGCAGGCCAGCAGCGCGCCGCCCGAGCGGGGCAGGTGCTCGCCGCCGCCGAACCCCACGCGCGCGGCGAACATCGTGAACGGCCACAGCGCCGAGATGGCGAAGCCGAACCAGAACCCCGAGCCACGGCGGCGCCGCGTGAAGCTCAGCGCCAGCACCTCGTGCACCCGCAGCGGCCGCGGTGGACGTGGCCCGCGTCGCGTCATGCGCGCTCCTCCCCCTCGCGACCGATGATCACATGGACGAGTGGGTGGGACGCCGCCGGATCGGTGGGGAGATCTCCGCAGACCCGTCGAGGCCGGGCAGGCCGTCGAGGCTCGTCGCGTTCCGCTCGGCGTGGTAGGTCGCGATCCGCTCGTCGTCGCGTGTGCGCCACACCCGATCCAGGGTCTCGCGCTCCTCCACCAGCTCCATCCGGGGCACCGCGTAGCCGCAGGAGTCGGCCACGCGCGCCACGTCGACGACGATCACACCCCGCAGGTACGGCCTGCGACTCGCTCCGGCCTCGCCGAACCCGGCAAGCTCCGCGTCGAACCCGGGGTCGTCGGCCAGCACCGCACGGCCGGTGCCGTGCAGCCGGACGATCGTCGGCCGCCGCTCGAACGAGCAGAGCATCACGCAGATCCGGCCGTTCTCCCGCAGGTGCGCGACGGTCTCGACGCCGCTGCCCGTGATGTCGAGGTAGGCGAACGTGTGCGCGTCGACGACCCGGAACGTGCCGCCGGTGCCCTTCGGTGAGAGGTTGACCAGCCCGTCCGCGGCGAGCGGCGCCGTCGCCACGAAGAACATCGGCTGCCGCTCGATCCAGGCCGCCATGTCGGCGTCGATGCCGTTGTAGATCTTGGCCATGAGGGCTCCTGCGGGTGATGGGGCGGGCGTGTCGAGGGAAGAAGGGGGCTCGATTCAGGGCAGGGTGAGGATCTCGGCTCCGTCGCGGGTGACGACGATCGTGTGCTCGAACTGCGCCGTGCGCTTCCGGTCCTTCGTCAACACCGTCCAGCCGTCGTCCCACATGTCGTAGTCGGCGGTGCCGAGGGTGATCATCGGCTCGATGGTGAAGGTCATCCCCTCCTCGAGGACCGTGGTCACCGCCGGGTCGTCGTAGTGCAGGACCACGAGGCCGGAGTGGAAGTCGCGGCCGATGCCGTGGCCGGTGAAGTCGCGCACCACGCCGTAGCCGAACCGGCGGGCGTAGCTCTCGATGACCCGCCCGACGACGTTGAGCGCCCGCCCGGGCCGGACCGCCTTGATCGCGCGCATGGTCGCCTCGTGGGTGCGCTCGACCAGCAGCCGGTCCTCCTCCGCGGCGTCGCCGGCGATGAAGGTGGCGTTGGTGTCGCCGTGGACGCCGCCGACGAACGCGGTGACGTCGATGTTGACGATGTCGCCGTCCTGGATCACGGTGGAGTCGGGGATGCCGTGGCAGATGACCTCGTTCAGGCTCGTGCAGCACGACTTCGGGAAGCCGCGGTAGCCCAGCGTCGACGGGTACGCGTCGTGGTCGACGAGGAACTCGTGGACCACCCGGTCCACCTCGTCCGTGGTCACCCCGGGAACGACGGCCGCGCCGCCCGCCTGCAGCGCCTGCGCGGCGATCCGGCCGGCCACCCGCATGGCCTCGATGATCTCCGGTGGCTGCACCCACGGGTCCGCACTACGGGTGGGGCCTGCCTTGCCCACGTACTCCGGACGCGGGATGTGCGCCGGGACCTCGCGGCGGGGCGAGAGCGTGCCCGGGGTCAGCAGAGTGCGGGTGGACATGAGACCAGTCTATGAGGGCATTTCACAACTCGGCTCGCGCGCCCGCGCGCCCTGCGGGTTTCGAAATGCCCTCATAGGTGCGCCCCGTGACGGGCACGGGAGCTCGGCCGTGCCTCGGCCGATCAGCGCACAGCGCGGTTCGCGGTCTTCGACACCAGCACCGCGAGGCCGCGCCAGCCCAGCAGCAGCACCGCGAGGCTGAGCGTCGCGATCACGGCGAAGCTGAGCGGGAGCCGCCCGGTGAAGCCGGCGCGCAGGAGCAGGCCGATGCCCGCGGTGCAGACGAGGACCACGGCACCCGCGCGCCACGCGGCCGGGTCGCGCCGGACCAGGGGCGTCGCCCACGCCGCCACCAGCCCGACGCCGAACGGCGCCGCCGTGCCGACGAGACCCGAGGAGATCGTCGGCTTCGCCGTGGCTCAACCGGCCCACGGCGGCGAACACCACCACCGCGACGGCGTCGGCGGCGGCGGCCAGCAGGGTGATCCGCGAGGACGGCGCAACGATGGCCATCTGACCAGACTAGGCCCCCTGCGCCCGGATGCGGCCCGATCGGCGCGACCGATGTCGCTGACCGTCGGGCGAACACCCGACGGTCATTCCCCCGACCCCGGCCCCGCTCCGGCGACGCGCCACTACCGCGGCACCGCGCCGAGGAACCGTCCGGCCGCCGCCACCGCGGGCTCCGACGACCCGCCGTCGACCACCAGCACGGCGAACGCGAGGTCCCCGCGGTAGCCGACGAACCACCCGTGCGCGCGGCTGCCGTCGTTCGTGAACTCCGCGGTGCCGGTCTTGCCCCGCACCTCGCCCAGGCCGTTCAGGGCCGTGGCAGTGCCCTCGGTGACGACCGCGCGCATCATCGTGCGCACCTGCTCGAGTGCTGCCGGGTCGGGTGCGGTGGCCGCGGCGAGGACCTCGGTCGGGCGCCCGGCCACGAGTTGCGGGACGACGGGCGCGCCGTGCGCGACGGTCGCTCCGACCAGCGCCATGCCCAGCGGGCTGGCCAGGACCTGCCCCTGGCCGAACGCGTCCTCCGCGCGCTGAACGAGGTCCGGGGCGGCGGGCACCGCACCAGTGATCGTCGTCAACGCGGGGACGGCGTAGTCGGCCCCCAGGCCGAGCTGCAGCGCCGCGGTGGTCAGCCCGTCCGGCGCCAGACCGGCACCGACGGTGGCGAACGTCGTGTTGCAGGAACGGGCGAACGCCCTGCGCAGCGGCACGGTTCCGAGGTCGAACCGCTCGGCGTTCGGCACCGGTCGGCCGCCGATCACGGTCTCCCCCGGGCACGCCACGGGCGTGTCCGCCGAGAGCCCGGCCTGCTCGACCCCGGCCAGCGCCGTGACGATCTTGAACGTCGAGCCAGGCGGGAAGCGGCCGGTGAGGGCGAGCGCCCCGGCGGCGTCCGCGGCACCGTTCTGGGCGACCGCGAGCAGCTGCCCGGTCGACGGCTGCACCACGACCATCATCGCCTGCTGCGGGATCGGCTCGACGGCGTCCTCGGCCGCTGTCTGAACGGCGCGGTCCAGCGAGATCGCGGCCGTCGTCCCGGGTTTCGGGGCCTCCTCGACGAGCGTGGCGACCGTGCCGCCCGCGGCGTCGACCGCCGCGACCGACCAGCCGGGCACGCCGTCGAGCTGCGGGGCGAGCGCCGTGCGGACCGCGGGCAGGACCTGGCGCGCGAACCCCGCATCGGGGGCCAGCAGCCGCTCGGAGGTGATGAACCGCACGCCGGGCAGGTCGTGGATCGCGTTCTTCACCGTCCGGTAGTCCGCGTCCCGCAGGACGGCGACGGTGTAGGCGCGGCCGTCCGGGGTGCGCGCGGCGCCGTCCGTGATCGTCTGCGCGGTGATGGACGGCTCGATCGGCGACAACGCGGTGGCCAGCGTGCCCGTCACGCCAGGGAGGTCGCCCGTCTGCAGGCGGTCGAGCAGCACCGAGACGACGGGTGTCGCGGTGAGCAACGGCACACCCGCCCGGTCGACGACCGGAGCGGGTTCGGCAGCGCCGGTGTTCAGCACGAGCCGCTGGCGGGCGGCGAGCTGCGGGTGCACGACGGTCGGCGCCCATGAGATCCGCCACGCCGGACCCTCGCCGGTGGCGCGGCGCAGGCCCGCCTCGCCGTGGTAGCTCCAGATCCGGCCCTGCCCGAGGTCCCAGCGCAGATCCAGCGAGGCCGTCGCCGTGTCCGACGCGGTGCGCACCTGCCCGACCTGCACCGCCAGAGCGACCGGGGCGAGCGACTCGCGCACGGACGTGAGCAGTGCCGTCGCCGCCGCCGGGTCGTCCGTCAGCGCCGCGGCGGCCCGGTCGTCGCCACCGGACCAGGCCGTGGCGAAGGCCCGCGCGGCCTCCTCCGGCCCGTCCCCGCCGATCAGCCCGCACCCGGCGACGGTCGCCAGCAGGAGTACCAGCAGGGCGACCGGGCCTGAGCGAGACAGAAGGGAGGCGGGACACGCCGCGAGTATGCCGACCGGGTCCGACAAGTTCGCGGTACCGCGCCACACGGGAGCGTGTCCGGGGACGCACCGGCTCGCCGGACACCTTCTCGGAGTGCCCTCTAGAACAGCACCGTCGCGAAGCTCCCGACCTGCCGGAAACCGATCCGCGTGTACGCCCGCCGCGCGACGGTGTTGAACCCGTTGACGTAGAGGCTCGACACCCGGCCCATCGCCGCGAGGCGGTCGGTCACGGCCGCGGTCCCGATCGTTCCCAGGCCGTGCCCGCGCCGGTCCGGATGCACCCACACGCCCTGGATCTGCCCGACCTGCCTGCTCAGCGCCCCGATCTCGGCCTTGAAGACGACCTCGTCGCCCTCGAAGCGGGCGAACGCGCGACCGGCCTGGATCAGCTCCGCGACGCGGGTGCGATACCCGACGCCACCGTCGCCGAGCCGGGGGTCGACCCCGACCTCCTCGGTGAACATCGCGACGGCCGCGGGCAGGTAGCGGTCGAGCTCGTCGATCCGCACGGGACGCACCTGCGGGTCCGGCGGGATCACGGGTGGGCCGGCGAGCACCATGAGCGGCTGGTCCGCCCGGACCTCCCGGGGCGCGGACCAGTGCCCCGACAGGTCGTGCCACAGGGGCAGGACGAGCTCGGCGCGCCCCACGATCGACGAGCAGCCCCGGCCGTGGCGCCGGGCGCGGTCGGCGAAGCTGCGCAGAGCCTGCCTGGTGCCGTGCAGGGGAACCAGGTTCGCTCCCGAGAAGCACAGCCCGTCGAGCCGGGACCCGAAGGACCACATCTCCCCGCCGAGGCGCCACGGGTCGAGCCCGGCCAGCTCGACCCGCGCGGCGACCATGCACGTGGCGACGGGGTCGGCGTCCAGGATCGCGCGTACGGCGCCGCGGTCCCGGTCGTCGAGCACCCTTGCCCCGGCAAGCCTCAGCACCCCGTTACGGTGCCACATCGATGCCCCGGAGTTCACGTCAGGACCGGCGGCAGCCGCGGGAACGTCCGCGTGTCGCGAGCAGCGACCGGCGATCGCGCCCGCGGTCAGCCGACCGTGACGGTCGGCTGCTCGTCCGAGGGTTCCATCGTCTCGGCGATCTTCATCGCCTCCTCGATCAGCGTCTCGACGATGGCGTGCTCGGGGACGGTCTTGATCACCTCGCCGCGGACGAAGATCTGCCCCTTGCCGTTGCCCGACGCCACGCCCAGGTCCGCCTCGCGGGCCTCGCCGGGACCGTTCACCACGCAGCCCATCACCGCGACGCGCAGCGGCACCTCCAGGCCGTCGAGCCCGGCGGTGACCTGGTCCGCCAGCTTGTAGACGTCGACCTGCGCGCGCCCGCAGGACGGGCACGACACGATCTCCAGCTTGCGCGGCCGCAGGTTCAGCGACTGCAGGATCTGCGTGCCGACCTTGATCTCCTCGACCGGGGGCGCCGACAGCGACACCCGGATCGTGTCGCCGATGCCCTTGCTCAGCAGGGCCCCGAACGCGACCGCCGACTTGATCGTCCCCTGGAATGCGGGGCCGGCCTCGGTGACGCCCAGGTGCAGCGGGTAGTCGCACTCCTGCGCGAGCAGTTCGTAGGCGCGGACCATGACCACGGGGTCGTTGTGCTTGACCGAGATCTTGATGTCGTGGAAGTCGTGCTCGGCGAACAGGCTCGCCTCCCACAGCGCGGACTCGACGAGGGCCTCCGGCGTCGCCTTGCCGTACTTCTGCAGCAGCCGCTTGTCCAGCGACCCCGCGTTGACCCCGATCCGGATCGGCGTGCCGTGGTCCCGGGCCGCCGCGGCGATCTCCTTGACCTGGTCGTCGAACTTGCGGATGTTGCCCGGGTTCACCCGCACGGCAGCGCAGCCGGCCTCGATCGCGGCGAAGACGTACTTGGGCTGGAAGTGGATGTCCGCGATCACCGGGATCTGGCTCTTGCGCGCGATCGCCGGGAGCGCGTCGGCGTCGTCCTGGCTGGGGCAGGCGACCCGGACGATGTCGCAGCCCGCCGCGGTGAGCTCGGCGATCTGCTGAAGGGTGGAGTTGACGTCCGCGGTGAGCGTGGTGGTCATCGACTGCACCGAGATCGGGTGCTCGCTGCCGACGCCCACCGAGCCGACCTGCAGCTGCCGGGTCTTCCGGCGTGGCGCCAGGGTCGGCGCGGGCGGTACGGGCATGCCGAGAGAGACACTCACGCATCTCTCCAGTATCCCCTCGCGTCGGATCGCCACGCCCGTCGTGATCCCCACGTCAGACCCGTCACGTCCGGCCCTGCTGCTCCTGGGCACTCTGCAGCGTCGACGAGTGGGGCAGCCACGTGGCCAGCTCCACCGGCCACCCGTCGGCGGACAGCACCGCGACCACCGCCGGATCGTCGTCGAGCACCGAGGCGATCGTGTGGGTGCGGGCCAGCCGGCGCAGCGTGTTGCGCTTCACCCAGCGCGCCGGCCGATAGTCGTCGTCCGGGCGCATGTGCAGCGGTCCGGTGGGCAGGCCGTGCGCGGCCAGCCAAGCCGTCGTCAGGGCACGGTTGCGCTCGGGTCGGCCGGTCAGGTAGATGACGTCGTGCTTGGCCTGGGCCGCGCGCAACCGGGCGGCCCCCTCCTCGAGCAGCGGGTCGCCGTCCGCGGCGAGGAAGAAGGCGTTCCACCGCTGCGGGCGGGACTGCAGGTGGTGGAGGCGGTGCCGGACGTCGGCCAGCACCCCGTCGATGTCGAAGACCGCCAGGGGCCTGCTGCTCGCTCACCGCTCCTCGCGGCGCTCGGTCGACGCTTCGCGAGGCGCTGTGACACTGGTTCGCTCGCTGCGCTCGCTCACCGCACTCCCTCGCTGCGCTCGGTCGACGCTTCGCGAAGGCGCTGTGACACTGGTTCGCTCGCTGCGCTCGCTCACCCGAGCCGGATCGGGTTGACGATGTCCGCGGCGAGGGTCAGCAGGCTCACCGCGCCGCCCACCAGGATGACGAAGTAGGTCAGCGGCAGCAGGCGCGTGTAGTCCACGGGCGGCATCTTCGGCTTCCCCAGCCGGGCCCGCACGGTGTCGCGGACCCGCTCGTAGAGGTTGACGGCGATGTGCCCGCCGTCCAGCGGCAGCAGCGGGAGCAGGTTGAACACGCCGACGAAGAAGTTGAGCAGGGCCAGCAGGAGCACGAAGTACTCCCACAGCCCGCGCTCGGCCGCGTCCCCGCCGATGATCGACGCCCCGACCACGCTGACCGGGGTGTTCTCGTCGCGGACACCGCCACCGAGCGCGTCCCACAGCGCCGGGATCCGCTCGGGGAACGAGAGGATGCCCTGCCAGACGTTGCCGAACATCTCGCCGGTGAACTCCAGCGTGGCGGGCACGGCCGTCAGCGGCCCGTACATGAAGATCGCCTGCTGACCGGCGCCGATCGCGCCGACGGTCTGCGCGGCGCCGTTCGCGTCGAGCCGCGTCACCCGGGCGACGTCGATCGTGAGGCCGATCTCCTGCCCGCTCCGCTCGACGACGACCGGGGTCGGACCATCCGCCGCCCGGATGGCCATGACGGCGTCCGGCCACGTCGGGGTGGGGGTCCCGGCGACCGAGACCAGCCGGTCACCGCGCTGCAGCCCGGCGGCCAGCGCGGGCTCGGGCACGCCCGGCGCGCACGGCGCGAGCTCGGTGGCCGAGACCTGGTTCGCCGCGCAGCTCAGCTCGCCGACGACCGGCGTGTTGCGCAGGTTCGGCAGACCCGCCGACACCGCGAGCGCGTAGACCAGGACCATTCCGATGAGGAAGTGCGTGATCGAGCCGGCCGACAGCACGACGACGCGCTGCCAGGTGGGCTTCCGGAAGAACGCGTGGGGCGCTTCCTCCGGCGTCACCTCGTCCAGCGCCGTCATCCCCGCGATGTCGCAGAACCCGCCGGCGGGGATCGCCTTGAGGCCGTACTCGGTCTCGCCGCGGCGGAACGAGAAGACCTTCGGGCCGAACCCGATGAAGTAGCGGCGCACGCGCATACCGAACGCCTTGGCCGTCCACATGTGACCCGCTTCGTGCAGCGCGATCGAGACCGCGATGCCGAGCGCGAACAGCACCACACCCAGCACGAACAACACTGCGCCGAAACCTCCCGGTCACTCGGCCGCGGGGTCCGCGGTCCTGCTCCACGCTATCCGAACTCCGTCGGCGGCCGGTGCCCGGCGCGGCGCGCCTCGTCGGAACACGCGACCGGGGACGTCGGGCCGCCGTCACCTGACCGCGGCGGTGACGCGCTCACGGGCGTGTGCGCGGGCCCAGTCCTCGGCCGCGGCGACGTCCGCCGGCGTGGCCGGGTCCGTTCGCCAGCCGTCGGCGGCGACGACGGTGGCCTCGACGACAGCGGTGAGGTCGGTGAAGCGCAGCCCGCCGGCGACGAACGCGGCGACGGCCTCCTCGTTCGCGGCGTTGAACACCGCGGGTAGGCAGCCGCCCGCCTCACCGGCATGGCGGGCGAGCCGCACACCGGGGAACGCGTCGTCGTCCAGCGGCTCGAACGTCCACGCCTGGGGGGCGTCCCACGTGCAGGGCGTGGCCACGGCGGGCACCCGATCCGGCCAGCCCAGGGCCAGCGCGATGGGCAGGCGCATGTCGGGCGGGCTGGCCTGCGCGATCGTCGAGCCGTCCACGAACGTGACCATCGAGTGCACCACCGACTGCGGGTGCACGACCACGTCGATCCGGTCGTAGGGCACGCCGAACAGCAGGTGTGCCTCGATCACCTCGAGGCCCTTGTTGACCAGCGTCGCGGAGTTGATCGTGACGACCGGGCCCATGGCCCAGGTCGGGTGCGCCAGGGCCTGCTCCACGGTGACGGCGGCCAGCTCGTCGCGCCGCCGCCCCCGGAACGGGCCGCCGGAGGCGGTGAGCACCAGCCGCGCGACCTCGTCGTCGCGGCCGCCGCGCAGGCATTGAGCGAGCGCGGAGTGCTCGGAGTCGACCGGGACGATCTGGCCGGGCCGCGCCGCCGCCGTCACCAGCGGGCCGCCCGCGACCAGCGACTCCTTGTTCGCGAGCGCCAGCCTCGCGCCGGTGGCCAGCGCGGCGAGCGTCGGGCCCAGGCCACGGGAGCCGGTGATCCCGTTGAGCACGGTGTCCGCGGGGGTCGTCGCGGTGAGCTCGGTGGCGGCGTCCGGACCGGCGAGCACGTCCACCCCCGGCAGCTCCCGGCGCAGCGCGGCGGCCGCGCCCGGGTCCGCGACGGCCACCCGCCGCACGCCGTGCGCCACGGCTTGCGCGGCGAGCAGCGCGACGTCCGTGCCGCCGGCCGCCAGACCCACCACGCGGAACCGCTGCGGCCGGGCCGCGATCACGTCCAGCGCCTGCGTGCCGATCGAGCCGGTCGAGCCGAGGACGACGACGCTGCGGGGCCCATCGGCGATCGTTGCGGTGGCGATCGTTTCGGTGGTGGTCATCGCGGCCATTCTGCCCGTGCTGTGCGACGATGTGGCACCACAGGGCCGGCGAGAGGGTTGCCGGTGGAGCAGGGTAGCCAGCAGGAGAGGGTGGAGAGTCGTGGCGCGTACGTCCCGGAGGGCGGCACCGCAGGCCGGCGTGGACCCGCGCGACGAGCCGTCGGCCGAGTGGGGGTGGCACGGCTCGTTCCCGAACGGCACCCGCATCGCCGGTGTGGTCGTGGCGATCCTGCTGCTGGTGCTGCTGATCGGGCCGTACCAGACGCACCTCCAGGACTTCTGGTTCATCCCGATCGCGCTGGGGATCCTGGTGATGATCGTCTACGGCGCGGTCAAGCGGCGCAACGACTGGCGCAAGTAGTAGCGCCGTGGCGTCCGGATCCCCGGCTGTCGACGTGGCGGTCGGCGACCGGACCGTGCGCCTGACGAACCCGGACCGCGTGTACTTCCCCGCGCGCGGGGAGACCAAGCTGGACCTCGCACGCTACTACCTGTCCGTCGCGGACGGGGTGGTCCGCGCGCTGCGCGGCCGGCCGTGCATGCTGCACCGCTTCCCGACCGGGGTGACCGGGGAGAAGGTGCACCAGAAGCGGCTCCCCCGCGGCGCGCCGGACTGGGTGCCCACCGTGCGGGTGCACTTCCCCCGCTGGAACCGGTACGCCGACGAGCTCTGCGTCGCGCACCCCGCGGACGTCGTCTGGGCCGTGCAGATGTCGACGGTCGAGTTCCACCCGTGGAACTCGCGCGCCCCGGAGGTCGAGAAGCCCGACGAGTGGCGCATCGACCTCGACCCGATGCCGATGGCGACCTACGCCGACGTGCGGCGGGTCGCCCACGTCGCGCACGAGGTGCTCGACGAGCTGGGCGCGGTCGGCTGGCCGAAGACCTCCGGCGGCAAGGGCATGCACATCTACGTGCGCATCGCCCAGCGCTGGGGATGGGCGGACGTGCGGCGGGCCGCGCACGCGTTCGCCCGGGAGGTCCAGCGGCGCAGCACCGGACTGGTCGACCTGACCTGGTGGCGCAAGGACCGCGACCCCGGCTCGATCTTCGTCGACTGGAACCAGAACACCCGGGACCACACCATCCGCTGCGCGTACTCCGTGCGCGGGGCGCCGGAGGCGCCGGTGTCGACGCCGGTCCGCTGGGACGAGATCGACGACGCCGACCCCGCCGACTTCACGATCGCCACGGTGCCGGCGCGGTTCGCCGAGCTGGGTGACCTGCACGCGGGCATCGACGACGCCGTGTTCCTGCTGGACGAGCTGCTGGAGTGGGCGGACCGCGACGCCCGCGAGGGGGCCGGGGCTCCCGAGGAGGAGCCGCAGGACCTCGACGCCTAGCCCGGGGCGTCAGCCGAGGTCGTCGGGCCTGTTCCCGGCGACGGCGTCGGCCGGTGCTCCGGCGTCGCCCGGGGCGTAGGTGGTGCCCCCGCCGGGCATCCGCCGGAACCACTCCACCGGGAGTACCGAGCGCCGCTGGACCTGCGGCTGCCGCCGCTCCCACGGCATGACGCCGGGCGGGCGAAGAACGTCCGTGATCCCTTGCGAACCGGCCGGGACGACCGGCTGCGGCGCGGGCGGAAGGAGGTCCGCCGGGCACTCATCGGGGGGGAGCGGGCTCACGGAACCTCCGCGGGTCCTCGAAGTGGCGCTGACCCGAGGAGGGTAGCGGCGCGCCTGCCGAGCCTGACGGCGGGTGCGGCGCTTCCCACGGCCGACCGGACGCCGCAACGTCGTGCTGCTCACACGTCGGAGAACGCGGCGAGCTCTGATCGCACGAGCCGGTCGAGAGCACTCTGGACCGTCCACGCGGACGTCGCCGAGCCGCACCGCTGCATGATCTCCTCGGCCGACAGCTTCCCCGCGTCGTGCAGTGTCGTGAACACCGGCGTCGTGTCGCGGTCGAGCCAGAACAGCTGCGGCACCGGATCGGCGACACCGACCAGACACCGTCCCTCGTCGGTCGAGACGACCATGAGCGGTCCGGCCCAGTACGTCCCTCCGTTGCGAGGCACGGGCGACGGCTCCGGCGCGAGCGGCAGCGGCCGGTTCAGGAGTGCGCCCACGAGCCGGCAGCCGTCGGCCCCCAACCGGTCCGGGCGGGTGAAGAGCCACTCCCCGAGCTCCCGCGCCCGGCTCGCGGCCGCGGGGAGCACGGAGGGTGGTGCGAGCACCGGCCGGGCGTCGGCCGGTACCGCCCGCCAGAGCTGCGCGAGGCACGCGTAGGCGTGGAAGGCCGCGAGGACCTGTTCTCGGGGCCAGGTGGCGCGGCGCCACGAGGGCCGGAACGTGTCGAGACCATCCGCGTCGGCGCGGAGCATGTCGCGCGTCAACGCCATGTCGAACAGCCGCTGATGGGCGGCCTCGTGGACGAACGACTCCGCGACGTCGAGCGGGCCGCCCGCACGCAAGAGGACGATCCCGGGCGTGCTGCGGCTCGAGGCCGACACGACCGCCCCGGACCGGACCGGGTCGAGGATCCCGATCACGGCGACGTGCCCGACGAGGTCGCCGACGAGGTCCGGAACCCACCGGCGGGCTTCACCCAGCCCGGCCCGGACCTCGTCGACCGCGCTCGCGAAGCGCGGGTCGCCGTCGGTGATCAGGACGGGCGTCGCGCCGCACTCCTGCGCCACGGCGTCGAGCGCCGGGCGGATGTCGGCCAGGCGGGCAGCGTCCCCGCGATCGCCGGGCCGGGCCCGACGGGCGGCCGGTCCGGGCCAGGCACGGGGAGATCGTCGGCAGCACGTCGGCCGGCGAGGACCTCGCCCACGGCGAAGCGGAGAGCCGGGTCGTCCAGCACGTCGTCCGGCACCCGGCGGTCGCCAGCCACGCCCGTCAGGGCGACCGCGAACCGGTACAGGGCGCGACGGTCCGCGACGAGCTGCTGAGGAGCGCTGATGCCGGCGTGCGCCGCCACCACGTCGCAGAGGGGCGTCACGCCGTCGCGCAACGACGCCGCGCCCGCGCGCCCCGCAGCAGTCCGAGGGCCGCCGGACACCGTCATTGCTCGCTCTCCTTCCACAGGAGCACGACCCCGTGGCCGGGCAGCAGCCATGATCGCACGTCGATTGCCTTCACCTGCTCCGGCGGCGACCAGCGGGCGGGGCTCGGCTGTGAGCGGAAGGCGAAGGACTGAAGCCGGAAGACGAAGACGTCGTAGCCCTCCATCGCGAGACCGGTTGCGTCGATCTGCATCCGTTCGACGTAGCACGGGTAGGGCGCCTGCCAGTAGCAGAAGCCGTCGTCGACCCGCTGGAGCGTCATCGACCGCAGGCTCAACCGCTGGATGGTGCCGACGCGAACGCCCGGATCGACGACGCGGTGCAGGTCGACCTCGAAGACCCGCAGGCTGCGCATGTACTCCTCGGGGCGAAGGCGCGGCAGGGTGCCCAGGGGCTCGCGGAAGAACGTGAGGTGCTCCTCCCAGCGACCGATACGCACCTCCTTGAGCACGGGCGTCCGATCGTGCAGCTCGTGGGGCTCGTCGTGCTCGTCGAGGAACTGCAGGCCGATGCGCACCGAGGGCAGCATCCGATCGACCGACTCGTGGAACAGCGGGTGGATGGGGTCGTCGGGGATGTACCAGAGCTCGAAGAGCGGCTGGCGGCAGCCGAGCACGATCGAATCACGCAAGGTGGCGTCCGAGGTCGCGAAGATGACGAACTTGTCGGCGGGAATCCGGTTGGTGAACGTGTAGTCGACCTGCATTACCAGCTGGTAGCTGTCCTCGTCGACGCGGACCAGCCGGTACTCGAAGTCCGTGCGCTCGCTTATGGTCAGGTCGGAGCGGTCGAGCCGGCGACCCTCGCCGCCGAGCAGGGAGGTGATCAACTCTGCCGTGTGCGGCGAGCTGCCGTGGACGCGACCCAGGACGACCTCGAGAGCCTGCGCGGGTGGCAGCGCGGCGAGCACGCCCAGTTCGACACCCGCCTCGAGCCGCTCGGTCAGGCGGGCCGCCGCCCGCCGCCCGCCGACGAGCAGGACCGCGAGGGTGACGAGCACGGCGGCAGCGAGCACGGCGCACACAGCGGCCAGCACCGCCGCCACCGTCACGCTGACACCACCCGCGAGCCCCCTCGACGCTGGGCCTCAATACTGGGTGACGGGAGTCGCCGATTCAACACTTCGAGTGACGGGCGACGTCACCCGACAGTCAGCTCGACGACCAGAGAGGGCTGTCGCGGACGTCGACGAAAGCCGACAGCTCAGCCTCGGGATCGGTGGCTCCGGACTCGCGCCGGGCCGTCCGGTACAGGCCCATCAGGTGCGTTGTCATCGCGAGCCGCGCACCCACCTCGTCGCGCCTGCGGAGCTGCACGACGATCTGGTTGTGGTCGACGCCGGAACGGTCGTGGACCTCCGGGGTCGCGTAGCTGTCGCGGCGCCAGTCCGCGATCAGCGGGACCACCATGTCGTACATCGCCCGCAGGAAGGCGTTCCCCGAGGCGTCGATGATGGCGGAGTGGAACGCCTCGTCCGTGGCGAGCAGCTGGTCCTGGTCGTCGAACGGCGTGTCCTGGTGGGTCCGGCAGATCTTCGCGATCGCGTCGAGCTGCCCTGGCGAGGCACGGACGGCGGCGAGGGCGGCCGCCGAACCCTCGAGGGCGATCCGCACCTCCATCACGGACAGGACACCGAAGCCGCGCTCGGCCATCCGGTGCAGCATGAGGTCCGTGGCCTGCTGGCGCGGCTCGCCGGAGACGAACCAGCCGCGCCCGCGGTTCACCTCCACCACGCCAAGGTTCTGCAGCTTCTGCAGGGCAGTGCGGACGGAGCTACGGCCCACGCCGAGCAGCCGGGCGAGCTCCGGCTCGTTCGGCAAGCGGTCGCCGAGCCGCAGATCGCCGCTGCGCAGCAGCTCCAGCACCCGCTCCTCGACGAGCTCGGGGACGGGCTTGCGGGCAGTCGGGAGCGACCACCGCCGCGCGCCGTCGGCATCCTTACCGTCCGCCGTGGTCTCTACTGGCTCCACGAGCGCTCCTCTTCACGAACTGGTCGGACAACAGCCATCTCGTTGCAAGAGCGCCGACCAGACTAGCACCCCGGAGGTGTGCCGTCCGAGGTTCCATTGCAGGTGATTGCGCAACACTAGCGCCTTCGTCGCCTACCGCCACCCCCTAGCAGTCTGACCACTGGCAGAGTTGACGGACAACAGACGTCGGCGGACACTTGTCGTACCACTCACCCCCTCGGTCAAGCCGGAGGACAACGGCCATGAACATGATCGTCGCCGTCATCGGGATCGTGGTGCTTCTGTTCATCGCCGTCGGCGTCGGCATGTCGCTGGACACCGAGGCTCAGCGCCGTGCCGCCCGTCGGCTCGCCGAGGAGCGCCGGCGGGCACAGCTACACCGGGCGGGGACCATCACGTATCGCTGCCCTGACTGTCCTTGGCGGTACCGCCACTGAGCGCGTCCGGCAGGGCCGCGGCGCGGAGGCCGGCGAACTCGGCAGCGAGGTCGGGGAGCTGCCAGTGGGCGTTCAGACCGCTCGGGTTGGGCAGCAGCCAGACGCGCGTGTCCCCGATCGTTGCCTTCTGCGGCCCGACGGCCGCGCGAGGTGCGTCGAACGCGACGCGGTACGCGGTGATCCCGACGACGGCCAGCCAGCGCGGCCGCACGCCCAGCGAGAGCTCCCGCAGCCGGACACCGCCCGCGCGCACCTCGTCGTCGGTCAGCTCGTCCGCCCGGGCGGTCGCCCGCGCGACCATGTTCGTGATCCCGAGGCCGAGCGCGCGCAGCTCGCCCTGCTCGGCGGGCCGCAGCAGGCGGGGCGTGAAACCGGACCGGTGCAGCGCGGGCCAGAACCGGTTCCCCGGCCGGCCGAAGTGGTGACCCGTGAGGGCGGTGACCAGGCCGGGATTGATGCCGCAGAACAGCACCGCGAGCGGCGGGTCGCCCGGCCCGGGCAGGACGTCGGGCACGGTGAGCGCCCGGGCGGCGTCCAGTTCGGCACGGGTCGGGCGCGGCACGTCACCACGCTCGCACACAGGTCCGGTCAGGTGCCGGTGAGGACGTCGGCGAGGCGGAACTCGACCGGCCGTTCGAGCTGCGCGTAGGTGCAGGACTCCGGCTCGCGGTCCGGGCGCCACCGCACGAACTGGGCGGTGTGCCGGAAGCGGACGCCCTCCATGTAGTCGTAGCGGACCTCGACGACCCGTTCCGGCCGCAGCGGGACGAACGAGAGGTCCTTGCCGGCGTTCCACCTGCTGTACTCGTTCTTGCGTGGCGTGCGCTCGCCCTGCTCGTGTGCCGCCCAGTTCCACGGGTGGCCCTCGAAGGTGGTCACGAGCGGCTGCAGCTCGACCATCAGCTCGCGGCGCACGCCCATGGGAAAGGCTCCGACGACGCCCACCGACGCCAGCACGCCCCGGTCGTCGAACAGCCCCAGCAGCAACGAGCCGATCGCGTCCGGTCCGGACTTGTGCACGCGGTAGCCCGCGACCACGCAGTCCGCGGTCCGTTCGTGCTTGATCTTCGCCATGACCCGCTTGTCCGGCTGGTAGGTCAGGTCCGGCGGTTTGGCGATCAGCCCGTCCAGCCCGGCGCCCTCGAACATCTCGAACCAGCGCCGCGCGGTGTCGAGGTCCCGGGTCAGCGGCGTGACGTGCACCGGCGGCTTGGCGGCGGACAGGCACTCCTCCAACAACGCGCGGCGGCGTTCCAGGGGCTCCTCGGTGAGATCGTCGTCGCCGAGGGCGAGCAGGTCGAAGGCGATGAAGCTGGCGGGAGTCTGCTCGGCCAGCAGGTTCACGCGGCTCGCGGCGGGGTGGATGCGCTGCTGGAGCGCCTCGAAGTCGAGCGTGTTGCGGGCGGTGTCGGCGACGACGATCTCACCGTCGATCACCGAGCGCTCCGGGAAGTTCGCGAGCACGGCGGCGACGACCTCGGGGAAGTAGCGGGTCATCGGCCGCTCGTTGCGGCTGCCGATCTCGACCTCGTCACCGTCGCGGAAGACGATCGACCGAAAGCCGTCCCACTTGGGCTCGTAGAGCCGGCCGGGCGGGATCTCGGCGACGGGCTTGGCCAGCATCGGCTTGACCGGCGGCATCACGGGGAGCTGCACGCCGCACAGTCTGCCCCTCCCCCGCGCGGTGCGGAGCCACACTGCTCGATCAGGGGCCAGGACCGCGGGGTCACGGTGCCGAGCTGCCCTGGTCAGCGGCGAGCTGGCCACAGGCCGCGGCGATCTCCCGCCCACGGGTGTCGCGGACGGTGCACGCGACTCCGGCGGCCTGCACGCGGCGGACGAACTCGTCCTGCACCGCGCGCGGCGAGGCGTCCCAGCGGCTCCCCGGGGTGGGGTTGAGCGGGATGAGGTTGACGTGCACCCGCTTCGTCCCGATCCGCCGCCGCAGGAGCGTGCCGAGCAGCTCCGCACGCCACGGCTGGTCGTTGACGTCGCGGATCAGGGCGTACTCGATCGAGACGCGGCGCCCCGTCGTGGTCGCGTAGCGGCGGGCGGCGTCGAGGACCTCGCCGACCTTCCAGCGGTTGTTGACGGGGACCAGCGTGTCGCGCAGCTCGTCGTCCGGCGCGTGCAGGGAGACGGCGAGGGTGACGGGAATCCCCTCGGCGGCCAGCTTGTCGATGGCCGGGACGAGCCCGACGGTCGAGACCGTGACGCCGCGCGCGGAGATCCCGAGCCCGTCGGGCGCGGGGTCGGTGATCCGCCGCAGCGCCGCGACCACGCGCTTGTAGTTGGCCAGGGGCTCGCCCATGCCCATGAACACGACGTTGGACAGCCGGGTCGGCTCCCCCAGCGCCCCGTCGCGGGCCGCGGCGGCGGCCTGGCGCACCTGGTCCACGATCTCGGCGGTGGACAGGTTGCGCTCCAGCCCACCCTGACCGGTCGCGCAGAACGGGCACGCCATCCCGCAGCCCGCCTGGCTGGAGATGCACGCCGTGGCCCGGTCCGGATAGCCCATGAGCACCGACTCGGCGAGCGTGCCGTCGTGCCCGCGCCACAGCGTCTTGCGGGTGGTGCCGCTGTCGCAGGTCTGTTCCGTCACGGGGGTGACCAGCGGCGGGAGCAGCGCGGCGAGGCCCTCCCGGGCGGCCGCGGGCAGGTCCGTCATGGCGTCGACGTCCGCGGTGAGCCGGCCGAAGTAGTGGCGGCTGAGCTGGTCCGCCCGGAACCCGGGCAGGCCCAGCTCGCCGACGGCGGCCCGCCGGTCGGCGGGGTCGAGGTCGGCGAGGTGGCGCGGCGGCAGCGCGCGCTTGGGGGCGTCGAAGACGAGGGGCAGGGCGGTCATGTCCCCTCCAGTGTGCCAGCCGCTCTCGGCCGCTGTTCCGCCCGGCGAGGTGCGCGGTCGTGCACCGCGGGTCGCGCGGATCCGTCCGGCCGTCAGCGCCGGATGCGGTCGCGCAGCTGCGTGGTCAACCCCGCCTGCTGCGCCGCGGCCGCCCACAGCAGGACGCCGCCGACCAGGCCCACCAGCCCCTGGGACTCGGTGACACCCGCCGAGTTCAGCGCGAGGACGGCGCCGCCTGCCCCCAGGAGCATCAGCGCCGCGCCGAGCGCGATCAGGCTGCGGCGGTCCAGCAACGAGGCGAGCGGCAGCAGCAGCGCCCCGCCCACCGCGACCGTGACCGGCACCGTCAACTCGGCGCGGCCCGTCGCGCGCAGCAGGGTGCCGCCGAGCACCACCAGCCCGACCCCGACCACCAGCAAGGAGAGCACACGGCGCCGTCGGTCGCGGTCCAGGCGCGGCCCCCGACCCGTCCCGCCGGCGCGGGTCGCCTGCACCATCAGCCACACGGTGACCGCGAGGCCGGCGGCGAGCACCACCGTGCCCGCTCCGCTGGGCAGGGCCGCCGAGCCCGCCAGCCAGGCGGCACCCCCCGCGAGGGCCAGTACCGCCGATCCCGGAACTTCGACCTGCCTGCGCACGAACCGTCCCATCTCCGCCGACCGGGACCACCGACGGTACCGGCCCGATCGCGGCACGCGGCGGGAGGTTCGATCACATCGGATCCGCGCCGGTCAGGGGCTGGCGCACGTGCAGCCGGTATCCCACAGCGATCTCCAGCCCGGCGGTGGCGGCGATCGCGCGCTCGGCGATGTCCCGGCTGAACTCGATGCGCAGCACGGCGTCGCGGGTCGCGCGGTCGGGGAAGCGCCAGACCGTCGGGATCCGGCGGAGCGTGAAGCCCCGGTCCGTGAAGAACGCCTCCGCGGCGGCGGGGTCGTAGCGCGGCAGGTCGGCACGCATCCACGCCCCGTACGGGGGCACGGTGGCGTCGAGGTCGACGATCGCGATCGCCCCGCCGGGTCGCAGGACGCGCTCCGCCTCGGCGAGACCCGGCTCGCACCCGCGACCGAAGAAGTAGGCGGTGCGGGCGTGCACGAGGTCCACCGACGCATCCGGCAGCGGCAGCGCGGCGGCGCCGGCCTGGAACACCCGGATGTCGCGACGGTCGGCCAGCCGCGTCCGGGCGCGGGCGACGAGCGGGGCGTGCGGCTCGACCCCGCTCACCGAGGCGGCACCGGTGAACAGCGGCAGGTGGAAACCGTCGCCGCACCCCACGTCGAGCACGTCGCGGCCCTGCCACGGCACCGCCTCGCGCAGGGCCGCCCAGACGGCGCCGTGCACGTCCTGCGCGTGGTTCTCCCACTCGTAGACGTCCGGCCAGTTCCAGATGTTCGGGCTGGGGATCGGCCGGTCGCGAGGCGTGGCGGCCGCCGCGGCACGCCGGAACGCCCGTGTCACCGGAGCGGGACGATCAGGCCGAGCACGAAATAGGACACGACGGCCGTGGGCAGCATCGAGTCGAGGCGGTCCATGAGGCCGCCGTGGCCGGGCAGCAGGCGGCCCATGTCCTTGATCCCGAGGTCGCGCTTGATCAGCGACTCGACCAGATCGCCGAGCGTCGCGCTGACCACGAGCAGCGCCCCGGTCAGCGCCCCCTCCCACCACCGCCCGCCGAGCAGCAGCGAGACGCGTCAGCGCCCCGGTGATCATCCCGGCCACCTGGGAGCCGGCGAAGCCCTCCCACGACTTCTTCGGGCTGATCGTCGGGGCCATCGGGTGCTTGCCCGCGAGGACGCCGATCGCGTACCCGCCGACGTCCGAGGCGACCACGCACAGCATGAACGTGAGCACCCGGCCGACACCGTCCGGCGCGACCGTCAGCATGGCGGCGAACGCGCAGAACAGCGGGACGTACACGGCGGTGAACAGCCCGGCGGAGACGTCACGGAGGTAGTGCGCGGCGCCGGCGCGCATCCGCCACACCAGGCAGCCCAGGGCGGTGGCGACGAAGGCGAGCGCGAGCCCGCGCAGCCCGAACGGCCAGCTGAGCCAGATCATCGCCTGACCGCCGACGAGCAGCACCGGCAGCGGCACCTCGATCCCGGCGCCGCGGCGCAACGCGTCGCGCAGCTCCCAGGTCGCCACCGCCGTCGCCGCCGCGAGCACCCCGACGAACGTCTGCCGGACGGTCAGCAGCGGGACGAGGATGATCGCCCCGAGGGCGAGCCCGACCGCGATCGCGGAGCCGAGGTCCCGGCCGGCTCGCGACGGACGTCCGGCCGCACGCCCGCCCGACCCGGCGAGGTCGCGGGCCGGCCGGTCCGGCGCGGGGACGTCGGGGGATGCGGTCACCGGCAGCGGCCCTCCTCTCGGAGCCCCGTGGTCGTCTGGCTCAGACCTCGAGGAGTTCGGTCTCCTTGTGCTTGACCAGGTCGTCGACCTGGTGCACGTAGCGGTCGGTGGTGCCCTGGAGCTCCTTCTCCGCGCGGGCGACCTCGTCCTCGCCGGTCTCGCCGTCGCGCGCGATGCGGTGCAGCTCCTCCATCGCCTTGCGGCGGATGTTGCGGATGGTGACGCGGGCGTCCTCGCCCTTGCCGCGGGCGACCTTCACCATCTCGCGCCGACGTTCCTCCGACAGCTGCGGGATGACCACCCGGATGATCTGACCGTCGTTGCTCGGGTTGAGCCCGAGGTCGGAGTCGCGGATGGCCTTCTCGATGGTCCGAAGCTGGCTGGCGTCGTACGGCTTGATGATCGCCATGCGGGCCTCGGGAATGTTGATCGAGGAGAGCTGGTTCAGCGGCGTCATCGCGCCGTAGTAGTCGACGACCACCCGGGAGAACATGTTCGGCGTCGCGCGGCCGGTACGGACGCTCGCGAGGTCGTCCTTGGCCACTCCGACGGCCTTCTCCATCTTCTCCTCGGCGTCGAAGAGCGTCTCGTCGATCACGGCTGCTCCCTAGGGGCTCTTCAACCGCGCGCCGGGGTCCGGCGCGGGCGTGCTGACCAGCGTTCCGATCCTCTCACCTGCGACCGCGCGGGCGATGTTGCCCTCCGTCAGCAGATTGAACACGATGATCGGCATCCGGTTGTCCATGCACAGACTGAACGCGGTGGCGTCGGCGACCTTGAGGCCCTGCTCCAACGCCTCGCGGTGGGTGATCTCGTCGTACATCTTGGCACCGAGATCGATCTTGGGGTCCGCGGTGTAGACCCCGTCGACGCTCTTGGCCAGCAGCAGCGCCTCCGCGCCGATCTCCAGCGCGCGCTGGGCACCGGCGGTGTCCGTGGAGAAGTAGGGCATGCCGACGCCCGCGCCGAAGATCACGACACGGCCCTTCTCCAGGTGCCGGATCGCCCGGCGCGGGATGTAGGCCTCCGCGACCTGGCGCCATGGTGATGGCGGTCTGGACGCGGGTGTCGACGTGGTGCTCGCGCTCCAGGAAGTCCTGCAGGACGAGGCAGTTCATCACCGTGCCCAGCATGCCCATGTAGTCGGCGCGGGTGCGCTCGATGCCGCGCTGGTGCAGCTCCGCCCCGCGGAAGAAGTTGCCGCCGCCGATGACGACGGCGATCTGCGCCCCCGTCGCGACGACCTCGGCGATCTGCCGCGCGACGGTGTCGACCACCGTCGGGTCGACACCGACGGCCCCGCCGCCGAACATCTCGCCGCCGAGCTTGAGCAGCACGCGGCGGAAGCCGGGGCGGGTGTCTTCTTCGATCCGCCCGACGCGGGGCGGCCGCCCTGCACGGAGTGCGGGGCGGACGCGTCGTGGTCGGATCGGTCACTGCCGGCGTCGATCCGGGTGGCGTCCACGCGATCAGGCCTGGCCGACCTCGAACCGGGCGAAGTCCTTGACCGTCAGTCCGGCCTCGTCCAGCAGGGCCTTGACGGTCTTCTTCGGATCCTGGACCGAGGGCTGCTCGAGCAGGACGACGTCCTTGAAGTAGCCGTTGACCCGGCCCTCGACGATCCGGGCCAGCACCTGCTCGGGCTTGCCCTCCTCGCGGGCGGTCGCCTCGGCGATGCGGCGCTCGTTGTCGAGCACCTCCGCGGGCACCTGGTCGCGGGTGGTGTAGCGCGGGCGGGCGGCGGCGACGTGCATCGCGACGCCGCGAGCGGTGTCGGCCGCCTGGTCGTTGCCGGCGGCACCGTCGTAGGAGACCAGCACGCCGATCGCGGGCGGCAGGTCCGTCGAGCGGCGGTGCAGGTAGAGCGCCACCGGGCCGTCGATCGCGACGTAGCGCTTGAGCTCGAGCTTCTCGCCGATGCGCGCCGACAGGGCCTGCACGGCGTCCTCGACGGTGCCCTCGCCCAGCTTGGCGGCGCGCAGCGCCTCCAGGTCGGCGGGCTTCTGGTCCAGCGCGACCTGCAGGATCTGGTCGGCCAGGGCCTGGAAGTCGGTGCTCTTGGCGACGAAGTCGGTCTCGCAGTCCAGCTCGACCATCACGCCGTCGGCGGCGACGACCAGGCCGTTGCTCGTGGCGCGCTCGGCGCGCTTGCCGACGTCCTTCGCGCCCTTGATGCGCAGCAGCTCGACGGCCTTCTCGATGTCGCCGTCGGACTGCTCCAGCGCCTTCTTGCAGTCCATCATCCCGGAGCCGGTGAGCTCACGGAGCCGCTTCACGTCGGCGGCGGTGTGGTTCGCCATCGTGGGTCTCTCACGTCCTTGTCTGGAGGGTGCCCCGTACGCATCGGAGGGCGCACGGGGCTCGGGCGACGTCCACGGGTGCCGGGCCGGATCGGTCCGGCACCCGCATCTGTCTCAGCCCGTGGTCTGCTGGGTGCCGTTGGAGCTGGCGGCGGCGGGGGCGGCGGCGACCGGGTCGCCTCCACGCCGGGGTCGGGCAGGCTCGCGCCGTCCGAGCCGGTGCCGCTGGTCAGCAGCTCCTGCTCCCACTCGGCGAGCGGCTCGTCCGTGCCGGTACCGGCCTCGGCACCCTCGCCGCGGGCGCGCTGCGAGCGGGCCATGAGGCCGTCGGCGGCGGCGCGGGCGATCACCTTGGTGAGCAGCGCGGCGGAGCGGATCGCGTCGTCGTTGCCCGGGATCGGGTAGTCGACCTCGTCCGGGTCGCAGTTCGTGTCGAGGATCGACACCACCGGGATGCCCAGCTTGCGGGCCTCCCCGACCGCGATGTGCTCCTTCTTCGTGTCCACGATCCACACCGCGCTCGGCACCTTCGCCATGTCGCGGATGCCGCCGAGGGTCTTCTCCAGCTTGGTCTTCTCGCGCGTGAGCATGAGGATCTCCTTCTTGGTGCGACCCTCGAAGCCCCCCGTCTGCTCCATCGCTTCCAGCTCCTTGAGACGCTGGAGGCGCTTGTGCACGGTCTGGAAGTTGGTGAGCATGCCGCCCAGCCAGCGCTGGTTCACGTACGGCATGTTGACCCGGCCCGCCTCGTCGGCGATGGCCTCCTGCGCCTGCTTCTTGGTGCCGATGAACAGGATCGACCCGCCGTGGGCGACGGTCTCCTTGACGAACTCGTAGGCACGGTCGATGTAGGACAGCGTCTGCTGGAGGTCGATGATGTAGATGCCGTTGCGCTCGGTGAGGATGTAGCGCTTCATCTTCGGGTTCCAGCGCCGGGTCTGATGCCCGAAGTGCACGCCGCTGTCGAGCAGCTGCTTCATGGTGACGACGGCCATGGCCGGTGTTCACCTCTCGGTCCGGCGCGGCCCGCCGGGCCGCGCGTACGGTTGTCGCGGAGCGCCGGTCGGCGGCACCGCCCTGGCGTCGCGCCGGAGCCCGGACCCGTGGGCCACGCTCCGGGCGACGAGCGGCCGGCCGTGGCTCGCGGGACCGCCCGGGCACCGTTCCGCAGGCCGGCACGGGGGCCGGATACCTGACGGGCACGCGGACGCGCGAAGTCACCTCGCAAGTCGAGGTGCGTCTACAGCATACGCCGCGGACGGCGACGGCCCTCCCCCGCATCCCGCTCCGGGCCGCGGTTGTCCACATCCGCGTCGGCCCGTCCACAGCGCGGGCTCGGGGGTTCCGCCGGCCGTCCTCCGGCGCCCACCGTGAGGGCATGGACGGACGGCGCACGGCGCAGACCCCGCGACGCGATCGGGCGGGTCGGCCGACGGTCGGACGGCGGCCGGGATGGCGGCCGGGATGGTGTGGGCAGCCGCCGTCGTCATCGCCCTCGGTGCGGGGGCGCGCACCTCACCCGGAGCAGCGGCCGGCGCGCCGCCCGCGCTCGTCGCGGCCGGGATGTCGACCGGACGGTCGACCTGGCCCGTACCGCCGGGAAGCGTCGGAAGAGCGTCCGCCGGCGGGTACTCCTGGCCCGTGGACTCGCCGCCGGGGGCGGCCCCGCCGGTCGAGGTGCCGTTCCGGGAGCCGACGCACCGCTTCGGTCCGGGACACCGGGGGGTCGACCTCACCGCGCCGGTGGGCGCCGCGGTGCGCGCCGCCGCGGCGGGCACGGTCGTCTTCGCCGGCCTGCTCGCGGGCCGCGGGGTGGTGTCGGTGCAGCACGCGGACGGGCTGCGGACCACCTACGAGCCGGTGGTCCCGGTCGTCGCGGCCGGGACGCCGGTCGGGCCGGGCGCCGTGCTCGGCACGCTCGCCCCCGGGCACCGGGCCTGCCGGGCGGCGTGCCTGCACTGGGGGGTGCGCCGTGGGCGCGGGAGCTACCTGGACCCGCTGCTGCTGATGATGCCGCCGCACGTCCGGCTGCTGCCGCTGCCCGACCCGTGGCCGGGCGCCTTCTCAGCGGGCCGCCTCCGCGAGGCAGGCGCGCAGCCGGGCGATGAGCCGGGCGTGCAGCTGACAGACCCGCGACTCGGTGACGCCCAGGATGCGGCCGATCTCGGCCAGCGTGCGGTCTTCCAGGTAGTACAGGCGCACCACCAGCCGGTCGCGCTCGCCGAGCTGATCGATCGCCTGCCACAGCTGCCGACGGGTCTCGTGCTCCTGGACGGCGCCTGCCGGGTCGGGTTCGGCACCGGCGAGGGTGTCGAGCACCGAGCCGTCGGCACCGGCGCGCAGCTGCTCGACGCTCAGCACCCGGGTCGCCCCGGCGGCGCTCAGCTCGTGCAGCGGCACGCCGAGCGCATCGGCGATCTCCTGTCCGGTCGCGGTCCGCCGCAGGCGCATCGCGAGCTGCTCGCCGACGCGCTCGGCCTCCCGGGCGCGGAGGCGGACGGCGCGCGGGACCCAGTCCTGCGCGCGCAGCTCGTCGAGGACCGCACCCTGGATGCGGGGCACCGCGTAGCTCTCGAAACGCGCGCAGCGGCCGGGGTCGAACCGGTCGATGGCCTCGAGCAGCCCGAACACCCCGGACTGCACGAGGTCGGCGGCATCGACGTGGTCGGGCAACCGCTGGGCGGTCCGGTGCGCGACGCTGCGCACCAGCGGGCGGTAGTGCACGGCCAGCCCATCGCGGGTACGGCGACACGGCGCGCTGCGATAGGCGGCCCACAGGTCATGCGCGGGGGTGTGCCTGCTCATGGACCACCTTCAGCCGCTCGACGGTGACATGCGTGTAGAGCTGAGTCGTCGATAGCTTAGCGTGACCGAGCAACTCCTGTACGTAACGAAGGTCCGCGCCGCCGTCGAGCATGTGCGTCGCCGCCGCGTGCCGAAGGCCGTGCGGGCCGACGTCGGGGACGTCCGGGACGGCCGCCACGGCTCGGTGCACCACCCCACGGGCGACCCGCGGGTCGAGGCGGCCTCCGCGCGCACCGAGCAGCAGCGCGGGCGGCGACCCCGGTCGGGCCAGGGCAGGCCGACCCACGTCGCGCCACACCCGCAGGGCTCGACCTGCGGGGACGCCGTAGACCACGGTCCGCTCCCGGTCGCCCTTGCCGACCACCCGCACGGCGCGGCGCTGCTCGTCGACGTCGTCCAGGTCGAGCCCGCAGAGCTCGGCGACCCGCATCCCGGTGGCGTAGAGCAGCTCGACGACGAGCCGGTCCCGGATCGCCACCGGGTCGTCGGGCCCGGCCCGGGAGCCGGTCGCGTCGAGCACCGCGGCGGCCTGCTCGCGGTCGAGCACGGTAGGTAGGGCGGATCGGGGCCGCGGGGCGACCAGCCGGGCGCCGGGATCGCCGGGAAGCAGTCCCCTCCGGTGTGCCCATGCCGTGAACGTGCGCGCGGCGGCGGCCTTGCGGGCGAGCGTGGACCGCGCCGCTCCGGCGGCGTGCGCGTCGGCCAGCCACCCGCGCAGCCGCCCGAGATCGAGGCCCGGCAGCGCGCGCAGGCCGGCGAGCAGCCCGGTGAGGTCGGCACGGTAGGCCCGCACCGTGTGCGGGGACCGCCCCCGCTCCAGCCGCAGGTGCTCCAGGAACTCCGCCAGGGCCCGGTCGGCGTCAGGGGCGAGATCGACCGCGGCGCTGTGCTCCGGATGCGGGGTCATCCGACGACGGTGGGGGGCGGGCCGGGACCCGTCAAGCACCGTCGCGGACCGCGTCGCCCACCCAGGTCACCTGGTCGGCGTGGTGACCGTCCCGGTGCAGCGCGCGCAGGAGCCCGGCGAGGCCGCCGTCGGCACGCCCGCGGAGCCGGGCGCTCGTCCGCACGCGGATGCCCACCGGCTGCGCCAGGGTGTAGCCGCCCGCGGCGAGGCGTTGCCACAGCCCGTGGTCCTCACCCGCGCCGTCGGGCGGGAAGCCGCCGACGGCGAGGTACGCATCGGCGCGGACGCCGAGGTTCGCGCCGTAGACGTGGTGGTGGGTGGCGCCGTGCAGCCCGTGCTCGACGATCGCGCGGTAGCAGGACAGCGCCGCGTCGGCGAGGTGGTCGGTCGCGGCGAGGTCGGCGAGGCCGGCCACCGCGTGGACGCCGTCGGCGGCGTGCCGCAGGTGGGCGGCGACCCAGTCGACCGGGACCGTGGTGTCGGCGTCCGTGCTGAGCAGCCAGGTCCCGGCCGTGGGGTGGCCGGACAGCCGGTCCAGGACGGCCCGCAGGCCGAGGTCGCGCCGGGCGCCGACCCCGCTCCCGCGCAGGGCGGCGGCCGGCACCGTCCGACCGATCGTCGCGCACCCCGCAGGGATCTCGTCGTGCACGATGATCGTCGTGGCCTCCGGCCAGTCGCCGATCGACCGGGCGACGCTCTCCGGGGTGGCGTCGGTGCAGCGGTCGAGCACCACCGCCACGGCCGTCGCCACGCCGTCGGGCGCGTGCGCGAGGGCCCGGCGCAGGCTGGCCAGGCAGCGGGTGATCCGGTCCTGCTCGTTGCGGGCCGGGACGACCACGCCGACCGCCGTGACCGGGAGGTCCGGCGTGACCGCGAGGGCGGTCACCGGCGCCGCAGCACGAGCAGCACGAACCCGTCGTCGACGTGCTCGACGACCGGGGTGAGCTCGGGTCGGGCGTGCAGCATCCGGTGGGTGGCGGCCGCGTCGCGTGGCGCCTCCGCCGGCCACTCGCGCCAGTGCACCACCGCGACGTCCCCGCCGGGCTCGAGGGCCGCGAGGGTGCGGTCGAGCGTGGCCGACACGGTGGCGTCGTCGAGGTAGTAGAGGACCTCACTGAAGATCGCGAGGTCGACCGGCTCCACCGGCACGGCATCGGGCAGGGCGGCCTGCTCGACCCGGACGCCGTCGACGTCCGCCGTGCGTGCGCGCGCCTGGCGGACCGCTTCGGCCACCGGGTCCGAGGCCAGCACCGCGCCACAGCGCGCGGCGAGCTCGAGGGTGAGCTCGCCCGTCCCGCAGCCGGGCTCGAAGGCTCGCCGGTAGCGCTCGCGGGGCAGGCTCGCCAGCACGACGGCGCGCTTGCGCCGCTCGTACCAGGAGCCGCCCCGCCACGGGTCCGCGCCGTCCGCGTAGAGCTCGGTGAACCGCGACACGGGCGCCGACGTCGAGCGGGCGATGCGGAACAGCACCTCCGCGGGCCGTCCGGCGTGCGCGAGCATCGCCGGCGTCGAGCACGGGTGGCGAGCCGTCCGGGCCCGGGCCGACCTGGGACGTGAAGGCGGCGATCGCGGCGCGCTTGGCGATCGCCGCCGCGGCGTCGAGCCGGAGCAGTCGTGCCCGGTCCCACGGCACGGCCGGGTCGTCCGGGGTGAGCCAGGCCCACATCCAGACGGGGTAGGCCCAGCCGTGCGCGGTGAGCGGCGCGGCGTCCGCGGCGGCGAGCCCGGCCGCGCGGTGGTCCGGGTGCGGGTCGCCCGCCCACGGCGCGAGGTAGGCGTCCGCGCCGGCGAGCAACGGTCGCAGGGCCGCGCGCAACTCGGGGCCGCGGCCGTCGAGGCCGGAGTCCGGTAGTCCCAGCCAGTGCACGGGCACGTCGCCGAGCCCCTGCACGCGGAGCGCCGCCACGAGCTCGGCCCGGCGGGCGCGGGCGAGGTCGCGGCGGGCGGCGGGGTCGAGCGCCGGGTAGGCCGCCTCGCCGTCGGTGGCGACCACCAGGGTGATCTCGGCTCCGGCCCGGTGGAGGGCCTGCAGGCATCCGCTCGCGCCGAGGGTCTCGTCGTCGGGATGGGCGGCGACGACCGTCACCCGGTGGTGCCCGCTCGGCTCGAACGGCCGTGGTCGGCGCTCCTCCAGCGCCTCCGTCCACACGACGACGGGTGTCACGGGCCGGGCGGCCGTCGACGATGATCCGCTCACGCCGAGCGCCACCGGTCGACGACCTGGCTGCCGAGCACGGCGTGGTCCCGCTCGGCGTGGTGCTGGCGGACGTAGAGCGCGAGGTCCGCCAGCGCACGGGCGAGGCCGTCGTCCCGGCTCAGCGGCCCCGGGCCGACGATCCGGGGAGCGCGGTCGACCACCTCGCGTGCCGCGCGCTCCGCCGCCGCCCGGACGGTGCCGACGGCGAGACCGTGGTCCCCCGCCGGGTCGGCGTCGACAGCCGCGGCGGTCTGCCGCAGCAGGGCGTCCGTCGCGGCGAGGGCGGTGTGCAGTTCGCCGACGTGCGCGAGCTGGTGCGCGTCCGGGACGGGGCGCAGGTGGCCGAGCACGCGGTCGAGCACCCCGGCCGCCCCGCCCCACCACACGGCCGCGACGCCCGCGCCACCGAGCACGAAGCCGGGCCGGTCGACGTACCAGCCGGGCTCCCCGACCAGGTCGCCGTCGGCGACGTGCACGTCGTGGAACGCGACGTCCAGCGTGTCGGCATCCGCCATGGCAGCCGTGCGCCAGCCACCGGGCAACGGCTCGACACCGGCCGCGGTGACGTCCACGTCGAGGAGCAGTCGCTCGGGAGCCGGCGTCCCCGCCGCCGCGTCCGCGACGACGAGCGCGCGGTCCAGAACCCGGGCTCCCGAGCAGAAGCGCAGGGTCCCGGTCAGGACCCGGCCCGACCCGCGCTGCTCCAGCCGCACCGCGGCACCGCCCGACCGCGACGCCCAGACGCCGTAGAGCGCGCCCGGTACCGGCGTGCGACCGCCCTCGGCGAGGATCGCGAGCGCATCGACGTGCCCCTCGGCGAGGCGGGCGAGGGACAGGTCGCGGCCGCCCCAGCAGGCCAGCGCCGCCCACCGGCGGGCGGTGTGCCCGCTGCCCGGCAGCGGCAGGTCGAGGTCCCCGGCCCGCAGCTTCCGCCGCAGCTGCGCGGCGACCGGGCCGTCCACGGGGGCGGCGGCTGCCGCTCCCGCGCTCGGGGTGTCGCCGGCCGCGGCACTCCCGGCCGCCGGGCCGTCAGGGTGGCCGGGTGGGTGGTGCGCGTGGGTCAGGTCGGGCAGCGTCGAGGACACGTACCTCCGTATCCACCGGGGCGCCGGGCAAACCGACCGACGGCGCGACGTCGGGTTGCTCACGATGAGCCCGGTCCGCGAGAGCGGGCGGCGGGGGTGTCGCCGTACCGACGTCCACGGCGCGGCTCATCCCCCGCCGCCAGGCCGGGCCAGCTGCCACATCCCGTCGCAGCACCGCGCCAGGCCGCGCCGTTCGAGCTCCGTCAAGGCGGCGCGGATGCCGTCCGGCGGCAGGCCGGACTCCCGCGCCAGCCACCGGGTGTCGCGTGCCCCGCGGGCAGGCAGGGCATCGTGCACCAGCGCCGCGGCCCGGCCGAGCCCGTCCGTGCGGCGCGCGGGCCGATCCGGCTCCGGTGCCAGGTCCACGCCGAGGCGCCCGACGGCCTCCAGCACGTCGTCCGCGCTCGTGACCAGCAGCGCTCCGTCGCGGATCAGCTGATGGCAGCCGGCCGACGGGCCCGAGGTGACCGGGCCCGGCACGGCCATGACGACCCGGCCCAACGCCTCGGTGTCGGTCGCGGTGCGCTGCGCCCCGCTCCGCAGCGCCGCCTCGACGACGACCGTTCCCGCGCCGAGTGCCGCGATCAGCCGGTTGCGCACCAGGAAGCGGTGCCTCGCCGGCACGCTGCCCGGCGGGTACTCGCTCACCACGAGCCCGGTGGCGGCGATCCGCTCGAGCAGGGTGGCGTGCGCGGCCGGGTAGACGCGGTCGACGCCGCAGGCGAGCACCGCGACCGTGGCGCCGTCCACGGCCAGGGAACCGCGATGGGCGGCCCCGTCGATCCCGATCGCCGCTCCGGAGACCACCGTCGCGCCGGCCGCGGCGAGCCCCGCGCCGAGCTCCCCCGCCACGTGGGTGCCGTAGCTCGTCGCGGCCCGCGCCCCGACCACGGCGACCGCCCGCTCGCTCAGCTCGGCGGCCTGCCGCGGGCCCCGCACCCAGAGGGCCACCGGCGGGGCGAGCGTCGGTACGCCGGCGAGCAGGCAGGGGGCCAACGCATCCCGCGGCCAGGCCGCGTCTTCGGGAACGAGCAACCGCGCTCCGGCATCGTGGGCGGCCTCCAGGTCGGCGTCGGCCCGGTCGGTCGTGCGGCGGGCCGCGGTCTCCCCGGCGACGGGGCCGGGCACGTCGCCTGCCCGGACCCGCGCCGCGGCCGCCACCGGCCCGAGGACCTCGACGAACGCGGCGAGGGCCGGCGCCGGCGGCTCGGCCACCCGCGACAGGTAGGCCCGCGCCCGGAGCACCTCCACGGCAGGCCGACCCGTCGCGGCGCCGACGGCCGGGGCCGGGCGCGGGGCGACCGTGGCGGGCGTCCGATCCCCGCCGCGTCCCGCCCGTGGGGGGCTGCCGGCCGCTCATGCCGCCCTCCGGTCCCGGAAGTACAGCGCCTGCTCGACACTGTCGCGGTCCGGCCGGGCGAGCCCCTGCAGGTCCGCGACCGTCCAGGCGACCCGCAACGCCCGGTCCGCACCGCGCGCCGTCAGCTCGCCGCTCCGCAGCCCGGCGTCCAGCGGCCGGACCACCGGGGCCGGCAGCGCGAAGTGGGCCCGCAGCGCGGGACCGGGCACGTCCGCCGTTGCACCGCCAGCCGTACGCCGTCCACCGGTCCGCGGCGGCCGCACGCGCGGCCAGGACCCGGGCGCGGACCGTCGCCGTGTCCTCGGCCGGCGTGCCGACCACGGACAGGGCGGTGACCGGATACATGCGGGCGCGCAGGTCGACGCGGTCGAGCAGGGGCCCGGACAGGCGCCCGAGGTAGCGGCGTCGGACGAGGGACGGGCACACGCAGTCGCGGTCGTGCGCGGGCGCGCACGGGCACGGGTTCGCCGCGAGCACGAGCTGGAACCGGGCGGGATAGCGCACGGTGCCCTCCGCCCGGGCGAGCCGGACCTCGCCCTCCTCCAGCGGGGTGCGCAGCGCGTCGAGGACGTGGCTCTTGAACTCGGGCGCCTCGTCCATGAAGAGCGTGCCCCGGTGCGCGAGCGACACCGCGCCCGGCTTGGCGAGCCCGCTCCCCCCGCCGACCAGTGCCGCCATCGACGTCGAGTGGTGCGGCGCCACGAACGGCGGCGTGCGGGTGAGCCCCTCCGCGGGCAGCACGCCCGCGACGGAGCGGATGGCGGCGAGCGCCAGCGCCTCGTCCGAGGAGAGCTCGGGCAGCAGCCCGGCGATCCGCTGCGCGAGCATCGTCTTGCCCGTGCCGGGTGGCCCGACCAGCAGCAGGTGGTGCCCGCCCGCCGCGGCGACCTCCAGCGCCCGGCGGGCGTCGTCCTGGCCCACGACGTCCGCGAGGTCGTGCAGCGGTGCGGCCGGCAGGGCGGGTGGTGGGCTCGGCCGCGCCAGCACCGGCGCCCCCTCGAACCAGGCCAGCACCTGTCCGAGCGTCGCCGCGCCGTACACGTCGATCCCGTCGACGAGCGCCGCCTCGGGCAGCGCGTCCTCGGGCACCACCACGCGGCGGACGCCCGCGGTGCGCGCCGCGAGCAGGCACGGCAGCACACCGCGCACCGCCCGCAGCCGCCCGTCGAGCGCCAGCTCCCCCACCAGCACGGTGCCCTCCAGCGCGCGCTGCTCGACCGTCCCGGCCGCCGCGAGCACGCCGCAGGCCAGGGCGAGGTCGAACCCGCTCCCGGCCTTCCGCAGCGTCGCCGGCGAGAGCGCCAGGACCACCCGCTCGTTCGGCCACCTGCGCCCGGAGTTGACCACCGCCGCCCGCACCCGGTCCCGCGACTCCTGCAGCGCGGCATCCGGCAGGCCGACCAGGTGCACCCCGGGCAACCCGCCCCCGATGTCGGCCTCGATCTCCACCACGTGCCCCTCGACGCCGCGCAGCGCCACCGACCATGCCCGCGCCAGCCCCATCTAGAACGCCGCCTCGTAGTGCTGCAGCGTCGCGGGCCGGTCCGGCTCCATGAGCACGGCGACCACGTCGAACCGGACCCCGCACCACCGCACGTGGTGCGCCGCCAGCCAGGCCTGCGTCAGCCTGCGGATCCGCGCGATCTTGCGGGGTGTGACGGCCTCGGCGGGCTCGCCGAACCGCGTGCCCGACCGCGTCTTGACCTCGCACACCACCAGCCGGTCGCCGTCCACGGCGACCACGTCCAGCTCACCGTCGCGACACCGCCAGTTCCGTGAGAGCACCACCAGCCCGCGTTGCTCCAGGTAGCGCACCGCCTCGTCCTCGCCGCGGCGCCCCAGCTCGTCCTTCGCTGCCATGGGTCCACGATCGGGGCAGCGGGGGCCGTCCGACAGACTTGGTCATCTTCTGTGGACGGCCGCACCCGCATGGGGACAACCGGGGCCCGCCGGCACTCGAGGGCCCGGGAACGTCGGTGTGCTGTGCTAGTGCGTCCACCGGCGGTCTCGGCGGCGACGTCACTGGACGGGCGCTAGGAGCCGAACGGTCCGTCGCCCGGCAGCCGCAGGTCCGGCTTGTCGAGCTCCTCGACGTTGACGTCCTTGAAGGTGAGAACGCGCACGTTCTTCACGAACCGCGCCGGCCGGTACATGTCCCACACCCAGGCGTCGGACATCCGGACCTCGAAGTAGATCTCCCCGTCCGCGTTGCGCGCGGCGACATCCACGGAGTTGGCCAGGTAGAAGCGGCGCTCGGTCTCCACCACGTAGGAGAACTGGGACACGATGTCCCGGTACTCCTTGTAGAGGGTGAGCTCCATCTCGGTCTCGTACTTCTCGAGATCCTCGGCGCTCACTGCTGCATTCCTCCCAAGTCCGGGGGGTCGTCCCCCGGCCCGCCTTCCTCGTCCCTGCTGCTGTCATTGTGGACCAGGGCGGACGAGCCTCCCACAGCGGCGCGGACGTTGACGAACGAGTACCGGTGGACGTGGCTGGGCCCGTGCATGACGAGCGCCGCCTCGTGCACCGGCGTGCAGTAGCCCTTGTGGGCGTCGAAGCCGTACTGCGGCAGCTCGGCGTGCAGGTCGACCATGATCCGGTCCCGGGTCACCTTGGCGAGCACGGACGCCGCCGCGACGCACGCCGCAGCCTGGTCGCCCTTGGGCACCGCCAGCGCGGGACGGCCGAACCCGCGGACCGCGAAGCCGTCGGTCAGGACGTACCCCGGCGGCGCGGCCAGTGCCGCCACCGCCCGGCGCATGCCCTCCACGTTCGCGATGTGCACGCCGCGCCGGTCGATCTCCGCGGGCGGGATGACGACGACCGCGCTGTCCGCGCAGCGGCGCAGGATGAGGTCGTAGTACTCCTCGCGCGCAGCCGGGGTGAGCAGCTTCGAGTCGGTCAGGCCGTCGAGCCGCTTGGCGTCGCCCGGCCGCAGGACGCACGCGGCCACGACCAGCGGGCCCGCGCACGCCCCCCGGCCGGCCTCGTCGACGCCGGCGACGGGCCCGAGGCCGTGGCGGTGCAGGGTCGACTGCAGCGTCCAGGTCCCCGACGAGCGGCGGACGACGGCGCGGGACGGACGCCACTCGGGTGGCAGCGGCGCGCGGCGGGCGGATCGTGCGGTCATCGCCGTGGAGGGTGTCAGGTGCCGCGAGGACGCCGCGCAGGGGGCACCAGAAAGCTCTCCTGACGCCGCCGCAGTACCGGTACGGCCGCGAGCAGCGCCAGGGTGGCCCCAGGCAGCTCCGCCCCGGAGCCGGCGGCCATGCCCACCGCGTTCGCGTGCGGATCCACCGAGGCGATCCTGCCGAACCGGTCGAACGGCATCACGATCATCCGGGCCAGGCCGATCACGTTCGAGATCGGCACCGCGCCGTGGCCGGGCACGCGCGAGTCCGCGGAGTTGTTCCGGGAGTCGCCCATCATCCACAGCTCCCCCGCGGGCACGGTGACCGGCCCGAACGGCGCCTGCCGGGCCGGCCCGGCGTCCGGCAGGTAGTAGATGTAGGGCTCCTCGAGCGGCTGCTCGTCGACCAGCACGCGGTTACGGGCATCGCAGCAGGCGACGGTCTGGCCGCCGACGGCGATGACCCGCTTGACGAAGTCCTTCTCGTCCGGCGGCGCGAGCCCGATCAGCGACCCGAGCCCCTGCAGGCCGCGCAGCAGCGGGTTCGTCGGCTCCTCGACGGTGAACTCGCTGCGCCAGCTGTCGGGTCCGCGGAAGACCACGACGTCCCCGGGCTGCGGGTCGCGGAACCGGTAAGTGATCTTGTCGACGAGCACGCGGTCGTTCACGCAGCCCGTGCAGCCGTGCAGCGTGGTCTCCATCGACCCCGAGGGGATGACGTAGACCTTGGCCAGGAACGTCTGGATGAGGAAGGTCAGCACCAGCGCGACGACGACGAGGATCGGCAGCTCGCGCCAGAACGTCGGCCGCCTGCGCCGGCCCGACTTCTGCGACCTGCCGCTCGCCGACGGCGCCGAGTAGCCCGAGGCCGGGCGCTCCGTCGGCGACGTGCCGAGCTGACGCCGCCGCCGCGCGTTGCCCACGGGCCGTCCGATGTCCGTCTCCGACGGCGGCGGATCCGCGACCGTCGGGATCGCCTCCGTCGGCTCGTCGTCGACAGGCCGGCGCGACGCCGTGGCGCGGGGCGGCGGGCCACCGGAGGCCCGCCCGTCCTGCGGCGGAACGGGACGACCCGGCGAACGGGGCGCCGCCGTCGGGTCCGCCGGACCGTACCGGCGAGGCTGTGCCCGCCGGTCGTCGGGGAGCTCGGGTAGCGCCACGCGACGAGGCTACGTCAACCTCGGCAACCGCGGTCAGGACGCGGAGGTCGTCTCCCGCTTCTCCTTGATCTTCGCGGCCTTCCCGCGCAGCTCACGGAGGTAGTAGAGCTTCGCCCGACGGACGTCACCGCGGGTGAACAACTCGATCCGGTCGATGTTCGGCGAGTGCACGGGGAAGGTGCGCTCCACGCCGACGCCGAACGACACCTTGCGCACGGTGAAGGTCTCGCGGACACCCGAGCCCTGCCGGCGGATCACCACACCCTGGAAGATCTGGATACGCGACCGGTTGCCCTCGATGACCTTGACGTGCACCTTGAGCGTGTCGCCCGGCCGGAAGGCGGGGATGTCGGAGCGCAGGGTCTGCGCGTCCAGGGCGTCCAGGGTGTTCATCGGGGGTCCGTCCTCGTCTGATTGCGGTCATGCGGGGGCGCCGCTCCACTCGTGGGGGTCGGCACCCGGCGGGCCCGACACTCAAGCGTCGGGCGCCGGCAACCCGTCCATAGTGCCAGACGGCGCAGTGCGCCGTGAAATCAGCCCTCGTCGACCGGTTACTCCACCTGCAGATCACCGCCTTGCTCCGCAACGGCGTCGATCGGCGGGACACGCCTCGGATCGGCGAGCAGCGCCCGGTCCGCGGCGTCGAGCGCGTCCTCGGGCAGCGCGGCGAGCAGCTCGGGCCGCCGGGCCGCCGTCCGCTCCAGCGCCCGGTCGCGGCGCCACCGCGCGATCGCGGCGTGGTTGCCGCTGCGCAGCACCGCCGGAACCGCACGGTCCCGCCAGACCTCCGGCCGCGTGTAGGACGGCCCCTCGAGCAACCCGTCGGAGAAGGAGTCCTGGGCGGCCGAGGCGGGGTTGCCCAGCACTCCGGGCAGCAACCGGACGACCGCCTCGACCATCACCAGCACGGCCGCCTCGCCGCCGACGAGCACGTAGTCGCCGATGCTCACCTCGTCGACCGGCATCCGGGCCGCCGCCTCGTCGACGACGCGCTGGTCGATGCCCTCGTACCGGCCGCACGCGAACACCAGCCGCTGCTCGGCCGCCCACGTCCGCGGCGGTGGCCTGCGTGAACGGCCTGCCGGCCGGGGTGGGCACGACCAGCCGCGGCGGGCGTGGATCGGCGGCGACGACGGCGTCGAGTGCCTCGCCCCACACCTGCGGCCGCATCACCATGCCGGGACCGCCACCGTAGGGGGCGTCGTCGACGGCCTGGTGCACGTCGTGGGTCCAGCTGCGCAGGTCGTGGACGGCGAGGTCGATCAACTTGCGCTCCAGCGCGCGGCCGAGCAGCGCCTCGCGCAGGGGCGCGAGGTAGGCCGGGAAGATCGTGACGACGTCGATGCGCACGGCGCCGATGCTCGCAGGGGGCCGCGGGACTGCAGCAAGGTGGCCCTGCTCCAATCGGTCTGGTGTAGGGCCACCTTGCTGCGACAACGACGGCCGACCGGCTCACCCCGCCCGGCGGCCCCGCACCAGCTCCTCGACGATCACCCGCGCGGCGTCCAGCCGCACCCCACGCGCCACCAGCACGTCGTGCGCGACACCTCCGCCGCGCAGCATCGCCAGCAGCATGTGCTCGGTGCCGATGTAGTTGTGCCCGAGGGAGATGGCCTCGCGCAGGGCCAGCTCCAGCGTCTTCTTGGACTCCCTGGCGAACGGGATGTGGCCGCCCCACCGCCGGCCACGCGGACGCCGGACCCGCTCCAGCGCGCCCGGACCGAACGCCTCCTCGACGCGGCGCCGGACCTCGTCGAGGTCGATGCCCAGCGCGGCGAGCGAACTCGCGTCCGACGTGCCACCGGTCGCGTCGCCCGGGCGGCACCGGTCCAGGTCTGCCTCGACGTCGGCGCGCCGCACCGAGAACCCCTCCAGCACCATCACAGCCAGGTTGTCCGGCACCGCGAACAGGGCGCGCAGCAGGTGCCCGGTGTCGATCGCGTCGTCCCCGCGCTCGCGCGCCTGCTGCTGCGCCAGCACCACGGCGGTGCGGGCCTTCTCGGTGAACCGCTCGAAGAACATGACCCTCCTCCCGAATCCGGAGCGAGCTGGGCACTAGAACCCGGAGCGGCGGTACTTCTTGTGCACCGCCTGCCGGCTGACCGCCAGGGCGTCCGCCACCTGCTGCCAGGACCAGCCCTGGGCGCGCGCGTTGGCGACCTGCAGCTCCTCCAGCGACTCCAGGAGCCGTCGCAGGGCGGCGACCGCCGCGAGCCCGACGGCCGGGTCCCGACTCGACGCCGCCGCCGCGACCTCCGTGGCGCTAGAGGGCTCGCTCATGCCGTCAACGTAAGTTGACAGCGGCAGAGTTGTCAACCTGAGTTGACACGACGAGCACGAAAGAGGGCGCCCACCGCAGTGGGCGCCCTCGTCGGGTCATTCCGGTGCTGCGTCAACCCCCGCCCGAGGCGAGGTCGAGCAGCCCGTCGGGCGGGGTCAGCACGACCCGGCCGCCCTCCAGGTCGACCGTCGGCACGATCGCGCGCACGAACGGCACCAGCGCATCGGGGAGGTCCGGGCGAGCCACGACCAGCAGTTCCCCGCCGGGACCGTGGGAGATCTCCCGGACGGTGCCGACCGCCGTCCCGTCCGCCAGCTCCACGGCCAGGCCCTCGAGCTGGTGGACGTGGAACTCGTCGGGATCACCGGTCGGCGGCAGGGTGGCGGCGTCGACGAGCAGCCGGCTCCCGCGCAGGGCCTCAGCGGCATCACGATCGGGGGCCTCGACGAACCGGACGAGCAGCCGGCCGGAGTGCGGCCGCGCCGCCTCGACGGTCAGGCGGCCGGCGTCCGCGCCGTCGCTGAGCCTCCGGGAGAGCACCGCTCCGGGGGCGAACCGCTCCTCCGGGGAGTCGGTGCGCACCTCGACGACCAGCTCACCGCGCAGGCCGTGCGCCCGTACGACGACCCCCACCAGGAGCGGGGCGGCCGCAGAGGGTGTCGAGACACCGGATCCCGCGCCGTGGGGCACGCGGCGGTGCCTCCCCTCACCGGTCGGTGTCGACGACATCCACCCGCACGCCCCGCCCGCCGATGCCGTTCACGACCGTGCGCAGGGCGGTGGCCGTGCGCCCGCCGCGACCGATGACCTTGCCCAGATCCTCGGGGTGCACCCGGACCTCGAGGGTCCGGCCACGCCGGTTGGTCACCATGTCCACGCGCACGTCGTCCGGATGGTCGACGATGCCCCGGACCAGGTGTTCGAGAGCGTCCGCGAGCACACTCACGCGACCTCCTCGCTCAGGACTCGGCTCGCTCAGGACTCGGACGGGGCCTCAGCCGCGTCGTCCGCCTTCGGTCGCCGGTCGGCCTTCTTGCGCGGCGTGGTGGCTTCGGTGCTGGGCTCCTCACCCGCCGCGGCGAGCGCGGCCTGGAACCGGGCCAGCTTGTCCACCTTCTCCCGCTGCGGCTTGAGGGTGCCCTCGGCGCCGGGAAGGCCCTTGAACCGCTGCCAGTCGCCGGTGATCTCCAGCAGGTGCTGCACCGGGTCCGTCGGCTGGGCGCCGACACCGAGCCAGTACTGGGCGCGCTCCGAGTCGACCTCGATCAGGCTCGGCTCGTTCTTGGGGTGGTACTTGCCGATGGTCTCGATCGCCCGGCCGCTGCGCCGCGTGCGCGAGTCGGCGACGACGATGCGGTAGTACGGCTGGCGGATCTTGCCCAGCCTCATCAGCTTGATCTTGACGGCCACGCTGTCCGGTGCTCCTCGCTCGGGTGGTGCTCGTAGTCGAGTAGTCCTCGTAGGGACAGCACAGCTCGCGTGGGGTTACGAGCCGCGTGGTCCTCGACGTCTGGGTGGCCGCGGCACGGTAGAGGGCCAGCCGCGGGGCCGATCCACCATTGTGCCAGACGGTTCCCCGCCACGAGCAGCCACCAAGGCATGTCCTGTGGAGGGATGACCGACCGACGACCGGAGCGCTACCCCACGGTGGTCGGCAGCACACCGACGATCGCCAGCGCGAGCACCACGCCCGGGAGCAGGTTGTTCACCTGGTGGGCGACGACGCTGGCGGCCAGCCGGCCGGTGCGCATCCGGGCCAGGGCGATCGGCAGCGCGACGACGAACAGCAGGGGCGTGCGCGTGAACTCGAAGTGGGCCAGGGCGAACAGCAGCGTCGTCACCACGAACGGCACCCAGCGCGGCAGCGCGTAGCGCTCCAGCGCGCCCCACAGCAGCCCGCGGTAGACGATCTCCTCGCACAGCGGCGCCAGACCGACCACGACGAGCGCGACGGCCAGCGCGGCGACCGGGCCGGCCCGCAGCCCCTCGAACACGTCACCGACCGCCGAGCTGGCCTGCTCCGGGCCCACCAGCACGACGTAGAGCAACGACGCCGGGATCGTGACGACGAGCCCGCCGATCCCGTACGCGAGACCGACCCGCACGTCGTGCCACGACCAGACGAGGCCGAGGTCCACGCGCGGCCCGTTGCCCCGCAGGCGGGTGATGAGCATGGCGACCCCCGCCGCGAGCACGGTCGGCACGGCGAGGGCGACGGTGAGCGCGACGACGGAGGCGGGTCGGCCGAGGAAGGCGAACCCGATCAGCATCGACACCCCGACGAACACGGCCTCGACGACGACGTAGGCGCCGATCCCCCACCGGTGCGTGCGCCGGACCGGCGTCGACGGACCGCCGAGCTCGGACGGATCGGGAGGACGCGGCGGCGGGACGGGCAGCCCGACCGGAAGCGGGATCACGACCGCGTCCTGGTCCTCGGACCGGCTTCGCTCCCCCTCGGGTGCCCCCACGCCGACGACGCTACCCGGCAAGGGGCCACCCCCGGGACTCCGACGGGCCGCACTACCCGCGACACCGGCCGCCGAACCCCTCCGTTGGGGGGTCGCGGGCCCCCGCAGCATCGGCTGCCGCGCAGCGCGCGGCGCCCCGACGATGACCGTCGTCGTCTCCGTCCACCCTGGACGCCGGCGACGACGGACTCGGAGGGGAACCGGGATGGACGAGAGCACGACGCCCCGCGGCACCGGGCGGCTGCGCCGGGTGGGGCGGCGCGCGGCGACCGCGCTCGCGGCGGTGCTCATGGTGGTGCTGGTCGCGCCGACGGCGTTCGCCGCCACCGGTGTGACCGTCAAGGACACCGAGGGCCTCGCCGCGGTCGGGCCGACCAGCGCCGCGAACGGCTTCCCCACCTGGTACGCCGACAAGGCCAACACCCGCCTGGAGCCCTGCCTCGACGGCGACAACCCGCTGTGCGGGTTCCTCCCCGGCGACATCCCGGACGCGACCAAGCCGATCGCCTTCCCGGCCAACTTCCCCGACGAGTTCTTCTACTTCCTCGCCGGTGCCGAGCTGGCGCTGCCCGGCGGCGGCCGCGCGGTGCTCACCAGCGGCCTGGAGGCGGCGTTCCTGAACGCGGTCCAGCCCGGCGACCAGGTGACCTTCACCCGGATCCGGGTCGTCGTCCGGGGCGCCACGCCGAACACCGAATTCACGTTCAAGCACCCCTACGGTGAGCTGACCGTCCTCACCGACGGGACGGGGGCCGGCCGCCTGGTCCGTGACATCGCGCCGTCCGTCGGCAACTTCTCGCTGGCGCTGGGCGGCGACGTCGGCCCGTTCCTCAAGTGGACCGGCACCGACGCCCCGGCCGGCTACGTCGGCGACCCCGGCGTCCCGCACACGGTGACGGGCGGCCCGAAGCGCAACACCTTCGAGATGTGGAACGGGGCGGCCCAGGTCGCGAGCACCGACCAGTTCACGATCCAGGGCAAGATCGCCACCAACCACGGGGTCACCGCCGACGCCGCGGTGGTCAACGGCGGGTTCGTCGACGTGTTCGCCACGTCGGAGAGCGCCGCGCTGCACGTCGAGGGCCAGGCAGGCAAGTTCGTCGACACGCTCATGTCGCACGATCCGAACAGCACCCGCTTCTACGCCCGGCTCGCGGTCACCGGAGGCCAGCAGGTGACGTCGGTGAAGGTCGTGAACAACCAGGACAACCCCCCGAGCTCCGCCACGGTCGACGTCCGGGCGGTCTCGGTCACCCAGGCGACCTACGACGGCACGACGCTGACGGTCGCCGCGTCCGTGGCCGACCCGACGAAGTACCCGCTGACGGTGGACGCCGGCGGCACCGTCGGCACCCTGCCGTCGGCGGCGCCGGTCGGCTTCCCGCTCACCGCGCCCCCGGGGACCATCACCGTCTCGTCCGGCGCGCTCAAGGCCACCGCGCCGGTGACGATCACCGGCGGTCCGGGTTCCCCGACGGGGACGACCGCACCGCCCGCGGGCCCGGTCGTGGGGCCGGTCTGCGACCCGAGCCCCTGCGGCCCGGGCGGCTCGCCCACCGGCAACCCGGTCGCCCGGGTGGCGAACGTGAACCTCACCGCCCCGCGCGGGCTCGCCACCGTGATCGACGGTAGCGGCTCGACGAACGCGACGACGTTCAAGACGGTGATCAAGAGCGGTCCGCAGGGGGCCACGGTCGTCAACGACACCACCAACAAGCCCTCGATCGTGCTGCCGACCTGGGCGGCGCCCACGGACGTCCTGCCGCGCGCCGCGGCGTCCACCGCGGACACGATCGTGACCTTCACCGCGTCCAACGGCACCGCGTCGAGCTCGGTGGACGTCAAGATCACGCCCGCCCGCGACACCGTCGCCGTCACCACCGCCCGCTCGCGGGCCGGTCAGGACCTGCGCGTCGACGGCACGTCGACCATCCCGGGCGCGGGGTTGATCCTGACCCCGCCGACGCAGGTCGTGGTGTACGCGCGGACGACCACGGTGAACAACCCGACCGGGCTGGAGGCCGGCTGGGTGAAGATCGGCTCCGCCGCGGTCGACACCACCGGCGCGTTCTCGGTCCGGCCCCGGCCCGCCCCCAACGTGGCCTACGTGCAGTACCTGGTGCAGACCTCCCGCGGGACGCAGGTGGCGGGGGCGCTCGGGCGCTGACCCGAACCCCCGGAGAAAGGGCCCGTCGCCTCCCGCGACGGGCCCTTTCAGTTCTCGCCCCCTCGTATTGGGGGCACCCGCTCCCCCCTCACTCGGCTGTGGCAATCCGCAGGTAAAGCAAAGGGTGAGGAGACCTAAAAGGACCGCTTCACAGGGGTGGGCGGCGCGCGGGAACACAGGAGCACCACATGAAGATCCCCAGTCGGGCCGGGGTCTCCGATCCACCGAGCGCTGCGGCCCACCGGACGAGCGCTCGCCGGGACGCCGCCGCCGGGCCGTCGTCGCCGCGCTCGTCGCCGCCGGGCTGGCCGGCTCCGCGCTGGCCCTGCCCGGCATCGCGGCCGCCGCGGTGCCCACCTTCCCGGACAACGTCGTGGTCTTCCCCGACCGCGACTTCGTGACCATCGAGGGCTACCAGGACCACGTCGGACAGACCGCGACCATCGAGGTCTGGCGGGGCACCCAGATCGTCGGCTCGGCACAGGGCGTGGTCGAGGCCGGGGATGTCGCCTTCGAGGTCAACCACCCCGGTGGCTACTGCTGGGGCGCCGGCACGAACCTCAAGGTGACGCCGGACATCAAGCCGGGCGACCGGGTGTCCATCCGGTTCGGCACCGCGGCGAACGCGGACGCGGACGACTCCACCACGGTGGCCGACGCGTTCGTCAACGCGGACTCCGTGCTCGATGAGGCGACGAGGACGCTCACCGTCACCGGCGTCTTCAACGGGGGGCTCAACCCGGCCCAGGTCGAGCAGCGCATCGTCAATCCCGAGCTCACGGCCACCGACGTCGCGCGTCGGGACGTCCGCGCGGTCCCGGGCGGGCTGGTCGCCGCGCCCAAGGGCGGCTACTCGTCCAATCTCGAGGTCACGGGCAACACCTTCACGGCCACCTACGTGTTCACCACCCTGGAGACCGCGCGGATCGCGGCCACCGGCGGTGGCGAGCGGTTCATGTCCTGGCAGGTCGAGGACGCGGAGGCCAACCGTCAGGGCCTGACCATCGCCGAGTACGGCGAGCTCGGCGGTCCCGGAATGGGCGGTTGCCCCGCGGGTCCGGCCGACGTGGGCGCCCCGGCCGGGACCGCACAGGTCATCCGGTCCGCCGACGGCCTGTCGGCCCAGGTCAGCTGGACACCGCAGACCGCCGTGCCCGACGCCTCCCCGGTGAGCGGATACAGCGTCCTCGCCATCGACACGAGCGTGACCCCGGCGGCGCAGGCCGGCGTGCGCACCGACGCCGCCGCCAAGCAGGCGACGATCGGCAGCCTCACGAACGGCAAGATCTACACCTTCGAGGTCCGCTCGCTCGCCCAGGACGGCAGCATCAGCAAGCCGTTCACGATCGGCACCGCGGGCGGCGGCACGCAGACTCCCGGCGCGGAGGCAGGCATCACCCTCACTCCGGCCGGCGGCGCCACCACCGAGACCGCGATCGCGGCCGGCCTGGTGACCGCCGCAGGCAGTCCGGCAGGCGGGCAGGTCTGGTACACCGACGACGGCTCCGCAGCCGTCACCGGAGACGCACTCGCCGAGACCGCCAAGCTCTACACCGCGCCCGTCCCGGTGACGGCCCCCGTGCACCTGTCGTTCGCCTACTTCAACACGGACGGCAACGTCGCCCAGTCTTCGGGCTTCTACAAGCCCGGTGCGTCGCAGCCGGCCCCGGCCGTGCCGCAGAACGTGGCGTCGTCGGCGCTCGCCGCCGACCGCGTCACCCTGAGCTGGGCACCCGTGACCGGTGCCACCGGTTACCAGGTGGAGGCCACGCCGGCGCCGGCGGCTCCGATCGCGGCGACCACGGCCACCTCGCAGGTGGTCACGGGCTTGGCGCCGAGCACCGCCTACACGTTCACCGTCAAGGCCAAGAACGCAGAGGGCACGCTCAGCGGGCCGTCCGCACCGGTGTCCGTCACCACGACGGCCACCACCGACCGGGTCACCATCGGCACCGCCCGCTGGAAGGCCGGCGACTTCCGGGTCGGCGGCACCGGCTCGGTCAACGGCAACACGGTGCAGATCTACCGCGCCAACGCCGACGGCACGATCAGCACGCAGACGATCGGGACGCCGACCGCCGTCACGGCGAACGCGTTCGACATCCGCCTCCGCACCGGCGCGGCGCCGGCGACCAACCCGGGCCGGATCTTCATCAAGTCCAGCGGCGGTGGCGTGGTCGGACCGTTCACCGTGACGAACGGCTGACCCACCCGCTCGACCCGAGGGCCCCGTCGCCGGCTGCGACGGGGCCCTCACCCGTCCCGTCGCATCCCGCGACGGGCCCTCACCGTCCCGGCTGGTTCCACAAGCCTCACCCGACCGCCTCGTGCATACCGCGCCCCGCCCGTGCACACCTCCCACGATGTGCACGGCGTGGCCTCTGTGTGCACGACCGCGTCCGGTGTGCACCATCGGCCCGGTGCCGGCGGACCGGATCCGACTGGGCCGTCAGGGGCGGTAGCGGGCGGCCGCGCAGCAGCACCAGCTCCGGGTGCCGCAGCACACCGGGGTCGCTGCGCGGGTCGTCGCGGTAGACGATCAGGTCCGCAGGCGCCCCGGACTCCACCCCCGGCCGGCCCAGCCAGGATCGCGCCCGCCAGCTCGCCGCTCCCAGCGCGTCGGGCACGCCGGCCACGTGCAGCGCCGCGACCTCGTCCGCTATCCGGCCGTGCCGGATGCCGCCGCCCGCGTCCGTGCCCGCGTAGACCGGTACCCCGGCCTCTGCGGCGCGCCGGACGACGCCGCGGGCGCCGGCGTACAGCTCGCGCATGTGCGCGGCGTAGCTCGGGAAACGGCGCGCACCGTCGGCGATGCCCGGGAAGTTCTCGACGTTGATCAGCGTGGGGACGAGCGCGGTGCCGCGCCGGGCCATCTCGTCGATCAGGTCGTCGGTGAGCCCGGTGCCGTGCTCGATGCAGTCGATCCCCGCACCGATCAGCCCGGGCAGCGCGTCGGTCCCGAAGACGTGCGCGGTCACCCGGGCGCCCTCGACGTGCGCCGCGTCGATCGCCGCCGCCAGCACGTCGTCCGGCCACAGCGGGGCGAGGTCGCCGACCTCCCGGTCGATCCAGTCCCCCACCAGCTTGACCCAGCCGTCACCGGCTCGCGCCTGCTCGCGCACCGCGTCCGGCAGCAGCGCCGGGTCGTCGAGCTCGACGCCGAGACCCGGGATGTAGCGCTTGGGCCGCCCGAGGTGCCGGCCGGCCCGGACGATCTCCGGCAGCTCCGGGCGGTCCTGCAGCGGCCGGGTGTCGACCGGGGAGCCGCAGTCGCGGATCAGCAACGTGCCCGCGTCGCGGTCCGTCTGCGCCTGGACGGCGGCCTCGTCGAGCGGCACCGCCCCGCGCGGCCCGATCCCGACGTGGCAGTGGGCGTCGACCAGCCCCGGGACGAGGAACCCGTCGTCGACCAGGGTGTCCGCCCCGGCGGGCCGACGGTCGGCGAACCGACCGGCGGTGTCGACGTACAGCTCGGCCTCACGCCCGCCCTCAGGGCCCAGCAGCGTGCCGCGGAGGCGGTACACGCGCTACTTGCCCTTGGGGAACTTCAACTTCGAGGGGTCGAACCCGGGCGGCAGCTGGTCCATCCCGCCCAGGCCCGGGGGCAGCTCCCGCAGGCTCGGCGGGAGCGCCGAGAGGTCCGGCATCCCCGCGGGCGTGCGCGCCCCCGGACGCCCGACCGGCTTGCCCTTCGTCCCCTTCTTGCCCTTCCGGCTCTTCGCCAGACGCTTGGTGGCGCTGCGGCTGCCGAACCCGAACTGGCCCGCCATCTGCTTCATCATCTTGCGGGCCTCGAAGAACCGGGTGACGAGGTCGTTGACGTCGCCGACCGCCACGCCCGACCCGTTCGCGATGCGCAGCCGCCGCGAGCCGTTGATGATCTTCGGGTCGGCTCGCTCGGCGGGCGTCATGCCGCGGATGATCGCCTGCAGCTTGTCGAGCTGGCGGTCGTCGACCTGCGCGAGCTGGTCCTTCATCTGGTTCGCGCCGGGCAGCATGCCCAGGATGTTGCCGATCGGGCCCATCTTGCGGATCGCGAGCATCTGGTCGAGGAAGTCTTCGAGCGTCAGCTCGCCCGTGCCGATCTTGGCCGCGGTCCTGGCCGTCTGCTCGGCGTCGAAGTGCTGTTCGGCCTGCTCGATCAGCGTGAGCAGGTCGCCCATCCCGAGGATGCGGCTGGCCATCCGGTCCGGGTGGAAGACGTCGAAGTCGGCCAGCTGCTCGCCGTTGCTGGCGAACATGATCGGCTCGCCGGTGACCTGCCGCACGGACAGGGCGGCGCCACCGCGGGCGTCGCCGTCCAGCTTGGTGAGCACCACACCGGTGAACCCGACGCCGTCGCGGAACGCCTCGGCCGTGGCCACGGCGTCCTGGCCGATCATCGCGTCGACGACGAACAGGGTCTCGTCCGGCTGCACGGCGTCGCGGATGTTCGAGGCCTGCCGCATCAGCTCGGCGTCGACGCCGAGCCGGCCCGCAGTGTCGACGATCACGATGTCGTAGTGCTTCTCGACGGCGTGCGCGACGCCGCGGCGGGCGACGTCGACCGGGTCGCCGGCCGTCTCTGCCTGATCACCGGCCCCCGACGCGCCCGGATGGGGCGCGAAGGTCGGTACGCCCGCCCGCTCGCCGACGATCTGCAGCTGGGTGACGGCGTTGGGCCGCTGGAGGTCACAGGCCACCAGCAGCGGCGTGTGGCCCTGGCCCTTGAGCCAGCGTGCGAGCTTGCCGGCCAGGGTCGTCTTGCCGGAGCCCTGCAGGCCGGCGAGCATGATCACCGTGGGGGGCTCCTTGGCGAGCCGCAGCCTGCGGGTCTCGCCGCCCAGGATGTTGATCAGCTCGTCGTTGACGATCTTGATGACCTGCTGCGCGGGGTTGAGCGCACCCGAGACCTCGGCGCCCTTGGCCCGCTCCTTGATCCGGTTGACGAACGCGCGCACCACCGGCAGGGCGACGTCCGCCTCCAGCAGCGCGATCCGGATCTCGCGCGCGGTGGCGTCGATGTCGGCATCGGAGAGGCGGCCCTTGCCGCGCAGGTCGCGCAGGGCCCCGCTGAGCCGGTCGGAGAGGGTGTCGAACACGCCTCCGAGCCTACTTGGCCGTGGCCGTCAGGCGATGCCCCTCCACTTAGACGCTGGGATACGTCGGGAGCCGGCGAGCCTGGCGGCTACGGAAGTGGCCGTCAGGCGATGCCCAGCCGCCCAAGCTCTGGATGCCCCGAAAGCCGGCAGGCCGGCGGCTACGACGGGCAGGGGTCGAGCACCAGTCCCGCCCGGGCGGCCGGTCGCCCGGCCACGACCACCGTCCGCCAGCCCGCCGCACGTCCGGCCCGCAGCGCGGCGGTCGCGGCCGCGGCCCGGCGGGCGTGGCCGGCGAACGAGCCCGAGGGCACGAGCCGCCCGCGCTCGCGCTGGCCGCGCAGCGCCTCGTCCGGGTCGACGTGCAGCCACAGCAGGTGCGCGGTGCGCCCGGTCAGCGCGGCCAGCAGCGCGACGGCGGTCCGCAGGGCGGTCGAGGTCGCGGGCAGGTGCACGACGACCGTGGGGGCGCCCGACCCGGCGGCCCGGACGGCGGCGAGGCGGTGCCGCAGGTGCACCAGCCATCGGTAGCGGCGGTAGGGCAGGCGCGGGAACCGGCGGGCGAGCGCGGCGCGGTGCTCGTCGGAGTCGAGGACGACGAGACCCGGCCGCCGCGGAAGCCCGGCGAGCAGCGTGGACTTTCCGGCCCCGGGCATCCCGGCGACGAGCACGAGCGCCCGTCCGGGCACGGCCAGCCGGATCGGGGGCGTCGTGGAGGCCCCGGGACGGTTCCGCGCGGTCCGGGGCACCGGGACGGCGGGCACCAACAGCTCGAGCGTGGTCACACGCGGTCAACGTCCGGTACGCCCGGTTCGTTCCATGCCTCGGTGTGATCCGCGTCCGCGGGTCGTCAGGGTCGGCGACGCAGCCACTGACGCCCGCCGACCCGGATCATCGGCGAGCCACAGCAGCGAGCACCGCCGACTCGATCTCGCGCCGCCGCGGCGCAGGCGGGCCCTCGTCGCTGCGCTGCGGGCACAGCAGGCCGAAGGAGTCGACCACCGAGGAACCCAGCGTCGCCACCCGCGCCCACCGGACCTGCGCGTCGCACTCCTCCAGGGCCGCCGCCACCCGGTGCAGCATCCCGATGCGGTCCGTCGCGCGCAGCTCCAGCACCACGCCGCCGGTCACCTCGTCGTCGAACCACAGCACGCGGGCCGGGGCGGCGACCTCTCCCGGCGGCAGCATCGGCGCGTAGTCACGCTCCTTGCGGGCCAGCGCCTCGCCGAGGGCGAGCGTGCCGTCGAGCACACGGCCCAGCTCGGCTCGCAGCAGGGCCGCGTCGGGCAGGCCGCCGAAGCGCGGCGACACCGTGAACCGGAGCACCGCGACCGGCCGGCTCTCGCCGTCGGCCGCGGCGGTCTCCAGCTCTGCCGCGTGCACCTCCAGCGAGTGCAGGGCGAGCACACCCGCGGCAGCCGAGAGCACGCCTGGGCGGTCCGCGACGACGACGAGCACCGTGGCCGGGTTGCGCCCGCTGAACCGGACCTGCAGGCGGCCACCGGCGGCGACCGCCGCCACCACGTCCGGCGCGACGGGTTCGGAGGGGACCCGGCCGATCCGCTCCCCGGCCAGTGCAGACCGGCAACGCCGCCCCAGCTGGGCGAGCAGCGACTGCTTCCACGGGCTCCACACGCCCGGGCCGGTGGCCAGCGAGTCCGCCTCCGCGAGGGCCTCGAGCAGGTCCAGCAGCAGGCCCGGTCCGCCCTCGACCTTACGGGCCCCGTCGGTGGCGGCGAGGGTGTCGACGACGCGGGTGATCGTCGCCGGGTCGTCGAGGTCGCGGCGCGTCGCGGTGTGCGGCAGGAGCAGGTGGTGGGCGACCATCGCCCCGAGCAGCGCGACGTCGGGCTCGGCGAACCCCAGCCGGCGCGCGATCTGCTGGGTGACCGACTCGCCCACCACCGAGTGGTTGCCGCCGCGGCCCTTGCCGATGTCGTGCAGCAGGGACCCGACCAGCAGCAGGTCCGGGCGGGCCACCCGGGTGGTGAGCCGGGAGGCGAAGGCCGCAGCCTCGACCAGGTGCCGGTCGACGGTCCAGATGTGGGCGCGGTCGCGGGGCGGCAGGTCGCGCACCGCGCCCCACTCGGGGAACAGCCGCCCCCACAAGCCGGTCCGGTCGAGCGACTCGACGACGTCGACGAGCGCGCGCCCGGCGCCCAGGAGCCACAGCAGTTCGTCCAGCGCCGCCCGCGGCCAGGGTTCGCGCAGCTCGGGAGCCGTGTCGGCGAGGTGATGCAGCGTGCCCGCCGCCACCGGCAGTCCGGTCCGGGCCGCCGTCGCGGCCACGCGCAGCACCAGCGCCGGGTCACGGGAGGCCGCGGCGTCGCGAGCCAGCGCCACCTCCCCGAGGTGCTCGACGACCCCCGCGGCGAGCGGGCGGCGCACCGGTGGGCGGCGCAGTGCGGCCAGACCCCGGCGGGGCAGCGCGGACCGGGCCGAGCGCAGGCCCACCTCGGCGGCGAACGCGATCGCGCGCGCGGCACCCGACAGCGCCCTGGCCAGGTCGAACCGGTCGCCGATCTCCAGCACCGACGCCACCTCGTCGGCGTCCTGGGCGCGCAGGACGTCGCGGGGGCGCCCGGCGAGGCGGTGCAGCTCCGTGCGGACGTCGAGCAGCAGGTCACGTGCCTCCAGGACGTCACGCGCGGGGCGGTCGAGCAGCTGGGCCGCGGCGAGCGCGTCGATCAGGTGCACGTCGCGCAACCCGCCGTGGCCGTTCTTCAGATCGGGCTCGACGCGGTGGGCGATCTCCCCCACCTTCGTCCAGCGGTCGTGGGCGACCTCGGCGAGCTCGTCGAACCGGCCGCGGATCCCCGCCCTCCAGGCCTGCCGGACGGCGCTGCGGACGGTGTCGGACAGCCCGGCGTCACCGGCGATGTGCCGGGCCTCCAGCAGTCCCAACGCGGCGCGCAGGTCCATCGCCGCGACCTGCACGGCCTGTCCGGGGGTGCGCACGGAGTGGTCGAGCCCGACCCCGGCGTCCCACAGCGGGTACCACATCTGCTCGGCGAGGCGCTCGATGTCCTTACGGCCGTCGTGCAGCAGCACGAGGTCGAGGTCCGAGTACGGCGCGAGCTCGCGCCGGCCCAGGGCGCCGACCGCGACCAGCGAGGCGCGGTCCTCGAGGCCGATGGCGTGCGCGTGTGACGAGAGCCAGAAGTCGTGCAGGTCGACCAGTGCCGCGCGCAGAGCCGCCGGGGTGAGCCGGCGCCGACCCCCTGCCTGGGCCAACAGCACCGCCCTGGCCCGCACGAGGTCCTTGCCCCAACTCTTGCGCAGACGTCGGCGTCACCGGACCGGTGCCCTCCGGGTTCATCGGCCCTGGATGCATCGGGGTCACAGCGCGTCGGCACCCCGCTCCCCGGTCCGTACGCGGACCACCGTCTCGACCGGTGTCACCCACACCTTGCCATCGCCGATCTTGCCGGTGCGCGCCGCCTTCATGAGGGCGTCGACGACCCGGTCCACCGCGGCGTCGTCGACGACCAGCTCGACGCGCACCTTGGGCACGAAATCCACGTGGTAGTCCGCGCCCCGGTAGAACTCGGTGTGTCCGCGCTGCCGACCGTATCCCGACACCTCACCGACGGTCATCCCCGCCACGTCGACGAGTTCCAGTCCGGAGCGCACGTCGTCCAGTGCGAAGGGCTTGAGGATCGCGGTCACGAGCATCATCGGGCAGGCTCCTTCGCCGGGATGGGGACGGATCGAGCTTCACGACGCCGGAGCCCGCCGCACCGGGATGGTGCGGCGGGCCCCGGTCGCGCCGGCGGAGGTGGTGTGCGCCCCGCCGGTGTCAGCGGTATCGCTCTCAGACCGCGTCGCTGCCGCGCTCGCCCGTGCGAACGCGGATGACACTGTCGACCGGGGTCACCCAGACCTTCCCGTCACCGATCTTGCCCGTGCGGGCGGACTCGACGATGGCGTCGACGACCTTGTCCGCGAGGGTGTCGTCGGCGACGACCTCCACCCGCACCTTCGGCACGAAGTCGACGGAGTACTCCGCACCCCGGTAGACCTCCGTGTGCCCCTTCTGGCGGCCGTAGCCCTGGACCTCGCTCACCGTCATGCCCAGCACCCCGATCTGCTCGAGGGCACCCTTGACGTCCTCCAGGACGAACGGCTTGACGATCGCCGTGACCAGCTTCATGTCGCTCAGCTCTCCTTGCTCGCGTGGGCGGGGACGTGAGCGGCGGCCGCCGGGGTCGCGGCGTCCGGACGCGGCGTGCCCGAACCGCCGATGTTGCGCAGCGTGGAGAAGTCGTACGCCGACTCAGCGTGCTCGTTCTCGTCGATGCTCTCGGCCTCGGCCTCGTCGGAGACCCGGAAGCCGATCGTCTTCTTCAGGATGAGACCCAGGATGAAGGTGATCACGAACGAGTAGAGCAGCACCGTGAACGCGGCCACCGCCTGCTTGCCGAGCTGGGTGAACCCACCGCCGTAGAACAGGCCGTCGGCGCTGAGCGAGTTCACGCTCGTGGTGCCGAAGAACCCGATCAGCAGGGTGCCGGCGAGCCCGCCGACGAGGTGGACGCCGACGACGTCGAGCGAGTCGTCGAACCCGAAGCGGAACTTGAGGGCCACGGCGAGCGCACAGAGCGCGCCGGCGATGAGGCCGATCGCGATCGCGCCCAGCGGGGCCACGTAGCCGGCGGCCGGGGTGATCGCGACCAGACCGGCGACGGCACCGGACGCGGCACCCAGGGTGGTGGGCTTCCCGTCGCGGATCTGCTCCACGATGATCCAGCCGAGCAGCGCCGCCGACGTGGCGATCATCGTGTTCGTGAACGCGACGGAGGCCAGGTCACCGGCGGTCAGCGCGGAACCCGCGTTGAAGCCGAACCAGCCGAACCACAGCAGGCTCGCGCCGAGCAGCACGAACGGCAGGTTGTGCGGCCGCATGGGCTCGCGCGGCCAGCCGCGCCGCTTGCCGAGGACGATGGCCAGCGCGAGGCCGGCGGCGCCGGCGTTGATGTGGACGGCGGTACCACCGGCGAAGTCCAGCGCGCCCAGCTTGCTCGTGTTGGCGATCCAGCCGCCGACCGCGTCGGCCGCGACGAACCCGTCGAACGAGAACACCCAGTGCGCCACCGGGAAGTACACGATGGTCGCCCACAGGACGACGAACAGGCTCCAGGTCCAGAACTTCGTGCGGTCCGCGATCGCGCCCGAGATCAGCGCCGGGGTGATGACCGCGAACATCAGCTGGAACATGCAGAAGGCGAGAACGGGGATCGCGTCCGGGCCGGGCCACGGCGACCGCCCCGTCTCCCGTGGCGGCGAACCCGGCGAGCTGGCCGACGGTGTTGGCGAGCCCCGCGAACTGCAGGTTGCCGATCAGGCCCGCGCCGCCGACGTCGTTGCCGAACGCAAGGCTGAACCCGTACAGCGCCCACAGGACGCCGACGATGCCGAGGCACACGAAGTTCAGCATCAGCATGTTCAGGACGCTCTTGCTGCGGACCATGCCGCCGTAGAAGAACGCCAGACCGGGCGTCATGAGCATCACGAGCGCGGCGCTCGCGAGTACCCACGCAGTATCTCCTGCGTTTACCACATTTCCCTCCTACGGGATCGGCCGAGTTGGAGGGAATCGTCGGGGTGGCATGTTTCGACAGCACGCGGGAGATGTTTCCCGTGGGTGAACGCAGCGCTGATCAAGGTTACGTCCACGTTACTCACGGCGGGGGAGTAACCCACGACACGGTGAGGTGACGAACCGGCAGCGAAGAGTATCAGTGGGATAACGCAGCGTCAGAGACCGGCGTCACGTCAGCAGCGCGTCCACGTAGGCCGCCGGCTCGAACGGCGCGAGGTCGTCCGGGCCCTCGCCGAGCCCGACCAGCTTCACCGGGACGCCCAGCTCGCGCTGCACGCGGAAGACGATCCCGCCCTTCGCCGTGCCGTCGAGCTTGGTCAGCACGATGCCGCTCACGTCGACGACGTCGCCGAAGACGCGGGCCTGGGTGAGCCCGTTCTGGCCGGTCGTCGCGTCGAGCACGAGCAGCACCTCGTCGACCTCGGCCTGCCGGGACACCACCCGCTTGACCTTGCCCAGCTCGTCCATCAGGCCGGTCTTGGTGTGCAGGCGGCCGGCGGTGTCGAGCAGCACGGCGTCTGCTCCCTCGTCCGAGCCCTGCTTGACCGCGTCGAACGCGACGCTCGCCGGGTCCGCACCCTCGGGGCCGCGCACGACCGTCGCCCCGGCACGCGCGCCCCAGGTGCCGAGCTGCTCGGCGGCGGCGGCGCGGAACGTGTCGGCGGCACCCAGCACCACGTGCCGGCCGCCCGCGACGAGCACCCGGGCGAGTTTCCCCGTGGTGGTGGTCTTGCCGGTGCCGTTGACGCCGACGATCAGCAGCACGGCGGGACGCCCGTCGTGCGGGAGGGCGTGGACCGAGCGGTCCAGCTCGGGACGCAACGCCTCGGTGAGGACGTCGCGGAGGAGCTGGCGGGCCTGCGCCGGCGTACGGACGGCGCGCCGGGCGAGCTCGACGCGCAGCGTCTCGACCAGCTCGGCGGTCATCTCGGGGCCGAGGTCGGCCTGCAGGAGGGTCGCCTCGACGTCTTCCCACGACTCCTCGTCGAGCTCACCGGCACCGAGCAGGCCGAGCAGGCCCTGCCCGAACCCGGACCGGGAACGGGCGAGCCGCCCCCGCAACCGGTCCAGCCGGCCCTCGGGCGGCTCGATGGCCTCGGTCGGGGCGCCGGGAGCCGTGGGCGCCGGAGCGGCGGCGGGCGCCGTGGGTGCGGCGGAGCGGCGGCGCCGTGGGCGCCATCGGTGACGGAGCGGCGGGCGCCGGGGGCGGAGCGGTGTCGGAGCGGCGGGCGCCGGAGCAGCGGCAGCCGGAGGGGGTTCGGGCGGCGCCGCCGTGGGCGGTGCGGCAGGAGGCGCGGCAGGAGGCGTCGGCGGGGAGACCGGAGGCGCGGCGGCGGGGGGCGCCGGTGCGGGGGGCGGGGAGACCGGAGGCGCGGCGGCAGGCGGCGCCGGGGCCGTGTCCGTTGGCGGACCGGGGTTCGTCCGGGCGCGGCGGTGCCGGCGGGTAGGGGGTCGTCGGCACGGTGCGGGTCGGCCGCTCCGGCGCGGCCGAGGTCGCGCTCCCCGCAGCCGTATCCGGGGTTGGCGTCTCCGGGGTTGCCGTGTCCGGGCCGGCCGCGGCCGTGTCCGGGACGGCCGTGTCCGGGCCGTGTCCGGGGTTGCCGTATCCGGGGTTGCCGTGTCCGGGGTTGCCGTCTCCGGGCCTGCCGTGGCCGCGGTCGTGGCCGGGCCTGCCGTGGCCGAGGCTGCCGCCTCCGGGGTGGCCGTGTCCGGGGTTGCCGTGCCGGTGCCACGAGCGGTTGGCGGGGCCGCCGTCGCCGCGGCGTCCGGGCGGCGCTCGGGAGCGGTGGTCGTGGCGGACGGTGCCGCTGTGTCGGGTGCGGGCGGCGCGGGCTGCCTCGTGCGCGGGTATGCGCTCTCCGGGGCTTCCTGGCGCCCGAACTCGGGCACACCGGGCGGCGGCGTGCCGAGCGGCGCCTCTTCCGGCGCGATGCCGAGCCCACCGGGAGGCGACGCGATCCCCGGGCCGGTCCGGGGGCCGTCTCCGGGGTGGCCGTGCCGGTGCCACGAGCGGCCGGCGGGGCCGCCGGGCGCGGCGTCCGGGCGGCGCTCGGGAGGCGGTCGTGGGGCGGTGCCGCCGTGTCGGGTGCGGGCGGCGCGGGCTCCCTCGTGCGCGGGGACGCACTCTCCGGGGCTTCCTGGCGCCCGAACTCGGGCACACCGGGCGGCGGCGTGCCGAGCGGCGCCTCTTCCGGCGCGATGCCGAGCCCACCAGGAGGCGACGCGATCCCCGGAGCCTGTTCCGGCGGGGCTCCGGGAGCAGCCGACGGCGGGGCGACGGGTGCTCGCGGCGGCCGCTCCGCCGGTGCGGACGGCGCGGTGGGGCCGGCCGAGAAGGAGAACCCGCTCTCGGCCTTGTAGGTGCCACCCTTCCGGGGCGGCGGCGGGCCGGGCTCCCGCTCGAGCTGCTCGGGCTCGCGCAGGCTGATCCGGCGCTGTCGGCGCAGCACGAGGCCGAGCGCGACGGCGATCAGGAGTACCGCCACGACGACCGCGACGAGGATCCACAGGGTCTGCGTGGTCACGCCTCCACCCTGTCACGCGCGACGCGCCGTGGCTGCCCCGGATCCGGGCGCGCCGCGGAGCCGGTGCGACGCTCGCTGTCGCACCCCCCGTCCACCCGTCACACCTGCTGCAACACGTGCGACAGCCCCACCAGGTGTGCGACAGCCCCGCCACGGGTGCGCCGACGGGTCGCAGCGCGTGCGCGGCCCCGCCCGGTGTGCGACAGCTCCCACGGGGTGCCGGCGACAGGCCGCAGCACGTGCGACAGCCCCGCGGGCCGGCGGCCGCCGCGCGGTCAGGAGGCGGCGGGCTCGGCGGCGCGCAGGCGCTGCGAGATCACGGTCGTGATGCCGTCGCCGCGCATGGAGACGCCGTACAGCGCGTCCGCGACCTCCATCGTCGGCTTCTGGTGGGTGATGACGATCAGCTGCGACGTCTCGCGCAGCTCCTCCATCAGCAAGATCAGCCGGCGGAGGTTGACGTCGTCCAGCGCGGCCTCGATCTCGTCCAGCACGTAGAACGGCGACGGGCGGGCCCGGAAGATCGCGACCAGCAGGGCCATCGCCGTCAGCGACCGCTCGCCGCCCGACAGCAGCGACAGCCGCTTGACCTTCTTGCCCGGCGGCCGCGCCTCCACCTCGATGCCGGTGGTCAGCATGTCCGAGGGGTCGGTGAGGACCAGCCGGCCCTCGCCGCCGGGGAACAGCGTGGCGAACACCGTCTCGAACTCGCGCGCGACGTCCGTGTACGCCTCGGTGAAGACCGCGAGGATCTTGTCGTCGACCTCGCGGACGACCGTCAACAGGTCCCGCCGGGTGTTCTTCAGGTCTTCCAGCTGGGTGGACAGGAACCGATAGCGCTCCTCCAGCGCGGCGAACTCCTCCAGTGCCAGCGGGTTGACCCGGCCCAGCAGTCCGAGGTCCTTCTCCGCCCGGGCGGCCCGGCGCTGCTGGGTGGCGCGGTCGTAGGGCATGGGCGGGGGCGCCACCACGTCGTCCCCGCGCTCGCGGGCCGCCTCGTACTCCGCCGTCTCCGCCGCCGACGCCGGGACGGGCACGTGCGGCCCGTACTCGTCGACGAGGTCGTCCGCGGCCAGGCCGTGGTCGTCGAGCACCTTGGCGGTGAGCGCCTCCAGGCGGGCCCGCGACTGCGCACGCAGCACCTCGTCCCGGTGCACGGCGTCGACGAGCTTCTCCAGCAGCGCGGTGAGCCGGCTCGTGGTGGTGCGCACCTCGGCCAGGGCGCGCTCCCGCTCGGCACGGGCGGCGGTCGCGGCGTCGCGCTCGACCGCCGCGGCGGCCAGCGACTCGGCGATGGCGGCGCAGGCCGTCGCCCCGGCCGAGACGACGATCCCGGCGATCCGGGCGCCGCGCTCCCGGGCGGCCCGGGCCGCCGCGGCCCGCGCGCGGGCCTGGCGCTCCGCCGACGCCTGGCGCCGCAGCGACTCCGCGCGGCCGGCGATCGCCCGTGCACGCTCCTCGGCCGTGCGCAGCGCCAGCCGGGCCTCGACCTCCGTGGCGCGCGCGCCGGCCAGGGCGTCCGCGGCGGCGTCCCGGATCCCGGTGTCCGGCTCGTCGTCGACGGGTTCGTCCTCGGCGACCGCGAGCCGCTGCTCGGCGGCCTCCAGCGCGAGCAGCGCATCGGACCGCTTCGCCTCGACCGCGTCGCGCCGCGCCCGTAGCCGCTCGGCCTCGGCGCCGGCGGACCGCGCGGCCTGCTCCAGCCGGCCCAGCTGGGCCGCGGCGGCGCCCGCCCGCCGCTCCGCGGCCGTGCGGGCCTCCCGCGCCGCGTTCAGGTCGGCCAGGCGCGCCGCCTCCTCGGCCCGCGCGCCCTCCAGCGCCGGTCGTAACCGGGCCAGCTCCTCCTCGACACCGTCGCGGGCCGCCACCGCCTCGTCCACCGCGGCCTGCACGTCCAGCGCGCTCGCCCCGAGCGCCGGAGCCGCCGGAGGCCCGACCGGCCGCGAGCACGTCGCCCTCGACGGTGACGGCCGTGAAGCCGGCAGCGGCGACGGTGCGCGCGGCGTCCAGGTCGTCCACGACCACGACGCCGTGCAGCGCCCGGCGCAGCGCCGGGGCCAGCGATTCGGGCGCCCGGACCAGCCCCGCGGCCCACCTCCCGGCCGGCGCTGCCCCCTCGGCGCCGCCGACCGCACGCTCGCCTCGCACGCGCCCGGACGTCTCCTCGTCCGCACCGTGCCGGCCGCCGCCCGTGCCGTCCCGGGTCGGCCGCGTCCCGCCGCCGCCGCGCCGTCGACCGTTCCGACGAGCAGCGTGGCCCGGCCGGCATCGGCCGCGCGCAGCTGGCGCAGGGCGACGACCGCGGCGTCCAGCGAGTCGACGGCCACGGCATCCGCCAGCTCCCCGAGTGCGGCCGCGACGGCGGTGCGGGCGTCCGGCTCGACCGTGACCAGCCCGGACAGCGCCCCCAGGACCCCGTCCGGACCGGCGTCGCCGAGCAGCGCGCCCGACCCGTCGCGCCGGGCCAGGCCGACCGAGAGCGCCTCCACCCGCGCCCGCCAGTGCGCCCGCTGCTGCTCGGCGGCCCGCTCGGCCGCCACCAGCTCGCGCACCCGGGCCCGCGCGGCGTCGTGCGCCTGCGCCGCCTCGGCGACCCGCTCCCCGATGCCGTCGTCGGCCTCGGCGTCGACCCCGGTCGCCTCGCGGGCGCCCTCGAGCTCGTCGTGCGCCTCGCGGGTGCGCGCGTCCGCCTCGCCCAGCGCCTCGGACAGCCGGTCGATCTCCTCGGCGTTCGCCGCGACGCCGCTGCGCAACGCCTCCGCCCGGCCGGCCAGCGTGGCGAGCCCGGCGCGGCGGTCGGCCAGCGCCCGGACCGCGGCCAGGTGGGCGCGTTCGGCGGCGGCGAGCGTCGCCTCGTGCTCGGCCCGCTCCTCCAGCACCTCCGCGAGCCGCTGCCGGGCATCCTCCACGGCCTCGAACAGCTCCGCCTCCTGCTCGGCGACGATCTCGGCCTCGGCCTCCAGCTCGTCCGGGTCGCGCCCCGGCGTCCGCGCGTCACCGGCGTCGGCGAGGTGGCGTGCTCGCTCCTGCGCCAGCCCGACGGTGCCGCGCAGGCGCTCGGCCAGCGTCGAGAGCCGGTACCAGGTGTCCTGTGCGGCCGCCAGCCGCGGCGCGTCCTGGGCCAGGGCGTCCTCCAACCGCTGCTGCTCGGCGCGGGCGACGGCGAGCTGCTCCTCGACCTCGAGGCGGCGGGCCCGGGCGACCGCCTCGTCCGCCTCCTCGCGGGCCAGCTCGCCGCGCAGCGTCACGAGGTCGTCCGCGGCCAGCCGTAGACGCGCGTCGCGCAGCTCGGACTGCACCGCCTGGGCCCGCCGGGCGATCTCCGCCTGCCGCCCCAGCGGCTTGAGCTGGCGGCGCAGCTCGCCCGTGAGATCCGTCAGCCGCGTGAGGTTGGCCTGCATCGCGTCCAGCTTCCGCAGCGCCTTCTCCTTGCGCTTGCGGTGCTTGAGGACGCCTGCGGCCTCCTCGATGTAGGCGCGACGGTCCTCCGGGCGCGACTGCAGCACGGAGTCGAGCTGGCCCTGCCCGACGACGACGTGCAGCTCACGACCGATGCCCGAGTCGCTGAGCAGCTCCTGGATGTCGAGCAGCCGGCACGCCGTGCCGTTGATCTCGTACTCCCCCGCGCCGTCCCGGAACATCCGGCGGGTGATCGAGACCTCGGAGTAGTCGATCGGCAGCGCGCCGTCCGAGTTGTCGATCGTCAGCGTGACCTCGGCCCGGCCCAGCGGCGCCCGACCCGACGTGCCGGCGAAGATGACGTCTTCCATCTTCCCGCCCCGCAGCGCCTTCGCGCCCTGCTCGCCGAGCACCCAGCTGATCGCGTCCACCACGTTGCTCTTGCCCGAGCCGTTCGGGCCCACGACGCAGGTGATCCCCGGCTCCAGGCGCAGGGTGGTGGCCGAGGCGAAGGACTTGAAGCCCTTCAGCGTGAGGCTCTTCAGATGCACGCGCGCTCCCCCGACCGGCCTGCCACTTCCCGTCCGTGGCTGCCGGCAGGCTACCGAGCGACCCCGACAGTTCCGGCGACCTCAGCCTCTCGACGAAGCCCCGGAGATCGCCTGTGGCATCCGTCCACTGCTCGACGACCTGCCGGACGGCGCCGGGTGCGCGCCCGCCGCGCAGGGCCGCGAGCAGCGCCTCGCACGCCGCCCGCTCCCCTTCGGCGACGACGGCCACGCGGCCGTCGGTCAGGTTGCGCGCCGAGCCCACGAGGCCGAGCTCGAGCGCCCGCGACCGGGTCCACCAGCGGAAGCCCACGCCCTGGACGAAGCCCTCCACCCAGGCGGTGAGGCGGACGGGACGGGGTTGGTGCCCGTGCTCACGCGGTCTGTGCTCGCCCGGATCGGTGCTTCCCGGTCAATACTCACAGTCCCGCGACGGTACCCGGTCGGCCGGGCCGGGACGGATCGGACGTCCGGGGCGATGGCACGCGCCGACCCGGTGGTGGCCCTGACCGGGGCCTACGCTCGACCCGGGAAGGGGGTGGGCCGGTGTCGGTGGTGGACAACGCGATCTACGTCGACGGCCGTCGCAAGCTGGCGCCGCCGTCCCTGGACACCGCGTTCGACGCGCTGCGCAGCTGTCCCGACGACGGTCGCAGCTTCGCCTGGATCGGCATGCTGCGCCCCGGACGCGACGAGATCGACGCCGTCGCCCACGAGTTCGACCTGCACGAGCTGGCCGTCGAGGACACCGTCAACCAGCACCAGCGGCCCAAGCTCGAGCGCTACGGCGACACCACGTTCGTCGTGCTGCGTCCCGCCCGCTACGTCGACCCCGTCGAGGTGATCAAGCTCGGTGAGCTGCACCTGTTCCTCGGGCCCGAGTTCGCGATCACCGTCCGGCACGCCGACGAGCCGGATCTCGCGGTGGTCCGCAAGTGCCTCGAGGACGACCCGGAGCTGCTGGCCCACGGCCCGTACGCGGTGCTCTGGGGCGTGCTGGACCGGGTCGTCGACGACTACGGGCCGGTGCTCGACGGGCTTGCAGGACGACATCGACCAGATCGAGGAGCAGGTCTTCGGCGGCGACACCGGAGTGTCCAAGCGGATCTACCAGCTCACCCGCGAGGTCATCGCGTTCTACCGGGCCGTCGAGCCGCTGCAGGACATCTTCACGCAGCTGCGGTGGCAGTTCGGCAAGAACGGCGACAACACCGACCTGGAGTTGCGGCGCCGGATGCGCGACGTCGAGGACCACGCCACGCGCGTGCTGGAGCGCGTCGAGAACTTCAAGGCGCTGCTGACCAACCTCGTCAACGTGCAGGCCACGCTCGTCGCGCAGCGGCAGAACGAGGAGATGGCCCGGCTCACCGAGGCGGGCTTCGAGCAGAACGAGCAGGTCAAGCGGATCTCGTCCTGGGCGGCGATCGCCTTCGCGCCGACGCTCGTGGCGGGGATCTACGGGATGAACTTCGACCACATGCCCGAGCTGCACTGGTTACTGGGCTACCCGTTCGCGCTGTTCCTGATGGTCGCGACCGCCGGCCTGCTCTGGGCTCTGTTCAAGCGCAACGACTGGCTGTGACCGATCCGGCCACGACGCGTCCACCCCGCACTCCGTGCGGGGCGGCCGCCCCGCGCCGGATCAGAGCGCGGGCCGGCGCGGCCGCGGCTGGCAGCGCGGGCAGGAGAACGAGCCGCGGTTCATGAACGGCTCGCGGCGGATCGGCGTACCGCAGCGCAGGCACGGGCGGTCCGCCTGCCCGTACGCGGCCAGCGACCGGTCGAAGTACCCCGACGCCCCGTTCACGTTGACGTACAGCGCGTCGAACGACGTCCCGCCCTGCGCCAGCGCCTCGTCCATGACCTCCGCGGCGGCCGTCAGCACGGCGCGCCCCTGCGCGCGGGTCAGCTTCTCCGTCGGCCGGGCCCCGTGCAGCCGCGCCCGCCACAGCGCCTCGTCTGCGTAGATGTTGCCGATCCCGGAGACGGCCGTCTGGTCCAGCAGCGCCCGCTTGAGCTCGGTGCGGCGGCGGCGGATGGCGGCGACGGCGTCGTCGAGGGAGAACGCCGGGTCCATCGGGTCGCGAGCGATGTGTGCCACCGGGGCGGGCAGCAGGTCCCCGCCGACCGCGGGAACCAGGGTGTGCACCGAGAGCCCGCCGAACGTCCGCTGGTCGACGAACCGCAGCTCGGGGCCCGCGTCGTCGAAGACGACCCGGATCCGCAGGTGCTTCTCGTCGGGGCGGCCTGCGGCGGCGACGAGCATCTGGCCGCTCATCCCGAGGTGCGCGAGCACCGCGTCGCCGCCGTCGCCGGCCGCGGGGCGGCCGGATCGGTCACGGCCCTCTTGATCCGGCGCGGGGCGGCCGTCCCGCACGGAGTGCGGGGCGGACGCGTCGTGGCCGGATCGGTCACAGCCCAGCTCCAGCCACAGGTACTTGCCCCGGCGCCGGGCCGCGGTGATCGTGCGCCCCACGAGCCGTGCCGCGAAGTCGTCGCCGCCCTCGATGTGGCGCCGCACCGCGCGCGGGTGGGCGACGTCGACATGCGCGATCGTGCGGTCGACGACGTGGCGGGCCAGGCCCCGCCGGACCACCTCGACCTCGGGCAGCTCGGGCACGGGCGGTCAGCCCGGGCCGGCGCCGTTGCCCGACGCGGCCTCGGCCGTCAGGGTCCGCCACGCGAGCTGGGCGGCCTTCTGCTCGGCCTCCTTCTTGGTGCGGCCGCCGCCCGAGCCGAGCGGGCGGCCGCCGACCACCGCCGTGGCGGTGAACAGCTTCGAGTGGTCCGGCCCCTCCTCGTCGATCCGGTACTCGGGGACGCCGAGGTCCGAGGCCGCCGTCAGCTCCTGCAGGCTGGTCTTCCAGTCCAGGCCGGCGCCGAGCAGCGGGGCCGCCTGCAGCAGCGAGTCGAACAGCCGGTGCACGACCGAGCGGGCGGTCTCCAGGCCGTGGCGCAGGTAGACCGCACCGATCAGCGCCTCGGTCGCGTCCGCGAGGATGCTGGTCTTCGTCCGGCCGCCGGTCAGCTCCTCGCCGCGCCCCAGGTACAGGTGCGCCCCGAGCCCGTCCGGGACGAGCTGCGCCGCCACGCCGGCGAGCGCGTGCATGTTGACCACGCTCGCCCGCAGCTTGGCCAGCTGCCCCTCCGGCAGGTCCGGGTGGTCCCGGTAGAGCCGCTCGGTGACGATCACGCCCAGCACGGAGTCGCCCAGGAACTCCAGGCGCTCGTTGGTGGGCAGCCCACCGTTCTCGTAGGCGTAGGACCGGTGGGTCAGCGCGAGGGTCAGCAGCTCCTCGTCGAGCTCCACACCCAACGCATCGAGCAGCGGCCCGCGGTCCGTCACGGGCCCCTGCGGTCCACGCTCACCCATCGTGCCCGGCGCGGTCAGGCCGGGCTGACGACCTGGCGGCCGCTGTAGGTCCCGCACGTCGGGCAGGCCGTGTGCGGCGGCTTCCTCGCGCGGCAGGCGCGGTTCTCGCAGGCGACGAGGGTGGGAGCAGCAGCCTTCCACTGCGCCCGGCGGGAGCGCGTGTTCGACCGCGACATCCGGCGCTTGGGAACGGCCACGATAGATCTCCTAGCAGTAGTACAGGGAGTACGGGGTCACCTAGTTGGACGTGCGCTCACGCAGAGCGGCCCATCGAGGATCCAGTGTCTCATGCCTGTGGTCCGGGCCGAGGTCGGCCCGGCGCTCCCCGCATTCGGGGCACAGACCGGGGCAGTCGTCGGTGCAGAGCGGGGCCAGCGGGAGGTCGAGCACGATGGCGTCGCGCACGGTCTGCTCGAGGTCGACGCGCTCGTCGACGACCCGCGGCAGCTCGTCGTCGTCCGTGGTCTCGTCCGTCAGGCTGTCCGGGTAGGCGAACAGCTCGCCGATCTCGACGGTGACGTGGTCGGTCAGGTCGTCCAGGCAGCGCACGCACTCGCCCGCCAGCGGTGCGGATGCCGTGCCGGAGACGTAGACGCCCTCCGACACCGCCTCCAGCCGCACGTCCAGCGTGATCGTCGCGCCCGGCGGCACCGCGAGGACCTCGATACCCATCAGGCGGTCGACGCCCGGTGCGGGGACGTCGCGGTGGAACGCGCGCATCAGCCCGGCCCGCCTGCCGAGCTCGCGCGTGCTGAAGACCCAGGGGCTGGCCGGGTCGAGGTGCGTGCTCACCCCTCCAGGGTAGGCCCGCCCGCCGGATGCGCGCCGGGTGCCCGCGGGCCCTCCCGGAAGCCGTCGGCGACCAGCGCGGCGAGGCGGAGGAACGCGGTGCGCGTCGGCTCGCGGAGCCGGGCCGGGTCGATCCGCCCGCCGACGGCCAGGTGCGGGTCGTGGGGGACGTCCACGACGGCCCGGCAGCGGGCGGCGAAGTACGCGTGGATGCGACCGGCGTCGACGTCGGCGCTGACCCGGTCGTGGTTCAGGACCACGACCGCGTCGGCGGCGAGCCGGGCGTGGCCGTGGGCGCACAACCAGTCCAGCGTCTTCGCGGCCCGACCCGCCCCGTCGACGGTCGGCGAGCCCACCACCACGAGGCCGTCGGCGACCGTGAGCGTGCCGGCCATCGCCGAGTGCACCAGGCCGGTGCCCGAGTCGGTCACGGTGAGGTCGAAGTACCGCCCCAGCAGCGCGCTGACCCGCTCGTACTCCTCACGGCCGAACACGTCCGCCGGGTCCTGCTCGGAGGCGACGACCTGCAGCCGCCCGGCCAGGCTGGTGTAGCGGGACATGTCGGACCACGAGTGGATCCGGTCGAGGTCGCGGAGCAGCTCGCGCACCGTCACGCCCGCCTCGCCGGTGAGCCGTTCCGCCAGCGTGCCGGCGTCCGGGTTCGCGTCGAGGACGACGATCCGGTCGCCGCGGTGCTCGGCCAGCGTCAGCCCGAGGCAGGCCGCGACGGTCGTCTTGCCGACCCCGCCCTTGATCGACATCACCGCGACGCGGTGGGGGGTGGGGAGCGGGCGGCGGATGCGGTGCAGCAGCGCGCGGCGGGCCAGCTCGTCGCGACCGGGGCCCGGGTCGATCAGGCCGCCGGTCCACCAGTGCACCCAGCGTCGCCAGCCGGGCGGGGGCACCTCGTCCGGCCCGCGGACGAGCGCATCCTCGGTCAGGTCCGCCGCGGGATCCCCCGCCCCGTCCGGTGCCGGGTCCTGCGCTGCCCGGACGGGCTCGGCCGGGGGCTCGAGACGGTGGCCGTAGTCGTCCCACCAGGTCTGCGGATCCGGTTCGACGCCCCGCGACACCGCCGCAGCGTAACCCGGGCGGCACGGAACGTCGGAGGATCAGTCGATCAGATCCATGCCCGTTCCCGACCGCCCCGGCGGCACGCCCGCCCCGGCCACCGGCCGGCCCGGCCCCCGCCACATGCTCGCGCGGCTGCGGTTCACCGTCTGCAGGGCGTTGCCCAGGCTCTCCTCGAGGTCGCCCAGCGTGGTGTCGACGTAGGCGTCGCAGTCGCGCCGCAGCCGGTCCGCCTCGCCGTCCGCCGTGTCGACGATGCGGGCCGCCTCGACCCGCGCGGCCTGCACGACCTCGGCCTGCGACACCAGCCGGGCCTGCTCGGCGCGCCCGTCGGCGACGAAGCGCTCGTGCGCCGCGCGCCCCGCCGCCGCCTGCCGCTCGGCCTCGGTGCGCGCCCGCTCGGTGAGGTCGGCGTACTGCCTGCGGCCCTCCGCCACCGCCCGTTCGGCCTCGTGCCGGGCCTGGGCGACGGTCTCCTCGGCCTCGGCGCGCGCGGCCGCGACCAGCCGCTGCGCCTCCGCCCGGGCCTCGGCGACCAGCTGCTCGGCATCCTCGGTGGCGCCGGCCCGGGTGTGTTCGGCCTCCTGCTCGGCCTCGGCGACGATCTCGTCGCGGCGGTCGAGCACGTCCTGGGCGTCGTCCAGCTCGCCCGGGAGCGCCTCGCGGACGTCGTCGAGCAGCTCGAGGACGTCGCCGCGAGGGACGACGCAGTTCGCGGTCATCGGCAGACCGCGGGCCTCCTCGACCAGCGTGACGAGCGCGTCCAGCGACTCGAAGACCCGGTACACGCGCCACATCCTCGCACCGGACACCGCCCGGACGGCGGATTGCACCCGTCCGCGTGTCCGGATCACGACTAGGCGCGCTCGCGGATCCGCTCGATCATGCGCCGGTGCACCGGCTCCGGCAGCAGGTGGGCGACGTCGCCGCCGTACGTGGCGACCTCCTTGACCAGCGAGCTGGACACGAAGCTGTACTCCGGGCTGGTCGACATGAACAGCGTGTCGACGCCGGAGAGCCGCTGGTTCATCTGCGCCATCTGGAGCTCGTAGTCGAAGTCGGTGATGGCGCGCAGACCCTTGACGATGGCCCGGATGTCGTGGTCGCGGCAGTAGTCGACCAGAAGGCCGTGGAACGAGCCCACCGTGACGTTGGCGAAGGGCCCGGTGACCTCCTCCAGCATCCCGATCCGTTCCTCGACGGTGAACAGGCTGCGCTTGGTCTTGTTCACCAGCACGGCCACGACGACTTCGTCGAACAGGCCGGACGCGCGGGAGACGATGTCGATGTGCCCGTTGGTCACCGGGTCGAAGGAACCGGGGCAGACGGCGCGCCTCATGGGCGGGGACGCTACCCCGCCGGGCTCGCGCCGTGTCGATTGTGGCCTGCGTCATGCGCCACGCTCTTCTCCACGGCCCGTTCCACGACACCGACGTGCAGGACCGTGTCGCCGTAGCGCCGCTCCCGTAGCGCGACCACCGGCGCGGGCCAGGGGAAGGCCGCGCCCCGGCCCCGCTCGACGACCACCACCGCGTCGTCGGCCAGCCAGCCGTGCGCGGCAGCGGCCGCGAGCCACTCCGCCACCTCGGCGTCCGGCACGGCGTAGGGCGGATCGACGAGCACGACGTCGTAGGGCCGGTCCGCGGGGGCGGCGAGCACGGCCGCGGCGGACGCGATGCGCACCGCCGCGCCCGGGAGACCGAGGGCGGCGACGTTGCGCCGCAGCACCGCGGCGGCCCGCCGGTCCGCCTCGACGAACAGCGCGTGCGCGGCCCCCCGCGAGAGCGCCTCCAGCCCGAGCGCCCCCGACCCGGCACACAGGTCGAGCACCGCGGCACCGTCCAGTCCGGGGTCCGCGGTCAGCGCGCTGAACAGCGCCTCGCGCACCCGGTCCGACGTCGGCCGGGTCCCGGCGGGCGGCACGGCGATCCGCCGTCCCCCGGCCCGCCCGGCGATGATCCGCGTCATCGGTCCATCGTGCCCCTGCCGCCTCGAAGGCTGGCGCACCCACTCATGATGTCCTAGCATCAGATGCATGCGCACCACGGTGAACCTCGACGAGGATGTCCTCGCCGTCGTGCGCGAGCGCGCGCGACGCGAGCGGCGTTCCGTCGGGGAGGTGCTGTCCGACCTCGCCCGGCAGGCGTTGACGGGGCGGGAGCCGGTCCCCTCGGGCGACGCCGGCTTCCACGGCTTCCGGCCGCTTCCCCATCGCGGCCCGCTGGTGTCGAACGACCTCATCGACCAGCTGCGCGAGGACGAACCCGAGTGACTCGCGCGTTGCTCGACGTCAACGTCCTGCTCGCGCTGCTCGACGCCGACCACGTCGACCATCTGCGTGCCCGCCGGTGGCTGGAGACCGAGATCGACAACGGCTGGGCCTCCTGCGCGATCACGCAGAACGGCTTCGTGCGGATCGTGAGCCAACCCCGCTACCCCAGCCCCATCCCTCCCGCACAGGCACTCGACCTGCTCGGACACGCATGCGCGACGCCGCACCACCGGTTCTGGCCGTGCGACGTCACCGTGCTCGACCCCGCCGCGGTCGACCGCGAGCGCGTCCACGGACCGCGTCAGGTGACCGACGCTTACCTGCTGGCTCTCGCCGTGCAGCACGAGGGCCGGTTCGTCACCTTCGACCGTTCGGTCGTGCGCTCCGCCGTTCCCCGGGCCGCCGCCGATCACCTTGTGGTGCTCTGACAGCGGCTACTCCAGCACCAGCAGCAGGTCGCCGCCCTCCACCTGCTGCACCGGGCCGATGGCCGTCCGCGTCACGGTCCCGGCGCGCGGGGCCGTGATCGACGCCTCCATCTTCATCGCCTCGATCGTCGCGACCGTCCGGCCCTGCTCCACGGTCGCGCCGCTCTCGACCGCCAGCGTCACGACGCCCGCGAACGGGGCCGCGACGTGGCCGGGGTTCGCGCGGTCCGCCTTCTCCGCGGGCTTCGTCTCGACCTCGACGCTGCGGTCCCGGACCGTCACCGGCCGGATCTGGCCGTTGAGGGTGGTGACGACCGTGCGCATGCCGTGGGCGTCGGCCTCGGAGACGGCGCCGAGCTCGATCAGCAGCGTGACGCCCGGCTCCAGCTCGACGGTGTGCTCGACGTCGCGCTCCAGGCCGTAGAGGAAGTCCTTGGTCGAGAGCACCGACGTGTCGCCGTAGGCGTCGGTGTGCGCGGCGTACTCCCGGGTCGGCCCGGGGAACAGCAGGCGGTTCAACGTCGTCCGCCGGGTGCGGGCGGTGTCGGCGTGCAGGCCCGCGCGGTCGTCGTCGGTCAGCTCCGTGACGCCCTTCGGCGCGGGCCGCCCGGCCAGCGCCCGGGTGCGGAACGGCTCGGGCCAACCACCGGGCGGGTCGCCCAGCTCGCCGTGCAGGAAGCCGACCACCGAGTCCGGCACGTCGTACTCGCCGGGATTCGCCTCGAAGTCCTTGGCCTCCACGCCCGTGCCCACGAGGTACAGGGCGAGGTCGCCGACGACCTTGGACGACGGGGTGACCTTGACGATGCGCCCGAGCATCCGGTCCGCGGCCGCGTAGTAGTCCTCGATCAGCTCGAACCGGTCGCCGAGCCCCAGCGCGATCGCCTGCTGCCGCAGGTTGGACAGCTGCCCGCCCGGGATCTCGTGGGTGTAGACGCGGCCGGTCGGCGACGCGAGGCCCGACTCGAACGGCGCGTAGACCTTCCGCACGGCCTCCCAGTACGGCTCCAGGTCCGCGACCGCCTGCCGGTCCAGGCCGGTGGCCCGCGGGGTGTGGTCGGTGGCGGCGACGAGGGCGGACAGGGACGGCTGGCTGGTGGTGCCTGCCATCGACGCGACGGCGGCGTCCACGGCGTCCACCCCCGCGTCGATCGCGGTGATCAGTGTGGCGAGCTGGCCGCCCGCCGTGTCGTGGGTGTGCAGGTGCACGGGCAGGTCGAACCGCTCGCGCAGCGCCGTGACCAGCGTCCGGGCGGCGGGTGGGCGCAGCAGCCCGGCCATGTCCTTGATCGCCAGCACGTGTGCGCCCGCCTCGACGATCCGCTCGGCCAGCCGCAGGTAGTAGTCGAGGGTGTAGAGCCGCTCGGCCGGGTCGGCCAGGTCGCCGGTGTAGCAGAGCGCGACCTCCGCGACCGCCGTTCCCGTGGCCCGCACGGCGTCGATCGCCGGACGCATCTGGCCGACGTCGTTGAGCGCGTCGAAGATCCGGAAGATGTCCATCCCGGTGGCCGCGGCCTCGGCGACGAAGGCGTCGGTCACCTCCGTCGGGTACGGCGTGTAGCCGACGGTGTTCCGGCCGCGCAGCAGCATCTGCGTGCAGATGTTCGGGCACGGCGGCCCGCAGCGCCGCGAGCCGTTCCCACGGGTCCTCGGCGAGGAACCGCAGCGCGACGTCGTAGGTCGCGCCGCCCCAGCACTCCAGGCTGAGCAGCTCGGGGGCCAGCCGGGCGACGTGCGGCGCGGCGGCCACCAGGTCGCGCGTGCGCACCCGGGTGGCGAGCAGGGACTGGTGCGCGTCGCGGAAGGTGGTGTCGGTGACGGCCACGGCCTCCTGCGCGCGGAGCCGGGCGGCGAAACCGTCGGGACCGAGCGCGGCGAGCTGCTGGCGCGACCCGTCCACGACCGGACGGTGCAGGTTCACCCCCGGCAACTTGTCGACCGGCTCGACCCCCCGGGGCCGCGGCCCGTTCGGCTTGTTCACCGTCGTCTCGGCGAGGTAGCTGAGGATCCGGGTGCCGCGGTCGGCCGGGCGGCGGCCCTCCAGCAGGTACGGCCGCTCGTCGATGAAGCTCGTGGTGACCCGGCCGGCGCGGAAGTCGGGGTCGTCGAGCACCGCGGCGAGGAACGGCAGGTTCGTCGCGACGCCGCGGATGCGGAACTCGGCGACGGCCCGCCGGGCCCGGCGGACGGCGTTCGCGAAGGTGTGGCTGTTGCAGGTGAGCTTGACCAGCATGGAGTCGAAGTGCGGGCTGACCTCGGCCGCGACGTGCGTGCCCCCGTCGAGCCGGACACCTGGTCCGCCCGGCGAGCGGTAGGCGCTGATCACGCCCGTGTCCGGCCGGAAGCCGTTGGCCGGGTCCTCGGTGGTGACCCGGCACTGCAGCGCGGCGCCGTCGACATGGATCTGCTCCTGCTCCAGGTCCATCTCGGACAGCGTCATGCCGGCCGCGACCCGGAGCTGGGCGATCACCAGGTCGCGGCCGGTGACCTGCTCGGTGACGGTGTGCTCGACCTGGATGCGCGGGTTCATCTCGATGAACACGTGCTGCCCGCGCTCGTCGAGCAGGAACTCCACCGTGCCGGCGTTGACGTAGCCGATGTGGCGGGCGAACGCGACGGCGTCGGCGCAGATGCGGTCGCGGACACCCGGGTCCAGGTTCTGGGCCGGGGCGATCTCGATCACCTTCTGGTGGCGCCGCTGCAGGGAGCAGTCGCGCTCGTAGAGGTGCACGACTCCGCCCGAGGAGTCGGCGAGGATCTGCACCTCGATGTGCCGCGGGTTGACCACGGCGCGCTCCAGGAACACCGTCGCGTCGCCGAACGCGGCCTGCGCCTCGCGCATGGCGGCCGCGACGGACTCGCGCAGCTGCCCCGGCTCGTCGACGCGGCGCATCCCGCGCCCGCCGCCGCCCGCCACCGCCTTGACGAACAGCGGGAAGCCCAGCTCGTCCGACGCCGCGACGAGCTCCTCGATCTCCGCGGACGGCGCCGACGACCCGAGCACCGGCAGGCCCGCCTCCCGGGCGGCGGCGATGGCGCGGGACTTGTCGCCGGTCAGGTGCAGCACCTCCGGCGGCGGCCCGACGAACGTGATGCCGGCGTCCGCACAGGCCTGCGCCAGATCGGGGTTCTCCGACAGGAATCCGTATCCGGGGTAGATCGCGTCCGCGCCCGCCCGCCGGGCAGCGGCGATCACCTCGTCGACCGACAGGTAGGCCCGCACGGGGTGGCCGCGCTCGCCGATCATGTACGACTCGTCGGCCTTCGCGCGGTGCAACGAGTTGCGGTCCTCGTACGGGAACACCGCGACGGTCGCCAGTTCGAGCTCGTAGGCCGCACGGAAGGCGCGGATCGCGATCTCACCACGGTTGGCGACGAGCAGCTTGCGGAACACGGGACCCCCCGGGTACGGCCGAGCGCACGGTGACCCCGGCGGCGCAGATGGTCGGACGGGGGGACGAGGCCCGGGGTGATCGCCGACGCGAGAGCCTCATCCCTCCGTGTCAGGGGAAACCGTAACGTCGCACACCCGTTCGGCCCAGGCGCGATCGTGTGCTGTTAGGTACCAAGGACCTATGAGACACCGTCCGGGGCGGGGGCCTGGCCGCTACGGTCCCGCCGGGTTCCCGTACCGGGGCCGGTACGGGCCCACCCGCCGTCGCCGGCCGGGCTGGATGGTCATCTCCGCCGGCGTCACGGCGATCGGCCTGCTGATGTGGTTCTTCGTCGCGGTATTCGTCGTGGCGCTCGCCGAGCAGATGCCCGTCCCCGTCCTGGTCGGGGTCGCGCTGCTGGTGCTCACCCGGCACCGCAAGCGCCGCAGGCGGACGCGGCTGGGCGCCGCGGGCATCGCCCCGCTGCCGCATCGGCCGCCGCCCCCGCCCCGGCCGGTGCCGCCCCGCCCGGACGCCGTCTGGGCGCACGCGCGGCAGCGGTTCGCCGCGCTGCGCGGGGAGTACGCCGCGTACGAGTGCGACCCGATGGCGGTGCTGCGGCTCCCGGCGCTGTCGGACGTCACGGTGCCGAGCACCGGCCGCTTCGTCGAGGCGTTCGCCGAGGCGCAGGCCCTGGAGACCGACGCGTTCCCGCCGGAGAGCCACGCCACGGTGTTCGTCATCGCGGTCGAGCGCGCCGAGCGGGCCTGGCGCGCGGCCCGCGACGCCGCCGAGCGGATCCGCCTGTCGAACCTCACCCCGGAGGAGCGCAGCGCCGTCGAGCGGGTGATCAAGCTGCTCACGACGGCCCGCGACTCGGACAACGACGCCGAACGCCTGGCCGCGTACGCCCGCGCCCGCAACGAGCTGGCCCGCCTGGACCGGGCCGGAGTGATCCACATGCCGCGCACGGCGCAGGCGGCGCTCGACGTCGCGGGCCGCGGTCAACTCCCGGCCTGACCCCGATCCCACCGCCGCCGGCGCTCGCTCGTGCATATCGGAACGCGGTGGTGCAGAGGCTGCGCCCTGTGCACCGGTCGTCGGGTGTGTGCACGGCGAGGGTCCGAACCGCAGGGAGTCGCGCTCAGACCTTGTCGAGGTAGGCCGCGCGCTCCTCGTCGCCGACGGTCTCGGCCACCAGCGCGTGCAGGCCGGGGTGCCGGTGCAGGCCAGGGTCGGCCGCCACGATCTCCGTGGCGTGCATCCGCGCCTTCGCGATGACGTCCTCGTGGCGCAGCAGGGAGAGCAGCCGCAGGCCCGAGCGGCGTCCCGACTGCAGCGAGCCGAGCACGTCACCCTCCCGGCGCAGCTCGAGGTCCATCCGGGCCAGCTCGAACCCGTCCGTGGTGCTCGCCACCGCGTCCAGACGCTCGCGCGCCGTGGTGCCCGCCGGCACGTCCGTCACCAGCAGGCACACCCCGGGCGCCGAGCCTCGGCCCACCCGCCCGCGCAGCTGGTGCAGCTGGGACAGCCCGAACCGGTCCGCGTCGAGGATCACCATCGCCGTCGAGTTCGGCACGTCCACACCCACCTCGACGACCGTGGTGGCGACGAGGACGTCGATGTCGCCGGCGTCGAACGCCCGCATCACGGCGTCCTTCTCGTCCGGCGGCAGCTTCCCGTGCAGGACGCCGAGCCGCAGGCCGGCGAGCGGCCCCTCCTCCAGTTTCGGCTTCACGTCGAGCACGGCGAGCGGGGCGCGCCGCTCGTCCGGGCCCGCCCCGGCTGCGTCGAGACCGGAGTCCGGGTCGTCCGGGAACTCCTCCTCCTTGCCTGTGTCGCCCCCGACCCGCGGGCACACCACGTACACCTGGTGCCCGGCGGCGACCTCCTCGCGGATGCGCGACCACACCCGCTCCAGCCAGGCCGGCTTCTCCCCGGCGGGCACGACCGTGGTGGCGATCGGCGACCGGCCGCCGGGCAGCTCGCGCAGCGCGGAGACCTCCAGGTCTCCGTACACCGTCATCGCCACGGTGCGGGGGATCGGCGTCGCCGTCATCACCAGCAGGTGCGGCGCCTTCTCGCCGCGCCCGCGCAGGGCGTCGCGCTGCTCGACACCGAAGCGGTGCTGCTCGTCGACCACCACGAGCCCCAGCTCGGCGAACTCCACCCGGTCCTGGATCAGGGCGTGCGTGCCGACGACGATCCCGGCCTCGCCGGACACCGCCTCCAGCAGCGCCTTCTTCTTCGCCGCCGCCGGCAGCGAACCCGAGAGCAGCGTCACCCGGGTGGCCTGCTCGGCCCCGCCCAGCTCACCGGCCTGGGCGAGCGGCCCGAGCAGCGACCGCAGCGAGCGGGCGTGCTGCGCGGCGAGCACCTCGGTGGGCGCCAGCATGGCGGCCTGGCGTCCGTTGTCGACGACCTGCAGCATCGCCCGCAGCGCCACGACCGTCTTGCCCGCGCCGACGTCGCCCTGCACCAGCCGGTTCATCGGGGCCTCGGACGCCAGATCCGCCGCGATCTCGGCGCCGACCGACCGCTGGCCGGCGGTGAGGGTGTAGGGCAGCCGGGCGTCGAAGGCCTCCAGCAGGCCACCCGACACGTGCGGGTTCGCGGCCGCCGGCCGCTGGACGGCCCGCCGGCGGCGCAGCGCGAGAGCGAGCTGCACGCCCAGGGCCTCGTCCCACACCAGCCGGTTCTTCGCGATGTACTGGTCCGCCTCCGTCTCGGGCAGGTGGATGCGGCGCAGCGCCTGCCCCAGCTCGGACAGGCCCTCCGCGCGGCGCAGCGACTCCGGAAGGGGGTCCGTGGGGTCCGCGAGCAGCTCGAGCACCTGGCGCACGCAGCGGCCGATCTGCCAGGAGTCGAACCCCTGTGTCGCCGGGTAGATCGACAGGAACGGGCGGACGCCCTCGCTCTCCTCGATCGGCTCGAACTCCGGGTGGGTGAGCTGCAGCTTGTCCCGGAACCGGGAGACCTGGCCGGAGAACAGCGCCCGCAGCCCCGGGACCATCACCTTCTGCAGCTTGTACGGGTTGAAGAAGGTGCAGTCCAGCCGCCGCCCGCGCCCGTCGGTGATGACGACCTGCATCAGCTTGCCGCGCCGGTGGCGCATGTCGCGCATGGTGACCTTCTCGACCTCCGCGAGCACCGTGACGTGCTCGCCGAGCTCCAGGCCGGCGATCTCCGTCAGCTTCCCGCGGTCGACGTAGCGCCGCGGGTAGTGGCGGACGAGGTCGCCGACGGTGTGCAGGCCGAGCTTGGCCGCCAACGCGTCCGCCGCCTTCTTCCCGACCGGCCCGACCAGCGGGGTGTCGAGGTCGACCAGCGGCGTCCCGGTCATCGCACGGCTCATTCCACCCCCAGCTCCAGCGGGTGGCCCGGCCGCGCCCCCCGATGTACGACGACGTCGACCTCCGGATGCTCGCGGCGCAGCTGCGCCACCAACCCGTCGGCGAGCGCGTCCGCGACACCGTCGCCGAGCAGGACGGTGACCAGTTCGCCCCCTGTGGTCAACATGCGCGAAGCCAACCACAGGGCACCGACAGAAAGGTCCGGGGCGATCAGCACGACCTCTCCGTCGATCAGTCCGAGCACGTCGCCGGGGGCGCACGGGCCCGCCCAGGTCAGGGCCGTCGCGTCGGCGACCTGCAGCGCGCCCGACCGGGTCCCTGCGGCCGCCTCGGTCATGGCGACGACGTCGTCGCCCGCGTGGCGACCGGGATCGTGCACGGCCAGGGCCGCCAGCCCGGCCACCACCGACGCGCTGGGCACCACCACGACCTCCTGCCCGGCCCGGCGTGCGGTGCCTGCCACCCGCTCGGCCGCGGGGGTGAGCGCGGCGTCGCAGGTCACGAGGGCGACGTGCCGCGCGCCGGTGCCGGCCACCGCCTCGGCGAGCAGCGCCTCGTCGGCGTCGGTCGCGGCGTCGTCCGGCGGGGGGCAGTCGCGCACCAGCACGTCCGCGCCGGCCGCGCGGGCCAGCTCCGCCGTCTCCGGCCCGCACACCACCGCGAGCACGGCCCGGGCACGGGGGAACGCATCGGGCTCGCGGTCGACCAGGGGCACCACCCGGACGCCGTGCGGTCGGCCCGCCGCCATCCCGGCCTCCAGCGCGGCCCCGATGTCCGTGCAGTGCACGTGCACGTTCCAGGCCCCGCCGCCGTCCGGGGCACCGTCGCCGACGACGGCCACCGCGTCGCCGAGCCGGTCGAGTGCGGCGCGGAGGGCGGCGGCCCGCCCGTCGTCCGACGCCGTCGAGCAGGTACATGACCTCGTAGCCGGGCCGGCCGTCGGACCCGGACGAGGAGCCGGCCGGGTCGGGCCGGTGTGGACGTCGGCTCGTGCGTGACCGCCGGACGCGGCGACGGGCGCGGCGCCGACGAGCGGTGCGGTGTCGGCCATGGCGTCCGGGGCGTCGGCGGGGGCCCGGCCCGTGACCAGCGCGGCGAGCGCGTCCAGGACGACGACGAGGCCGAACCCGCCCGCGTCGACCACCCCCGCACGACCCAGCGCGGGCAGCTGGTCCGGGGTGGCGCGCAGTGCGGTGCGCGCGGCGGCGACCGCGGCCACCGCGACGGCGTCCAGCCGGTCCGATCGCGCCGCCGCCGCCCCGTCCGCCGCCGCGGCGAGCACGGTCAGCACCGTGCCCTCCTGCGGGCGGGTGACGGCCTTCTCGGCCAGCCGGGCGCCGCGGTCCAGGGCGTCGGCCAGCACCGCCCCCGCGCACGGACCCTCGGCGGCCGCCACGGCCTCGGCCACCCCCCGCAACACCTGGGAGAGGATCACCCCGGAGTTGCCGCGCGCGCCGAGCAGCGCGCCGCGGGCGAGGGTCTCGGCAGCGGCGACGAGCGCGTCGTCGCGACCGCACCCGGCGGCCGCCGCGCGCATCGTGAGCAGCATGTTCGTGCCCGTGTCGCGGTCCGCGACCGGGAAGACGTTGATCCGGTCGATCTCTGCACGGTGCCCCTCCAGCGCCGCGACCGCGGCGGCGGCCCAGCGCTCGAGCAGCGCGGCGTCGAGCGTCCGTGACACGGCCCGAGCCTAATGCGTGTCCTGTCGGCAATGCCAACGAGCCGGGCTCCGTGAACACGCGCGCGCAGACGGCGCGACGACCCGACCCGTGCGCGCGTACGGCGACGGCCCGGGTACCCTGGAAAGCCGCGACCGGGTCCGCCCGGCGGATCGTGTACGTCTACCCCGAGGAGTGTCCGAGATGGCTGCCGTCTGCGACGTCTGTGGAAAGGGTCCGGGCTTCGGCATGTCCGTCTCGCACTCGCACCGCCGCACCCACCGTCGCTGGAACCCGAACATCCAGACGGTGCGCACCCGCGTCAACGGCGGCAACCGCCAGCGCCTGAACGTCTGCACCTCGTGCCTCAAGGCCGGCAAGGTCGCCCGCGCCTGATCGTCGGCCCGCCGCACGAACGGCACCGGTCGTCGCGACCTGGTTCGTCGACCTTGGTGCCGGTTCGTTGCCTCTGTGCACGGCTGCCGATCGCGCGCCGCTACGGGAGCTTCCAGTCCACCGGCTCCCCGCCCAGCTCCTCCAGCAGCTCGTTGACGCGGCTGAACGGCCGCGAGCCGAAGAAGCCCCGGTCCGCCGACATCGGCGACGGGTGCGCCGACTCGACGTAGGGCACGTCGCCCAGCGACGGGATCAGGTTCCGCGCGTCGCGACCCCAGAGGATCGCCACCAGCGGCTCGCCCTCCCGGTCCACCAGTGCGCGGATCGCCTGCTCGGTGACGTCCTCCCAGCCCTTCCCGCGGTGCGAGCCGGGGCTTCCCGGCTCGACGGTGAGGACCCTGTTGAGCAGCAGCACGCCGCGGTCGGCCCACGGCGTGAGGTCGCCGGTCGACGGCGCGGGATGCCCGAGGTCGCTGCTGTACTCGCGGTAGATGTTGGCCAGCGACCGCGGGATCGGCCGGACGTCCGGGGCCACCGAGAACGAGAGGCCCACGGCGTGCCCCGGCGTCGGGTACGGGTCCTGGCCGACGATCAGCACGCGGACCTCGTCGAACGGCCTCGTGAACGCGCGCAGCACGTTCGCCCCCGCCGGCAGGTAGCGGCGCCCCGCGGCCAGCTCGGTGCGCAGGAACTCGCCCATCTGTGCGATCACCGGCTCGACGGGCGCCAGCGCCTGCGCCCACCCGGCCTCGACGATCTCCGACAACGGCTTACCGGCCACCCGCGGTCCTCCCGGTGTCCCGCCCGCCGCCCGACGCGACGCGCCCGGCGAGCCTAACGGGTGTCCTGTGGATCAACGCCGCAGCGGAGCAGGCGCGGTACGCACGGCACGGGCTGGCGCACCTGTTCACAGACGCGGCGGTCCCGCGACAGTGCGCGACCCCGCGGCCGCGCGCGGCGGTCAGGCGCGCCCGTCGCGGTCGGCGGCGGCTCGTCGCCGACGACGGCGTCCGCGGGCAGGTGCTCCGCCAGCTCGTCGACGACCAGCGTGTCGTCCGGGAAGCCCCCGCTGCGGTAGGCGGCCCGACCGACCAGCTGGGAGATCACCGGGGCGGTGATCACCTGGAACAGCACGACGAGCACCAACGTCACCGCACTGGCCAGCTCCACCCGCAGCGCCGTGCCCAGAAGGATCAGCGACAGGCCCAGCGTCTGCGGCTTCGTCGCGGCCTGCAGCCGGGCCGGCAGGTCCGGCAGCCGCACCAGGCCGATCGCCCCGAGCAGGCACGACAGCGCCCCGAACAGCATGAGGAAGGCCGACACGACGTCCGCGACGGGCCCGGCGGCCACGGGATTCACCGCTTCCCCTCGCGCGCCCGGTCGGCCGTCCACCCCGGCGCCGTGACACACGCCCACTCACCGGTGCCGCTCCCGCCGCACGGCCAGCCGCGCCGCCGCGGTCGACCCGACGAACCCCACCAGCGCCACGGCCGCCAGCAACGGGATGTTCGACCCGTCCCGGTAGTAGGCGACGTACACCCCCGCCGCCACGAGCGTCAGCACGACGACGACGTCCAGCGCGACGACCCGGTCCAGCGTGCTCGGCCCGCGCAGCAGGCGGTAGAGCGCCAGCGCGGCGGCGACGCCCACCATCACGAGCACGACCGCGAACACCGCACCCACGTCAGCGTCCCCTCTCGGCCAGCAGGCGTTCCGCGGTGGCCAGCTCCTCGGGCGTGCCCAACGCGGCGAGCACCCGGCGCTGCATGTCCATCGTGCGGCGGCGGCTGCGCTCCACCCCTGCGCCGTCGCGCGGGCCCAGTGCGTAGACGAACCACAGCCCGTGCGCATGGTCGATCTGCAGCGCCATCGCGCCCGGCGACAGCGACAGCGCGTTCGCGACCACCGTCACCACCCGGTCCGAACTGCTCAGCAGCGGCACCTCGAACACCGCACCCCGCGCGGCGGGCCCGTACCGCAGGACCTGCCAGCTCACCTCGGCACCGGAGACGACCATGTCGTAGACCAGGTAGCCGACCAGCCCGAGCAGCCGCAGGGGCCGGACGGGCAGGTGCGCCTCGGCGGGCGGGAACCGGAACGCGCCGATCACCGCGACGGCCACCACCACCCCGCCGACGATCGACAGCGGCGTGAAGGTGCCCCACAACAGGACCCAGACCAGGGCCAGCCAGACGATCTCGAGCACGCGGGGCCGGACCCGCGCGGCCCACCGCGGTCGCCGCGCCGTCGCCGGCGCGTTCACCGGGGGCTCCCCAGCACGGCCACCCGGTACCCGTCGCGCGTCACCAGGTCCTCCCCCACCCGGCCGGTGACCGCCGAGAGCGGCCCCGCGAACGCGGCGATCGCGAGGCTCACGACCACCAGCCCGGCCGTGGCGGCGTACATGGGCCACGGCGTGCGGGCGGTGCCGACCTCCAGCTCGTCGTCCGGGTCGGGGTCCTCGACGGTCGGCGCCGGCATGCCCCAGAACACCCGCACCCAGACCCGCACCAGCGCGTACAGCGTGAGGAAGCTCGCGACGATCACGACGGCGGCCACGGCCGTCGGCCCCACCCCGGCCTCGGCGCCCGCCTGGAGCAGCTGCAGCTTGGCGACGAAGCCGGCGGTCGGCGGCAGGCCGGCCAGCGTCATCGCCGGGATGGCGAACAGCACGGCGAGGGCAGGTGAGGTCTTCAGGAGCCCGCCCATCCGGTCCAGCGCGACGGTGCCGGTCCGCCGCACGATCAGACCGCTGACGAGGAACAAGGTGGCCAGCACCGTGATGTGGTGGGCGGCGTAGAGCGTCGCGCCCGACAGGCCGCGGGCGTCGGAGACCCCCAGCCCGAAGAGCATGAATCCGATGTGGCTGACCAGCAGGAACGCCAGGAGACGGTTGATGTCGTTCTGCGCGACCGCGCCCAGCGCGCCGATGATCATGGTGGCGACGGCGAACCACAGCATGAGGGTCCACGGACGGTCGTGCGGGAAGAGCAGGGTCTGCGTGCGCAGCATCGCGTAGAAGCTCACCTTGGTGAGCAGCCCCGCGAACAGGGCGGTGACCGGCGCGGGGGCGTTCGGGTAGCTGTCGGGCAGCCAGAAGTGCAGCGGCACCATCGCCGCCTTGATCCCGAACACCACGACGAGCATGAGGGCCAGCACCGTCCGCAGTCCCGGGGCAGGGTCTGCACCCGCACGGACAGGTCGGCAAGGTTGACCGTCGCCGTCGCCGCGTACACCATGCCGACCGCCGTCAGGAACAGCAGCGACGACAGCAGGCTGACCGTCACGTAGGTCATCCCCGCCCGGATCGTCTGGGTGGTCGTGCGCCGGGTGATGAGCACGTACGACGCGGTCAGCATGATCTCGAACGAGACGAACAGCGTGAACAGGTCGCCCGAGAGGTAGGCCAGCGAGACGCCGGCGGAGAGCACCAGATACATCGGGTAGAACGTCGAGCTGGCCATCCGCCTGCCGAAGTCGGCGATGCGCTGGGAGATCGCGTACACCAGCACGGCGAGCGCGACCAGCGTCGAGACCAGCAGCAGCAGGGCCGAGAGGCGGTCGGCGACCAGCGCGATCCCCACCGGGGGCGCCCAGCCGCCCAGCGCGGTGACCACGGGCCCGGACCGGTCCGCCGTCACCAGCAGCACGCCCGCCACCGCGGCGACGGCGCCGAGGGTGACCAGCGCGATCACCCGCTGCGCGGTCACCGAGGTCCCCACGACGACGGAGAGCGCCGCACCGAGGATCGGCAGCAGCACCGGAAGGGTCGGCAGGGATGTCATGACGTTGCTCACCGCTCCCCCTCGTCGCGCGCCGTCGTCCTCGGCGACGTCCCGATCGTCGTCCCCGTCGGTCTCCAGGGACGCGGCCGGGTGCCGGATGCGGGCGATCCGGCGGTCTTCCAGGTCGTCCTGCACCTCGTCGTGGCCGATGAGCGTGAACGAGCGGTAGCCCAGCGCCAGCAGGAACGTCGTCAGTGCGAACGTGATCACCACGGCGGTGAGCGCGAGCGCCTGCGGCAGCGGGTCGGCGAACGTCTCCAGTGGGGAGTTGCCGACGATCGGCACGCGCGCGGGTGGGCCACCGACGAGCTGCAGCAGCAGGTTCGTGCCGTGGCCGAGCACGACCACGCCGATCAGCACGCGCATCAGCGACCGTTGCAGCAGCAGGTAGAAGCCGACGGTGTAGAGCACGCCGACGGTCAGCGCCATGACGAGGTTGACGGTCGGCGCCGTCACCAGGTCCCCGGGAGTCACGCCGCCTCCTCGCTCACGCTCGTCGGCCGCGTGCTCCGGAGTGCTGTGCTCGATGGTGAGCTCGCAAGCTCGCTCACGTCGGCTCCCCCGCCGCGCGCATGTCGCGCTCGATGCCCGACCCGAGCGCGCGCAGCAGGTCCAGCACCACCCCGATGATCAGCAGGTAGACCCCGACGTCGAGGAACAGGCTGGTGACGATCCCCAGGTCGCCCAGCAGCGGCACCCGCACGGTCAGCTTCGCGCTCGCGAGCACCGGCGCACCGAACAGCATCGGGGCCAGTGCGGTCAGCACGGCGATCGTCAGCCCGACCCCCATCAGCACCGGCGGCCGGATCGTGACGACCGCGCCCGGGTCCGTCGACCCGCCGGCGAGGTAGCGCAGCACGAAGGCCAGGCCCGCGACGAGACCCGCGGAGAACCCGCCGCCGGGACCGTAGTGGCCGACGAGCAACAGGTAGATCGAGAAGACGAGGATGGTCGGGAACAGCGCCCGCGACGTGGCCTCGAGCAACAGGGTGCGCTGGCGCGGGGTGCGGCAGCGGCCCGGGAGCAGCCAGGCCGTGCGGGGGCGGTCCCACGACTCGAACGGGGTCGTGTCGGGTCCGTGGCGTCGGCACCGGTCCGGGCCGGGGCGCGTCCCCTCCCCGTCCGGGGTGCTGCGCAGCGGGCTCATCGCTCTCCTCCCCGGGGAGGCGAGGTGGATCCGGCGGCAAGCCGCCCGGTCGGCACGGCGACCGGCTCCTCCGCCGGGTCCGCGCCGGCGACCTCCTCCTCGTGCTGCGGGCTTCCGGCGCCGCTCCCCCGCCGCCTGCGCCTGCGGTCGAAGGGCGTCGCGAGGACGAGGCTCGCGACCCCGACCGCGGCGACGAACAGCACGGTGATCTCGCCGACGGTGTCCAGCGCCCGGAAGTCGACGATGATCGCGCTGATGACGTTCGTCGCGCCCGCGCCCTCCGGGGCGAGCCGGATGAACTCGGCGCTGGTCGTCGGCGGTACCTGGCGGGCGCCGCTGAGCACGACCGCCGTCCCGGCGACCATCCCGCCCGCGACGGCCGCGATCACGGCCTTGGGCACCTGGACCCGCGCCCGCGCCGCTCCAGCGTGAACCGGCCGGGCATCCGGCGGAGGACGAACACGAACGCGACCAGTGACAGCGTCTCGACGAGGAACTGGGCCAGCGCGAGATCGGGGGCACCGTCGACGATGAACAGCCCGCCGACGCCGTAGCCGACCACCCCGACCAGCAGCACCGCGGTGAACCGGCGGCGCACCCACACCAGGGCGAGTGCCGCGAGCGTCACCAGCACGGCCAGGGGCAGCTGCAGCGGCGCGTGGTAGACGGGCTGGTCCGGCCACGAGCCGCCGATCAGCACGGCCGTGCCGGGCAGGGCGACGACGGTGACGAGGATGACGGTGAGGTAGGTCGGGACCGAACCGACCTGCAGCCGGCCGGTGACGGCCGTCGCGACGCGCTCGGTGCCACCGACGGCGAGTTCGTAGGCGTGCTGGGCCGACAGCGAGCGCGGCAGTGGATCCGGCGAGCCGCCCGACGCGGCTCCATCCGACCGGTGCAGCGCGTAGCCGAGCACGAGCGCGACGGCGGACGCCAGCAGCGGCAACCCGAGGCCGTGCCACAGCGCGAGGTGGTAGCTCGCCTCCACCGGGGAGGTGGCCGGATAGGCGGCGGCGTAGCTCTGCGCGTCGACGTCGACCACGGGGTTCGCGATGCCGAGCACGAGCCCGCCGAGCGCGCAGAGCCCGGCCGGCCAGATCAGCAGCGGCCCCGGCCGGTGCACGGGGGTGTCGGCGACGCCGGGCTTGCGCCCGAACGCCCCCCAGAGGAACCGGGCGCTGTAGGCGACGGTGAAGATCGAGCCCGCGACCAGCGCGAGGGTGACGAGCCGGCCGCGCAGGTCGTCCTCGGCGAGGAACGCCTCGAACCCGGCCTCCTTGCCGACGAAGCCGAGCAGCGGCGGCAGCCCGGCCATCGAGGCCGCCGCCGCGCCGGCGGTGACGGCGCTGCCGCGCAGGGACGTCCACAGTCCCGACAGCTTCCGCACGTCCCGGGTGCCGGTCGCGTGGTCGACGATGCCGGTCACGAGGAAGAGCGGCGCCTTGAAGAAGCCGTGTGCGAGCAGCATCGCGATCCCGGCGATGGCCGCGATCCGGGTGCCCGCGCCGAACAGGACCATGAGGAAGCCGAGCTGGCTGACGGTGCCGAACGCGAGCAGCCGCTTGAGGTCGTACTGCGCCATCGCGCGCCAGCCGCCGACGGCCATCGTCGCCAGGCCGAGCACCACGACGGGCACCCACCACACGGGGGCGTCCGCGAATCCCGGTGAGAGCCGGGCCACGAGGTACACGCCCGCTTTGACCATCGACGCCGCGTGCAGGTACGCGCTGACCGGCGTCGGTGCGGCCATCGCGGCCGGGAGCCACGGGTGGAAGGGCAGCTGTGCGGACTTCGTCAGCGCGCCGACGAGGATCAGCGCGAGCGCCGTCGTGACCGTGCCCCCGCCGAGTGCGCCGGCCTGCCCGAGCGCGACGATCTCGGAGATCCGGTAGGTGCCGGCCGCCTCGCCGAGCAGGACGAACCCCAGCAGCATCACCAGCCCGCCGAACACGGTGACCAGCAGCGCCTGGACCGCGGCGCTCCGGTTCTCCCGCGCCTCGCCGCTCTGGCCCACGAGCAGGAACGACGTCACCGACGTCAGCTCCCAGAACAGGTAGAGGGTGAGCAGGTCGTCGGCGAGGACGAGCCCGAGCATCACGCCGGCGAAGGCGAGCAGGAGCGCGGCGCTGCGGGTGGCGTCCGGCGAGCTCTCGCCGAAGTAGCCGATGCAGTAGACGAGGATCAGCGCGCCGATCCCGGAGACGAGCACGACCATCGCCAGTGCGAGGGCGTCGAGCCGGAAGCTCAGGGCGAGCCCGAGCTCGGGGGCCCAGGCGAGGGACGTGGTCACGCCGCCGTTCAGCGCCGCGGGCGCGTTCGCCAGCGCCCACACCAGCGCGACGGTGGGCAGGACGGCCGCGACGGCGAAGCCGGCCCGGCGGCTGCGCGCGGACACGAGCGGGAGCAGGCAGGCGAGGACGAGGTGCGCGACGACCAGTCCGAGCACCCGCACCCTCCTCGTCCGCCGGACCGGCCACAACCGCCCGATTCACCCGGCCGGCCGCGGCCGCTTCGGGCTACGCCGCACGCCGGGATCCGCACCTGCCGGTACCCCACCGGGGGAGGCAGCCACCGGCAGCCACCCTATCGGGGCCGCGCTGCGGCCACCGGGCCGTCGCGGACGCGGGACCGCTGTGCACGAGCGCTCTCGACGCGGACGTGAGACGCTCACCGACTTCCTGGAACGATTCAGAAGATCATGCCGCTATACCTGGTGTACGACGGCAGAACAACGACAACAGGAGCTGAGATGACGGACTTCATCCACCGCACGCTGCGCCGCCTCGACCGGTGGACGCTGACGGTCTTCAACCCGTACCACGCGTCCGACCACCGGCACTGAGCCGTGACCGGCCGCCGAGCGCACATCAGCGCCCCGCTCACCGAGGGGCGCTGATGTTGTTCCCGGGGGTCGGGTCAGTGGCCGTGGCCGTGGCGTCGCTTACGGCGCTCGCACCTCGTCAGGATGCAGCTCGGCGAAATCATGGCCCATGTGCAACGGACCGCCCTCCTGGTAGTGGTCCACGTGATCCGCTCGGGCGGGATCGGCGGCTTCATGAGCGCCCAGACGAAGAACACGGCCCACGACCAGCATGAACGATGCCCGTCCACAGGTTCATGTGCCGATCCCGCCGGCCTTGGCGATGCTCGCTCCGGCGTCACGCCGATATGCCCATGATCGTCAGCACGATCGCCGTAGACGATGAACAGCATCCCGATGACCGAGCGCAGGTCGAACAGCTGGGATGCGCTGAGCGCCTCCGCGGCCTCCCCGTCGTACGGGCTCTTTCGGTTGGGGCTCGGTGTGCGCATGACTCTCGCTCTACCCACCGAAGATGATGTAGAGGACGAGACCAGGGTGAGCACGATGCCGTGCCCATGATGCACGGGATTCTTGCCACCACCGGTGTCTCTCGGCCGCGATTCGCACCCTGGCTCTCGCGTGCTCGTCGCGTCAGGTCGCCCAGGTCAGCCCGGACCAGCTCCTCGTCCGGCTTCGCCGGCGGTGAACTGCGACACGACGAAGGCCACGATGCACCCCGACGATGAACGCGGCGCTCGCGCCGATGAAGCTGCCGGCCTGCGACGAGACGTTGATGACGTCGGCGCGGACCAGCGAGGTCGACGAGCACGGCGGTGGCGACGCCGGCCAGCAGGCCGGTCCAGCCGGCCGTGCCGGTCATCCGCTTCCAGAACAGCCCGAAGATGAAGATTGCGAACAGCGGGGCGTTGAAGAAGCTGGCCAGCGCCTGGATGTAGTCCATCAGGTTGGAGAAGCTGCCGGCCATGATACGCGGTGAAGATGGCGATCACGCACGCGCCACCGTGGCCGCCCGGCCGACCTTGAGGTAGTAGCGGTCGTCCCGGCCGGGCTGGATCCAGTCCTGCCAGAGGTCGTAGGTGAACACCGTGTTGAACGAGCTGACGTTCGCGGCCATGCCGGCCATGAACGGCCGCCAGCAGGCCGGCGATCGCCACGCCGAGCATGCCGTTCGGCAGCACCTCCTTCATCAGCAGCGACAGCGTGTTGTTGTAGGTGACGTCCGTCGCGCCGCCCGTCCTTGAGCGTGACCAGCTGCGGGATCAGCACGCGCGGCGATCATGCCGGGGATGACGATGACCAGCGGGACCAGCGTCTTGGGGAACGCCCCGATGATCGGGGTGCATCCGTCCGGCGTTCATGTTCTTGGCCGAGAGCGCGCGCTGGACCTCGGCGAAGTTCGTGGTCCAGTACCCGAAGGAGAGCACGAACCCGAGCCCGAAGACGATGCCGAACACCGACAGGAACGGGTTGGCGATCTCCGTGATCGGGTGCCCGGCCACGACGAGAGCTGCTCGGGCCCGCCCGGTCCGGCGTCGACCTTCTCGACGAGCCCGGCGCAGCCGCCGACCCGGGCGAGCCCGGCGATGGTGACCGGGATGAGCAGCGCCAGGATCACGAAGAACTGCAGCACCTCGTTGTAGATCGCCGCCGACAGTCCGCCGAGGAACGTGTAGCTGAGAACCACCAGCGCGGCCACCGGGATCGCGACCGACTGCGGCCAGCCGAGCAGCGCCTCGAGCACCAGGCCGAGCGCGTACAGGTTGACCCCCGCGATCAGCAGCGAGGCCAGCGCGAAGACCACGCCCTGCACCCGCTGGGTGGTCCGGTTGAACCGGATCGCCAGGAACTCCGGGACGCTGCGGGCCTTGCTGCCGTAGTAGAACGGCATCATCACGATGCCCAGGAACACCATCGCAGGGACGGCGCCGACCCAGTAGTAGTGCGCGGTCGGGATCCCGTACTGGGCGCCGTTCGCCGTCATCCCGATGAGCTCGATGGCCCCGAGGTTGGCCGAGATGAACGCCAGCCCCGTCACCCACGCCGGCAGCGACCGGCCGGAGAGCAGGAAGTCCAGGCTCGAGGAGATGGAGCGTCGCGCGATCAGGCCGATGCCCAGCACGAGAACGAAATAGAACGCGACCAAAAAGTAGTCGAGTGCGCTCGCGTTGAGTCTCAGGTCTGTCTGACCCTGAGCCAGCAGCAGTTCCATGCGTGCCCGCCTTCCGCCGCGTCGTCGACCAGCGACAGCATCCTTCCCCCGTCGCGCCGATCGCGCCACCGCTGATCTACACTTGTTATCCGCTAGGCGGTAGTGCCTTCGCGAAGCACCGGCAGTTCGGCGAGTCGCGGTAGACCCCGAAGGTGGCCATCGGCACGTAGCCCGCGCTTGTGTAGAGAGCGATCGCCTCGGGCTGGCGCGTGCCGGTCTCCAGCACCGTGCGCCGCCGGCCCGCCGCGGCGGCGGACCGCTCCAGCTCGGCGAGCACGGCCCGCGCGTGACCGCGGCCGCGGTGGCCCGCCACCACGAACATGCGCTTGACCTCGGCGTCCCCGTCGCGCAGGGCATCCGCCTCTGCGGAAGGTGCCGCTGCGCCCGATACGGCGCAGACCGAATCGCGGTCCCGGGACCGTCCCGGATCCCGTGCCCGCCACCCGCCGCACGCCACCGGCTCGCCCGCCGCGTAGCCCACCACGAAATGGCCGTGCGGCGGCGCGAACTCGGCCGGGTCGACGGGCGTGGCGTCGCGGCCGCCGTAGCGCAGGACGTACTCCCGCTGAACGGCAGCGACGAGGAGCGCCGCGTCGGGGTGGTCGTAGGTGGCGGGGCGCAACTCCAGCACACGCCGCGCGTGCAGTCGACGCGGCGCCGTGCACATCCTGACGCGCCGTGCCACCGCCGCCCGGTGCACACCGTGGGGCGTGTGCACGGGGGGCGCGAGGTGTGCACGGCCGAGAATCGGCCCCGGCCTTGGCCTTCTGCCGCCAGTGGGTCAGCGCCCGCTCGGTGTAGCCGTTGGGCTCCTGCCGGCCGGCGAACACCAGCTCCAGCGCCGCCTGGAACGACGGGCTGTTCTCGAGGTCCTTGCTCATCGGCTGGTAGCCGGGTTCGCGGGCGTTCTGCTCGTCCACGAGCACGGCCATCCGGGCGAAGGTCTCGCGCACCTGGGCCTCGTCCACGAGACCGTGGTGCAGCCAGTTCGCGATCTCCTGGCTGGAGATGCGCAGCGTCGCCCGGTCTTCCATCAGGCCGACGCCGTCGCGGTCCGGCACCGTCGAGCAGCCGATGCCCAGCCCGACCCAGCGCACGACGTAGCCGAGGATCGACTGCGCGTTCGTCTCGAGCTCGTGGCGCTTCTCGTCGTCGGTGAGCCCCGCGCCGCCGTCGGGCAGCACCGGCACGACCAGCAGCTTGCGCCGGTCCGTCAGGGGGCGCGCCGCCAGCTCGGCCTGCACCGCCTTCACGTCCGTCTCCAGGTAGTGCAGCGCGTGCAGGGTGGCCGCCGTCGGCGAGGGCACCCAGGCGGTGTTCGCGCCGGCCTTCGGCTGGGCGCCCTTGGTGTCGAGCATCGCGCGCATGCCGGCGGGCTGCGCCCACATGCCCTTGCCGATCTGGGCGTGCCCGGCGAACCCGGCCCGCAGCGCGACGTCCACGTTGCGGTCTTCGTACGCGCGCAGCCAGGTGGTGGACTTCTCGTCGTCCTTGCGGACGACCGGGCCGGCCTCGAAGTCCGAGTGGATCTCGTCGCCGGTGCGGTCCAGGAAGCCCGTGTTGACGAAGATCACCCGCTCGGCGGCGCGGGCGATGCACGCCTCCAGGTTGATCGACGTCCGCCGCTCCTCGTCCATGATCCCGATCTTGATCGTGGTGGGGGGCAGCTCCAGCGCCTGCTCCACGGCGGTGAACAGGTCGACCGACAGGCTCACCTCGTCCGGCCCGTGCATCTTCGGCTTGACGACGTAGAGGCTGCCGGTGCGGGAGTTGGAGAAGCGGCCGAGGCCGCGGAGGTCGTGCACGGCCGCGATCGTGGAGACCAGGATGTCCAGGCACTCCTCCAGGAGCGGCTCGCCGCCGGCTGTCCGCACGGCGTCGAGGCGCATGTGGTGCCCGACGTTGCGGACGAGCAGCAGCGACCGCCCGGGGAGCACCACCTCGGAGCCGTCGACGCCGGTGTAGGTGCGGTCGCCGTTCACGGTGCGCGTGACCGTCTCCCCGCCCTTGGGGAAGGTCGCCTCCAGCTCACCGGTCATCAGGCCGAGCCAGCTGCGGTAGCCGCCGACCTTGTCCGGGCCGTCGACGGTGGCGACGGAGTCCTCCAGGTCGACGATCGTGGTGACCGCCGACTCCAGCACGACGTCCGCGACGTGCGCGTGGTGCCCGCGGCCGACCCGGTGCCCGGCGTCGACGGTCAGCTCGACGTGCAGGCCGTGGCGGCTCAGCAGCACCGCCTCCGGCGCGCCCGGGATCGCCGCGGTACCCGACCAGCTGCCCCGGGTCGGCGAGCCGCGACGGACCCGTCCGCCGTCTCCGCGACCAGCGCACCCGCCGTCGAGGCGGTAGGCGGTGACGTCGGCGTGGGAGGCGCCCTCGAGCGGGAAGTACGCGTCGAGCAGCCGGTCCGCCTCCGCGATCACCTGCGCACCGCGCCGCTCGTCGTAGCCGCGGGCGAGCTCGTGGTCCAGCGGCAGGGCGTCCGTCCCGTAGAGCGCGTCGAACAGCGACCCCCAGCGCGCGTTCGCGGCGTTCAGCGCGTACCGCGGGACCGTCGCCGGCACCACGAGCTGCGGGCCCGCCACCTCGGCGATCTCCCGGTCCACGCCGGTGACGGAGATGCGCGGCTCCTCCGGGGGCAGCAGGTAGCCGATCTCGGTGAGGAACTCCGCGTAGCCGTCGAGCGCGTCGCCGGCGGGCGCCCCGTGCTCACGGTGCCAGGCGTCGAGGCGGGCCTGCAGCTCGTCGCGGCGGGCCAGCAGCTCGGCCGCACGCGGAGCGAACTGCTCGTGCAGCCCGGCCAGCGTCGACCAGAACCACTCCGGCGTGAGCCCCACCCTCGGCAGCAGCTCGTCGGCCACGAAGGCGCGCAGGGCGGGGTCCACCTGCAGGCCGCCGGTCTGGGCTCCGTCGCCGGTCTGGGCTGCGTCGCTCACCTGGATCCACCATCCTCGTCCGGTCCGTCGTCCGCGGTCGCCCGTTTCCTACCACCCCACCCCGACGAAAGCCGGGTCTGTGCAGCGGACGGCCCGGCGCTCCACCAGCCGGCGCAGGTGGGCGAGCGCCCGGGCGCGAGTGGGACCGATGCTCCCGACCGGGATGCCGACGTCGTGGGCGATCCGCGCGTACGAGCGGCCGTCGTCGGCGAACAGGGCCGCCAACAGCTCCCGCCGCCGCGGCGGGAGCGTCGCGAGGGCGGCGGTGACGGCGGCCCGCAGCTCGGCGCGTTCCATCTCGTCGACGACCACCTGCTCGGGGCCCGGGCCGGCGTCCACCGGCCCGACGTCGGGGACCACGACGGTGCGCGCCCTGTCCCGCAGCACGCGCAGGCACTCGCGGTTCGCCACCGCGGCCAGCCAGCCGGCCAGGTGCTCGGGCGTGTGGATCCGGTCGAGGTGCTGGGCCAGCCGCAGCCAGGTCACCTGGATCACGTCGTGCGCGTCGGCGTCCTGCAGGCGGTAGCGGCGGACGCGGCCGCGCAGCACGGGGGTGTAGCGGGCGACGATCGCGGCCCAGGCGTCGGCGTGGCCGGCGGCGGCGCGGCGCAGCAGGTCGGCGGGGTCGAGCGGCGTGGTCGCGGTCCACCTCGGGGGTCGGGGTCGGCAGGGTCGGGGTCGGCAGGGTCGGGGTCGGCATCGCGGTCTCCGGGGCTCCGGCGGGTGATGCACCCACGCTCGTGACCGGCCCGTCCCGCACCACTGACACCGGTCCCGGCTCCCTCGGGAGGTCCGCCCGCCCGCTCGGGACCCGGTCCCGGGACGACGCTCGGTGATCGCGGGCTGCGGGTGTCCACGGCGTTGGGATCAACCGTGGACGCCCGCGGACGGCGATCGTCGACCCGTGATCCACGGGACACGGCCTAAGCTGCGGAACCGTGTCCCCCGCGGCGACGGTCCTGGTCGTCGACGACCACCCCGTCGTCCGGCGCGGCCTCGCCGCGATGCTGGGGCTCGAGGACTGGGTGGGCCGGGTCGTCGAGGCCGGGTCGGTGCGCGAGGGTGCCGCGGTCGGCGCCACCGAGCGGGCGGACGTCGCCGTGGTCGACCTCGGCCTGCCCGACGGCGACGGCGTCGAGCTGGTCCGCAGGCTGCGCCGGGCCCCGGGCTGCCCCGTCCTGGTGCTGACGATGACCCGCGACGAGGGGGTCGTGCGCGCCTGCCTCGCCGCCGGCGCGGGCGGCTACCTGCTCAAGGACTCCCCGCCGGACGCCGTGGTGCGCGCCGCCCGCACCGTGCTCGACGGGGGGCTGGTGCTGGGGCCGGAGATCGCGCGCGCCGCGCTGCCGACCGGCCGGGCGGCCCGGCTGCCCGCCCCGCTGGACCGGTTGAGCCCTGCGGACCTGCGCCTGCTCGGCCTCCTCGCGGACGGCCGGACGAACCCGCGCATCGCCGCCGAGCTGGGCGTCGCGGAGAAGACCGTGCGCAACCGGGTGTCGACCCTGCTCGGCGTGCTGGGTGTCGAGGACCGGGTGCAGGCCGCCCTGCTGGCCCGGGAGAAGGGCCTACCGACCGGCGATCACTCTTCCGGATGACGGGCACGCGTGCCACGCTCGCCGCGACAGGGGCAGCTCGGGTGAAGGGTGCGCCATGGGGAACGACCAGGACCTCGTCCTGATGATCAAGGACGACGGGTTGCTGCACGTCGGGACCCGCGGCGCGGTGCTCGACCACCTGCTGGAGAACCCGCAGGGGCCGGCTCCCGACGTCGACCTGTTCGACCGGGCCGGGCAGCAGCAGAAGGTCGTCGAGCAGCCCGACGGCACCTTCGTGATCGAGCCCGACGGCGACCCGCCGGACGCCCACGGCGTGCAGCTGCTGCTCGACCGCATCGACCTGGTGCTGGCGCGCTGGCAGGTGCTGCTCGACACGGACCCGCCCGAGCCGACGGACGGCTCGGCGCCACCGAAGCGGGTGCTGCGGGTGACCGGTGAGCTGCCGCAGGTCGTCGACGCCCTGCTCACGCTCTTCCCGTCCCTTCCGTCGGCCAGCGCCCCGACCCCCGGCAACTACTGGCACCGGGTGGCGCACAAGCTGGGCATCGCGCATTGAGCACGCCGGCCGGTGGCCTCGTGGCCCGAGTCCCCCGGTCGGCCGACCAGCGCCTGGCCGATCTGCCCGTGCCCGTCCTCGGGGCGATCGGGTTCGCCGTCGTCCTGCTGGGAGTCGGCGGCGTCCTCACCGGCCACACGGCTTCCGACGCGAACCCGGCGGCCATGCCCGTCGCGCTCGCCGCCGGGTTCACCCCGCTCGGGGTGTTCGTGCTGCGCCGCAGGCCCGGCCATCCCGTCGGGCGGCTCATGCTCGCGGCCGGTCTCGTGGCGAGCATCGCGGCCCTGTCCGTCGCATGGTCGACCTGGGTACCCGCGGCCTGGCTGAGCCAGTGGGCCTGGTGGCCGCCGCTGGGCGCCGTCCCGATCCTGCTGTTGCTCGTGCCGGACGGGCGGTTGCCGTCGCCGCGGTGGTGGCCGCTGGCCGCCGCGCTCGTCGGGGCGGCGGGGATCGCGACGGCGGCGCTCGTGGCCGCCGCGATCGGCGAGCCGACGACGCTGCTCAGCGACGCCGAACAGGCGCCGGGGCCGGTGGTCCGGCTGCTCCTGGACATCGCCCTGCTCGCCTGGATCGCGACGGCCGCCGCCTCGCTCGGCGTCCTCGCGGCGCTGGTCGTCCGGTGGCGGGCGGCCGGGCCGCTCGAGCGCGGGCAGCTCGCCTGCCTGCTGCCCGTGCTCGTGCTGCTCGGGGTGGCCGTCGCGCTCGACTGGGTCGACGTCCCCTACGGCTGGGTGCCGGCCGCGGTGGGCCTGCCGCTCGGGCTGACCCTCGCGGTGCTGCTCTACCGGTTCGAGGACCTCGACCTCTACGTGCACCGCGGCGTCGTCTGGCTGGTGCTCACGTCGGGGGCGGTGGTGGTCTACGCCGCGACGGTGACCGTGCTCGGCAGGGTGTTCACCGGGCTCGGCGGCGCGGTCCCGCTGCTGGCCGCCGCCGCCGTGGCCGCGGTGCTCGCCCCGGCGCACTGGCTGGCCCAGCGCGCGGTCGGCAGGCTGCTCTACGGGCGCCGCGACGAGCCGTACGCCGTGATGAGCACGGTCGGGCGGCGGGCGCGGGCGGCCGGTGACCCGCTGGCCGTCCTGCCGGAGATCGCCACGGCCGTCGTCGACGGGCTGCGGGTGCCCTACGCCGCCGTCCGGGTCACCGCCGACGACGGCCACCCGACGACCGCCGCCGAGCACGGGCGCTGGGCGGGCGAGCCCGCGCGGTTCCCGATGGTGGCGCACGGCCGGCCGGTCGGCGAGCTGCTCGCGGCCCCCCGGCGGCCCGGCGAGCGGTTCACGGCGGGTGAGACGGCGCTGCTGCGCGACCTGGCCGACCAGGCGGCGCTGGCCGCCGAGGCGGGCCGCAGCGCGGTGGACCTGCAGCGGGCGCGCGACCGGCTCGTCCTGGCCCGCGAGGAGGAGCGCCGCCGGCTGCGCCGCGACCTGCACGACGGCGTGGGCTCCGCGCTGGCCGGGGCGCGGATGCTCACCGACGTCGTGCGCCGGACCGTCGTCGACGACGCGGCGGGCGCGTTGCTGGCGACGCTCGCGGCGGACCTCGAGGCCTGCAGCGCCGAGGTCCGGGAGCTGATCGACGGCCTGCGCCCGGCCGCGCTGGACCGGGGCCTCGAACCCGCGCTGGCCGATCTCGTGGAGCGGTTCGCCGACCGGGTCCCGGTCGCGCTCGGCACGGACGGCCTGGACGGTGAGCTGCCGGCGGCGGTCGAGGTCGTCACCTACCGGGTGGTCGCCGAGGCGCTGACGAACGTCGCGAAGCACGCGCACGCCCGCAGCGCGGCGGTGACCGTCCGGCGGGACGCCCGGCACCTGGAGGTGCGGGTGAGCGACGACGGCGTCGGCTTCGGCGGCGCCGATCCCGGGCCGGGCACCGGCGTGGGACTGACGTCGATCCGCAGCCGGGCCGACGAGCTCGGGGGCCGGTGCGCGATCCGGTCCGGCATGACCGGGACGACGGTCGAGCTGCTCCTTCCGCTGCAGCCCTGATCAGGGCCCTTCGGGCACCGCCCCGATCGCCGCCGCGAGCTTGCGCAGGTCCGGCATCGACCCGACCGGATGGTCCGGCGGCGTGCGCTGCGGCGTGCCCAGCGCGGGGTCGGCCAGCAGCGCGCGCAGCGCGGTGGCGCCCAGCGGGACGCCGTGCGCGGCCCGGTGCATCCCCTGCAGCACGGCGGCCACGCCGGCGACGATCGCCGACGCCGCGCTCGTCCCGCCGAAGCCCTTCGTGTAGCCCGCCGCCGCCGCGGTGACCACGCCGTCGCCCCACGCGTGGCAGTGCACGTCGGCGCCGAAGTTGGACTCGCGCCGGCACTCATGCCCCCGTCGACCGCCTGCGACCGACCCGCCCCCACGAGGATCGCGCCGCTGTCGGCGGTCCGCCCGGCCCACCACTGCGTGTTGGCGGCGGGCGCGCCCTGCGGGACGTCGAGGTCGACGCCGTCGGTGTCGTCGCCGTTGCCGGCCGCCTCGACGACCACCGCGCCGATCCCCGGGTCCGGCGCCGCGACCCCGGCGACGAAGCGGATCGCGTCGAAGTCGGCGAGCTGCGTCTCGGTGGGCAGGCCGGCCCGCTGGACCTCCAGCAGCACGACGTCACCGGAGCGCACCACCGTCCCGACCGCGGCCAGGGCGTCGACGACGTAGTAGCCCTTCTGCTTGAAGTGCGACGCGACCAGGACGCGGTCCAGCCGCGGCGCGATGCCGACCACGCCGACGGTGTTGTCCACCCCGGCGACGACGCCCAGCGTGGCGTTGCCGTGGTCGCCCGGGAAGCCGTTGCGCCCGTCGCGGTTGGTGTTGCACAGCAGCGTGACGCCCAGCGCGTCGAGGTCCTCATGGGTCCACCGCCACGCCTCCTCGACGTCGACGAACCGCACGCCCTCGCCGCGGCCGCCGCGGAACCCCCACGCGGCGACCGCGTCCACGCCGTCGGGCGCGGGCTGCCAAGTACCGCTGGTCGAGGAAGAGCGGGTCGTCAGTGATCGATCCGGCCACGACGCGTCCGCCCCGCACTCCGTGCGGGCCAGCCGCCCCGCGCCGGATCAGGGCCGGGTCGGTGACCACCAGCTCGCCGTAGGCCAGCGCCACCCCGCGGACGTCGCGCAGGCGCGCGACCGCCTCCTCCACGCGCACCCCGACCTCGACCACGTCGACCCGCCAGTAGCGCGTGAGGCTGCGCAGCGGCGGGAACGGGCCGTCGAGCCGGGCCCGCTCGGCCTCGACCAGCTCCTGCACGCGGACGCTCGTGACCTGCCGCTCGGTGGGCGGGTTCCCCAGCGCGAGCAGCAGCTCGACGAGCTGGTCCAGCCCGGACCGGCGGGCGTGCACGAGCAGGGTGTCGTCGGTGCCGGGCGGGATCTGCTCGTCGAGCAGCACGACGACGGTGCCGCTGAAGTCCTCCCCGACCCGCCGCTTGTCCTGCGGGGTCTCCTGCATCCGCCGGTCCCCTCTCCACATCGTGCGCCCGTTCCCGTCGGAGCGGACGAGGCATACCAGCTGATCGACGGCTGGGGACCAGGAGTGGCGCGACGTAGCCTGGCCGCCGAGTGGGGAACCGGGGCGCCGCGACGTAGTCTGGCCCTCTCGCCCCAGCGACGGGAGGTGCGGCATGGCGTTGCCGGCGACGGTGCGGCGTGCGTTCGAGACGGCGCTGAGCCCGGAGAACGTGATCTCCGACCGCGTCCGGTGCCGCGCCTACGAGTGCGACGGGCTCACCGGCTACCGGGTCGTCCCCGAGCTGGTGCTGCTCCCCCGCGACGCCGCGCAGGTCGCCGCCGCCGTCCGGGTCTGCGCCGAGCACCGGGTGCCCTTCGTCGCCCGCGGTGCGGGCACCGGCCTGTCGGGCGGCGCGCTGCCCGTCGCGGACGGCGTCGTGATCTCCCTGGCCCGGCTCAAGCGGGTCCTGGAGGTCGACCCGGTCGACCGCCGCGCGACCGTCGAGCCCGGCGTCACGAACCTGGAGATCACCGCCGCGGCCGCGCCGCACGGGCTCTACTACGCGCCCGACCCGAGCAGCCAGCAGGTCTGCACGATCGGCGGCAACGTCGCGGAGAACTCCGGCGGCGCGCACTGCCTCAAGTACGGGTTCACCACGAACCACGTGCTGGAGCTCGAGGTCGTGCTGGCCGACGGGTCGGTGGTGACGCTCGGCTCGGACACCGGCGAGCAGGCGGGGCCGGACCTGCGCGGGGTGTTCCTCGGGTCGGAGGGCACGCTGGGGATCACGACGAAGATCGTCGTGCGGCTGCTGCGCACCCCGGAGTCGGTGCGGACGCTGCTCGCCGACTTCCCCTCGGTCCGGGCGGCCGGTGACGTCGTCAGCGACATCGTCGGTGCGGGGATCGTGCCCGCCGCCGTGGAGATGATGGACACGCTCGCGATCGAGGCGGCCGAGCAGGCCGTGCACGCCGGCTACACGGTGGGCGTCCCGGCCGCGCTGGTCGTCGAGCTGGACGGCCCCGAGGCCGAGTGCGACGCCGGGTTCGCCCAGGTCACGCAGATCTGCGAGCGCCACGGCTGCACCCGGCTGCACGTCGCCGGGTCCCCGGAGGAGCGCGCCGCGATCTGGCGGGGACGCAAGGCGGCGTTCGCGGCGGTCGGCCGCATCTCGCCCGACTACTTCGTGCAGGACGGCGTCGTCCCCCGCACCCGGCTCGCCGAGGTGCTGGGCCGGATCGCGGAGATGGGCGACGAGGCCGGGCTGCGGGTGGCGAACGTCTTCCACGCGGGCGACGGGAACCTGCACCCGCTGGTGCTCTACAGCGCCGCCGCCGGGGAGACCGACCGGGCCGAGCACCTGTCGGGGGCGATCGCCGAGCTGTGCGTCGAGCTGGGCGGGTCGCTGTCGGGCGAGCACGGGATCGGCACGGACAAGGCGTGCTCGATGCCGAAGATGTTCGGCGAGGACGACCTGGCGACGATGGCCCGGGTGCGTGCGGCGTTCGACCCGCACGGGCTGTGCAACCCGGGCAAGGTGCTGCCCACGCCGCGGCTGTGCGGGGAGCGCCCGGGTCGCTACCGGCCGCACCCGCTCGAGGAGGCGGGCGTGGTCGAGCGGCTGTAAGAAGGTGTCGAGACCGGGCCCCGGCGCACCGGACCCCGCCAGACGACGACGACATCGGCGAGGAGCGACCGTGACGGCAACGCTGATGAACCCCACCGATCTCCGTGGCGTCCGCGACGCCGTGCTGGACTCGGCCGGAACCCTCGCGGTGGCCGGCGCCGGCACCGCAGCGAGCTGGGCCGGCACGCTCGGCCCCGTCGACGCGGTGCTGGACCTGCGCGCGCTGACCGGGGTGATCACGCACAACCCGGGCGACATGACGGTGTCGGTCCGCGCGGCCACGCCGCTGCGCGAGCTGAACGCCGAGCTGGCCGACCACGGGCAGCACGTGGCGCTGGACGCGGCCCGGGTCGCGGACGGCGCGACGGTCGGCGGCCTGCTGTCCACCGGCGACGCCGGGCCGGGCGCGCTGGTGCACGGCTCCCTGCGGGACCTGGTGATCGGCGCGACGCTGGTGCTGGCCGACGGGACCGTGGCCCGCACCGGCGGCCATGTGATCAAGAACGTCGCGGGGTACGACCTCGCCAAGCTCGTGCACGGCGCCTACGGGACGCTCGCGGTGATCGCGGAGGTGGTGCTGCGGCTGCACCCGCTGCCCCACGCCACGGCGACGCTGGTGCTGCCGTGCCCGCTTCAGGAGGCCGCGGAGCACGCCGCCCGGGTCCTCGGCGGACCGTACGAGCCCGCGGCGCTGGAGTGGGTGTCGGACCCGGGCGCCTTGCTCGTGCGGGTCGAGGGCACGGAGGCCGCGCTGCCGGAGCGGATCGAGCGGCTGCGGGAGCTGCTGGGGGCGCCAGGCAGCTCCGCGAGCGGCGGGGACGCCGCGGACCCGTGGGCCGAGCACACCCGGCTCACCCGCGGGACGCTCGACGACGCCGTACTGCGGATCGGAGTGCGCCCCTCCCGGCTCCCGGGTGTGCTCGCCGGACTGGACACCCGCGGGGTCACCGCCGGGCTCGGCACCGGCGTCGCCACCGTCGCGCTCCCCGCCGACCCGGTCGCCGTCGCCGCGGCCCATGCCGCCGTGCACGCCGCGGGCGGGACCTCCGTGCTGCGCAGCCGCCCGGTCGGGCTGGACGCGTCGGCGTGGGGTCCGGCACCGTCCGCACTCGCCGTGCTCCGCGCCGTCAAGCAGGAGCTCGACCCCGCCGGCCGCCTCGGACCGGGCCGACTCGCCCCGTGGCTGACCGAAGGAGCCTCGTGACCACCACGCCCGCCGGCTCGGCCGAGACGAACCTCCCGCAGACGGGCCCCAGCGCCTTCGACGACCACCACCCCCCGCAGCGCGAGCTGCTCGACGACTGCGTGCACTGCGGCTTCTGCCTCCCGACCTGCCCGACCTATCAGCTGTGGGGCGAGGAGATGGACTCCCCGCGCGGGCGGATCTACCTGATCAACCTCGCGGAGAAGGGCGAGATCGGGCTCGACGGGCCGCTGCACGAGCACATCGACCGGTGCCTGGGCTGCATGGCCTGCGTGACGGCGTGCCCGTCCGGGGTGCAGTACGACAAGCTGCTGGAGGCCGTGCGCCCGCAGCTCGAGCGCAACGTCGCCCGCACGCCCGCGGACCGGCTGTTCCGCGAGGCGATCTTCGCGCTCTTCCCCTACAAGCGCCGGCT
>CAWADQ010000058.1:0-32012 GCA_963780835.1 uncultured Actinomycetota bacterium | reverse complement strand
GCTGGTGAGGGCGAAATGACTGGTCACGCAGCGGGACTGTTGGACTCACCCCTTAGAGTGCTCGACGCGGCCCGACGGGCACCGAGTCGACGACTCGTCGCTGCCCCCACCCGCATGCAGATGACGCATGCCTCGTGGGGGATTCCTGGTGGCCCTGGTCCGCGACCGAGCCGACACACTTCTCAAGAAAGCTGAAGCCGGGGACTTGCCGGACGAGCTCGCCCGCCAGGCGGAGATCCGATTCAACGCCCGAACCGGCCGGGGCGAACTCAACTCGTGGCGCAACAGCCTGCCAGCCTTCCTGACGGACGTCTGCGAAGCCGGGCTTGAGCACGTCGAGGTCCTCCTCGAGCACCGGCTGCCACTCAGCCCGAAACGGGTCGACGTGGTGCTGTGCGGCGTTCACCCGACGACACGGCACAACTCCTACGTCCTGGTCGAGCTCAAGCAGTGGTCGAACGCAGTGCTCCGCGACGACGGTCTCGTCACGATCCCGCAGTACGGGCAGCCCGTGCTCCACCCGGTCGAGCAGGTCCGGCGGTACTGCGAGTACTTGATCGACTTCACCCCCTTCCTCGCCGACGGTCATGCCGGCGTCCATGGCATCGCCTACCTGCACAACACCACGGCAGAGGGCTGGAAGCTCCGCAACTACCGCCTCGACGAGCACGGCCGCCTCTACACCCGCGATGAGCGCGCGTCGCTGATCACCGAGTTGCGACGGCTGCTGGACCCGGAGTCGTCCGCCGACGAGGCGCGGCAGTCGGCCGATGACTTGTTGCAGGCCCATACGGAACCGTCGAAGCAACTGCTTGCCGTCGCGGCGACCGAGGTGAAGAAGCGCGAACGGTTCGTGCTGCTCGACCAGCAGCAGGTGGCCTTTCAGTTGGTCGAGCAGGCGGTCGCGCGGGCCGATCGCGAGAACACCAAGACCGTCGTCATCGTGCTCGGCGGCCCGGGCTCAGGCAAGAGCGTGCTTGCGCTCAGCCTCCTGGGCAACCTGTCACGCCGCGGTCGACGGGCCATGCACGCCACCGGATCCAAGGCGTTCACGGAGACGATGCGCAAGGTCGTCGTCGGTGCCCGCAACGCGCGAGCGCAGTCTCTGTTCACCTTCTTCAACGGCTTCATCGGCGCCGAGCCGAACACCTTGGACATGCTGATCTGCGACGAGGCCCACCGGATCCGCGAGACAAGCACCAACCGGTTCACCCGGGCCGAGGTGCGGGCCGTCGCCAAGCGGCAGGTGCAGGAGCTGATCGCCGTGGCCCGGACGCCGGTCTTCCTCCTCGACGAGCACCAGGTCGTGCGCCCCGGTGAGATGGGCACCGAGCGGGAGATCCGCACGGAGGCCGAGCAGGCAGGTTGCCGGGTCGAGGTCGTCCGCCTGGAAGACCAGTTCCGCTGCGGCGGCTCCCAGCTCTACGAGCAGTGGGTGCTCCGCCTGCTCGGGCTCGACCCGCGCGAGCCCATCGCGTGGTCGGAACTCGCCCGCGGCAGTGACGAGACGTACCGCGTCGCAGCCCTGCCCACGCCGACGGCACTCGAGTCATGGCTCGTCGGGCAGAACCCGGGCGGCGCGGACACCGCCCGCATCGCCGCGGGGTACTGCTGGCGTTGGAGCGACCCCGAGGTTGTCGACGGCACCAAGCACCTGGTCGACGACGTCGTGATCGGCGATTGGCGACGGCCGTGGAACGCCAAGCCGGACAAGGGCGTGCCCGACGTGCCCCCGTCGCACTTCTGGGCCAGCGACTCGCGCGGGTTCGGCCAGGTCGGCTGCATCTACACCGCGCAGGGATTCGAGTACGACTGGTCCGGCGTGATCTTCGGCGACGACTTCGTCCGCCGGGACGGGGCCTGGGTCTCCCGGCGCGAATACTCCTTCGACACGCCCGTCAAGCGGGCGAGGACGGAGTTCCCCGCCCTGGTGCGCAACACCTACAAGGTCCTGCTGACCCGAGGGATGAAGGCGACCGCCGTGTACTCGACCGACCCGGAGACACAGGAGTTCCTCGAACAGATGTGCCGGTGACCCGACTCCGGCCGATCAGCCGCTCACGACCTCGCGGAGGAAGGACCGATCGTTTCCCGACGTCACCGAAATTGATGAACCGACGACCAAACCCGTGATGACAGCGCGTCGAGAACCGACCTACCCAGCGTCAACATGCTGGACCTGGGGGACTCATGAGCGCTCTGTTGCCGTCGCACGACCGTCCGACCGGCGTGGCCGCGGCGGCGATCCCGGCACCGCGCGTCGCCCCCCGCCGGAGACGCTCGCCCCCGAGCCGGCCGTGCTGCCCCGTCCGCGGCCGGCGGCCGTGTGGGGCGTCGTGGCGGGGATGGCCGCGGGAGCAGTGGGGACGCTGACCGCGGCCGTGATCGTGACCGCCCCGGCGGCCGTTCCTCACACGGCACCCGAGCCACCGCCGGTCCCCGAGCCGCGTGTCGCCTTCGACGGCAACGTGACCGTGCCCGGGCGCGAGCTGACGGCCTTCGGCGACGGCACGTGGCAGGTCGGCGTCGACGTCATGCCCGGCACGTACACGAGCACCGGCGGCCCGGACTGCCGCTACGCCCTTCGGGCGGCGGTGACCGGCGGCGACATCGCAGCGAGCACCGTCGGTCAGGGACCGGCCACGGTCGTGCTGACCGAGGACGCCGGCTACGTCGAGACGTCGGGGTGCGCCACCTGGCGGCGGAAGGTCTGAGCGGTCTACTCGCACACGTACAGCGTGTCGGGTCGCGGGCGGTGGCCGCCGTACGGCGCCGAGACGCGCAACTCGCCGGGCGGCCGCAACTCGCGGAGTGGCGGGCTTCCGGGAATGAGGGCCGGCTCCGGCAGGATGCGGCGGTGGGCGACATCGAGACCTGGACCGCCGACGAATGCGCCGCCGCGTGGGGCGTGAAGACGCCGACGTTCCTGGGCTACGTGTCCCGCGGGCAGGCTCCGGCCGCGCTGTCCGACCGTCCCGGCGGTCGTCGCGTGTGGGACGCCGACGAGGTGCGGCGGTTCCCCCGCCCCGGCCCCGGGCGGTCGCGGGCCGGGGCCGGAGCGGACGCCGAGGCGCTGCTCGCCGAGATGCGCGACGTCGCCGAGGAATCGAGCAGCTGCGGGCGCGGCAACGGGAGCTGCTGGAGGCCGGCAAGGAGCAAGGTCTGGAGATCGCACCGATGGCGAAGGCCCTGGGGATCTCCCGGCAGACCGCCTACAGCTGGCTCGGCGCCTGACCGGACGCCGTCGGTCGAGCCGCCGAGCCGATGCCGCCCACTCCACTCTGCAGCTCGTGCACACCTCAGCAGCGTCGTGCACACGCTGGGACAGGTGCACGGCACACGCACGGTGTGCACGGCCGGGCCGTCGCCGCGACTCGGGGCCGGCGACTTTCCTGAAACGGCCTCGGGCGGCGGCCTCGCTGTGCCACCGTCGTCGCGTGCAGATGACGGTCGAGCCCGAGGCGCTGGCGGAGTGGTCCGCGCACGCGCGGCGGACCGGTGCGTCGCTGGACGCCCGGCTCGCGGCGCTCGACCGTGATCTCGCACCCCTCGCTCGCGCCTGGCACGGCGCCGCCGCCGACGGGTTCGCCGCTCGGCACCGGCAGTGGCAGCACGCGGCGGCGGGGCTGGTCCGCACGCTGAACCTGCTCGCGTCGCTGGTGGAGACGGCCGGCGGCAACTACCGGGCCGCCGCGGCCGCGAACCACCGCACCTGGCACACGGTGTCCGCGCTCGTCGTCGAGGCGATGGCCGCCGGTCGGGGCCGCATCCGGGCGGACGTCGAGGACATCCGGGCGGCGGTCCGGGCCCTGATCCTCGCCGCGGACGACCTGGTGGCGGCATGGACCACGCTGGCCGCCGGGCTCACCGGATCGGCCGCGATGGCCGGTGGCGACGACGCCGGGGCGGCGTTCGGCGCCGACTACGACGTCATGGCTGCGGCGGCGTGGCAGGGCTGGCGCCGCTGCCACCTGATGATCGACGGGATCGCCGGGGGCCTGGCGTCGACCGGCAACAACCTGGCCGAGGCCGAGCGCGCCTCCACCGCCGGGGCCAGGGCGCCGTTCGTCGCGATCACCGCACGCGGCGCACCGGTGTCCGGCCCTGGCCCTCCCCCGGCGGCCGGCGGCGGTTCGCTCGCCACCGGGCTCGCCGCATTCTGGCCGGCGGCGGATCCGGAACGTCTGCGGGAGGCCGCCGGCGCCTGGCGCGCCTCGGCAGCCGGCGTGCAAGGAGCCGTCGACGCGGTGTTCGCCGCGGTCGACGCCCTGGTGGCCGCGAACCCGGACGCGACGCTCGCGGAAATGCGCCGGTTCACCGGAGCCGCGCTGTCGGACGACCCGACCTCCGGGCTGGCGGGCGTCCTCGCGGACACGGGCGGGCGGATCGCGTCGGCGTGCGCCGGGCTCGCCGACCTCACCGAGCACACCCGCGGCCGGATCCGCGACGCGGTCGCCCACTACGCCTCGGGCGACGAGTGGTACCACCCGGTGGGCGACGTCGTCGACGCGTTCGTGCGGTTCAAGCCGGGCCGGTTCCTGGCGAGCGCGGAAGACGCGTACCTGCTGCGACTGGACCTGGCGTCGATCCACGACGAGCACGTCCGCGCGGTCGCCGCCGTGCGCGGAGAGCTGCACCCGGCGGGGGCGGACCGGCTCGCGCGGATCGCGACGGCGATGGCCCCGCCGACCCCGACGCCGGCGAACATCTGCATGCTGGCGTCGCCGCACGGGCACGGTGGGCGAGGCGGTGCCGGAGGTGCAGCGCCAGGCTTTGGTCGACGAGGTCGTCGCGGCCGGGCACAAGATCAGTCCGGCGGACGTCCTGCAGATCGCGCGGACGCCGGACGGGCGGGTGGTGTGGTTGGAGCGGGGCGACGGCCGGGCGGGGCTCAGCCACATCCTGCGGGCGGGCAGGATCCGCGACTTCACCGACTGCGGCGTCGCGTACGCGGAGATCCCCGGCCTCGCGGTCCGCGCCCTGACCCACGGGACCCGGCTCGGGACGGTGCGCAACGGTGGCGACGCCTACGACGTCGACCTCGGTGGCGGTCGCCGCGTCAAGGTCGTCGTCGTGGTCGGATCGAACGGCTACGTCGTGTCGGCCTACCCGTTGACCCGTCGGGCCGAGAACCGGCTGAAGGGCGGCCGCTGATGGTCACCATCCGGCTCGAGGCCGACTGGGGCCTGCCGCCCTACTACGTCGACGAGGGCGACGGGCCGTTCGAGTTGTACGAGGCGGACGACTTCGCCGAGCGGTTCGCCCTGCCCGAGCACGTCATCTGCGCCCTCGACGACTGGGATCAGCTCTACCAGCGCGTCCTGAACTGGGACGACCCCGCCAGCTCGCGCTTCGCCGGTCCCGCAGACGAGCGGCACTTCTACGAGCAGGGCCGGGTCGTCTCCCGCCTCCTGCGCCGCCACGTGCCCGCGGACGTGCGGATCAAGTACGTCGGCGACGGCAACATCCCCGCCGAGTACTACTGAACGCTCCCTCACCCGTTCCCGGGCCGCCCGCAGCACTTCTTGTACTTCACGCCGGTGCCGCACCAGCACGGCGCATTGCGGGCCGGCGGCCACGTCAGCGTCCGCGCGTCGGCGATCGAGGCGCAGTAGCGCTTGCGCACCTCCTCGTCGAGCGGAGAGCCGCCGTCGGCCTCCGCGAAGGCGACGAGCTCGGCCACCGTGCCGGGCACGATCACGGCCCGGCCCCCGGCCTCGGCGTGCGCCCGCCGGCGCCGCTCCACCTCGGCGTAGTGGCCGGGGTCGTCGTCGTAGTCGTCCGGCCAGCGCCGGTGCGCTTCCGCCCGCTCGGCGCGCTGGAAGATCAACACTCGCTCGACGGCCCGGTGCGGCGTCCGCCGCTCGAGCCCCGCGAGCCGCTCGAGCATCGCGTCCAGCCCACCCTCCGGCGGGTCCGGCACCATCTCGTCCGTCGCGTCCGGCGGCAGCCCGAGCTCACGGCGCACCTCCCGCCGCCCGCGCAGCGCGATCGACTCCATGGCCAGCCACCCGTCCACCCGCGCACGGCGTCGAGACGATCCGGGGCCATCCGGGCGACGAGCCGGTCGTACCAGTGCAACGCCTCGCGCGGCCGTCCGTGCTCCGCCAGCAGCTCGGCCGCCCACTGGCAGTGCCCGTCGTGCAGGGCCGGATCCCGCGCCAGCTCTGCGAGCCGGGCGAGCGCCTCGTCCGGCGCGGTCCAGCTCCAATCAGCTGCGCCGCCAGCTCCATCGCGGGCGTAACAGCCGTCCTCGCCGCCGTTCGCGACGAGCCCCTCCAGCACGGAGCGCGCCCGCGCGTCATCGCCCGTCCGCCGCCACGTGGCCGCCGCCTCCATGAGGATCTCGCCCCGTTCCTCCGGGATACTCCTCCGCCTCGGCCTCGAGGTCCAGCGCGACGGTCTGTCTGCTTCGGCACGCGCCGGACCGTACCGGCGCCTCCTCGCAAACTGTCGGTGCCCCCAGGCAGGATGAGACCGTGACCACCCCGACACCTTCCGGGCTCGACCTGCGCTGGGTCGACCCCGCCGTGCGCCCCCAGGACGACCTGTTCGCCCACCTCAACGGCGTCTACCTGCGCGAGCACGAGATCCCGGCGGACCGCGCGCAGGACGGCGCCTTCCGTGACCTGCGGGACCGCGCCGAGGAGGACGTGCGCGCGATCGTCGAGGAGGCGGCGTACGCAGACGGCCCGGACGCGGAGCGGATCGCCGCGCTGTACGCGTCGTTCATGGACGTCGAGCGCGTCGAGGCGCTCGGGGTCGCGCCGCTGCAGCCGCTGCTCGACGAGGTCGCGGCGGCCGCGGACCGGGCCGCGCTCGCCGCCGTGCTCGGCCGCCGCCAGCGCCAGGGTCGCGTGTCGCTGTTCGGCACCTACGTCAGCACGGACGCGAAGAACTCCAGCCGCTACCTGGTGCACCTGAGCCAGTCCGGGCTGGGCCTGCCGGACGAGTCGTACTACCGCGACGACGCGTACGCCGAGATCCGCACCGCCTATGTCGCCCACCTCGCCCGGCTCGCCGAGCTGGTGGGGTTGGCCGACCCGCAGGGGCTCGCCGAGCAGGTCATGGAGCTGGAGACGGCGCTGGCGGCGACGTCCTGGGATCGGGTCACCAACCGGGACGCCGAGAAGACCTACACGCTCATGACGCTCCCCGCCCTGCGGACGAACGCGCCCGGCTTCGACTGGGAGCCCTGGCTGGCGGCGCTGCAGGCCCCGGAGGGCGCGCTCGCCGAGGTCATCGTGCGCCAGCCCAGCTTCGTCGCTGCGGCGGCCGCCCTGTGGGCCGACCGCCCGCTCGAACAGTGGAAGGCGTGGCTGGCCATCCGCACCGCCTCGGCCTGCGCGGACAATCTGAACGACGCCGTGGTGCAGGAGGACTTCGCGTTCTACGGCCGCACGCTGTCGGGCACGCCGGAGCTGCGCGAGCGCTGGAAGCGCGGCGTGTCGCTGGTGGAGGGCGCGCTGGGCGAGGCGGTCGGCAAGCTCTACGTCGAGCGGCACTTCCCCGCGGCGGCCAAGGAACGGATGGTCACCCTCGTCGCGAACCTCGTCGAGGCGTACCGGCAGAGCATCTCGACGCTGGACTGGATGGGCCCGGCGACCCGGGAGCGCGCGCTGGCGAAGCTCGCGAAGTTCACGCCCAAGATCGGCTACCCGGACTCGTGGAAGGACTACTCGGCGCTGGACGTGCAGGCCGACGACCTGCTCGGCAACGTGCTGCGGGCGAGCGAGTGGGAGACGGACCAGGAGCTGGCCAAGATCGGCAAGCCCATCGACCGGGACGAGTGGCTGATGACCCCGCAGACGGTCAACGCCTACTACCACCCGCGCATGAACGAGATCGTGTTCCCGGCCGCGATCCTGCAGCCGCCGTTCTTCGATGCCGACGCCGACGACGCCGCGAACTACGGCGGGATCGGCGCCGTGATCGGGCACGAGATCGGGCACGGCTTCGACGACCAGGGCAGCAAGTACGACGGCGACGGCAACCTCACGGACTGGTGGGAGCCGGAGGACCGCGCGGAGTTCGAGCGGCGGTCGAAGGCGCTGATCGCCCAGTACGACGCGTTGACCCCGGCCGGGCTGCCCGAGCACCACGTCAACGGTGCGCTGACCGTCGGGGAGAACATCGGCGACCTCGGCGGGCTCACGATCGCGCTCAAGGCCTACCGGATCGCCGTGGCGAACTCGGAGGGCACCGAGCCGCCGGTGCTCGACGGGTTCACCGGGCTGCAGCGGGTGCTGCTCGGGTGGGCGCAGGTGTGGCGGGCCGTCACCCGCGACGAGGAGGCGGTGCGGCGGCTGGCCGTGGACCCGCACTCCCCGCCGGACCTGCGTTGCAACGCCGTGGTCACCAACCTCGACGCCTTCCACGACGCGTTCGGCGTCCAGGAGACGGACGCGCTGTTCACCCCGCCGGGGCAGCGGGTGCACATCTGGTGAGCGAGCAGGGTTTCGCGGGCCACCTGGCCGGCCTGGATCCGGGCGCGCTGACGGCACTGCTGGAGCACCGCCCGGACACACTGGTGGAGCCGGCCCCACGCAGCTTCGCCGAGCTGGCCCAGCGGCTGGGCGCCGTCGACTCGCTCGCCGCGGCGCTCGAGCGGATGGACGCCGACGAGGTCGCGGTCATCCGTGCGGTCGCGCTCGGTGCCGGCACCGTCGCGGAGCTGGCGGCGCGCTGCCACGCGCCGGTGGACCAGGTCCGCGGTGTCGTGGACGGGCTCGGCGAGCGGGGCCTGGCCTGGCGGGCCGACGACCGGGTCGGGCTGCCGAAACGACTGGCGGCGGACTTCGCCGCGGACGTGCACACGTTCCTCCCGCTCTCCGCGCTCGCGAACCGGATCCGCGTGGACGACGTGCGCACCGCCGTCGAGGGGTTGGGCGGCGCCACCGCAGGCCTGCGGAAGGCCGAGCTCGTGGACCGGCTCGCAGCGCTGTACGCGGACACCGCCCTGGTCGCGCGGGTGATCGCCGCGCTGCCGACGGCCGCGCGGGAACACCTGGAGCTGCTGGCGACCCCGCACGGCCTCTGGGACGCAGGATGGGGCGGGTTCGGCCTGCGCTCCACCGGTCCGACCGCGGTGCTCGTGCGCGCCGGGCTGCTCCTGCCCGCCGGGTACGGACCGCCTGCGGTGCCGCGGGAGGTCGTCCTGGCGCGGGCGGGCGGCGACCGCCTGCGCGGCCGGCCGGAGCTCGCGGCGTCGGCGGACCCGCCGGACGACGGCCGGGCCGGGGCGGAGGCGGCGCTCCTGGCGCTGACGACACTGCTCGACGAGGCGCGGCACCGCCCGCTGGCGGCGCTCAAGAAGGGCGGGATCGGCGCGCGGGAGCGCGCCCGGCTGTCCGGCAAGGTCGGGATCGCCGAGCCGGCACTGTGGATCGACGTCGCCGCCGGGGCGGGCTTCCTGGAGCGCGCCACGAGCGGGTACGGAGTGGCCGCGGCGTACGACGCCTGGCGCGAGGAGACGGCGGCCCGCCGGTGGGCCGTGGCCGCGCTGGCCTGGTTCGCGCTGGACGTCGCGCCGACGAGCCGCGAGACCGACGACGGGGAGGTGCCACCACCGGAGCCGATGGAGTCGGCCGCCGGAGTGGTCCGGCGAGCCCTGCTGCGGGCGGCGGCGGGCGGCCGCTCGCTCCAGTCGGCGAAGGCGGAGATCGGCTGGTTCTGCCCCCTGCACCCGTACGCCGCGGCGGGGCTCGACCGGAAGGCGGCCGCGGCGGTGCACGAGGCCACGCTGCTCGGCGTCGTCGTCGGCGACCGGCTCTCCGCGATCGGCGAGCACCTGGTCGCGCTGGCAGAGCGGCCGGACGCCGTCGACGCGCTCGGTACCGCCGGCGCAGGCCTGCTGCCGGACGCACGGAGCCTGCTGGTGCTGCAGTCGGACCTCACGGCTGTCGTGTCCGGTCAACCGAGCGCCGCGGCGGCCCGGCTGCTCGCGGCCGCCGCCGTACCGGAGGCCCGAGGCGTCGCCACCACCTGGCGCTTCTCCCCCGCCAGCGTCCGTTCGGCGCTCGATGCGGGATGGACGGCGGAGGAGCTGACCGCCGAGCTCGCTGCGGTCACGGACCGGGCGCTCCCGCAGCCGCTCGAGTACCTCATCGCGGACGTCGCCCGCCGGCACGGCGCCGTCCGCGTGCGCGGGGCGCGATGCGTCGTCACCGGGTCGCCTGCCGAGGTCGCGGAGATCCTGGCGACGCGGTCACTGCGCACCCTGCACCTGAGCCGACTTGCTCCCACCGTGCTGGCCTGCCCGTTCGAGCTGGACGAGGTCGTCTCCCGGCTCCGCACGGCCGGGTTCGCCCCGATGCCGGAAGACGGCACGGGTGCGGTGATCGTGCCGGACCGCGCCGCCGCCCCTGCCCGCGCAGCGCAGGCTCCCACCCTGCGCGCGCGACGCCGGGTCACCGCCACAGAGCTCGCCACTCGCCTCCGCAGTGGCACGGCCCCGCCGGTCGCGCGGAGCCACGCGCAGCTCAGCTTGCTCGCGCCGCAGCTGGACGAGGCCGAGGTGGCGCTGCTCGCGGATGCGCTGGACAACGCCGCGGATGTGCGCATCGCCTACCGCAACCGGGCCGGGAACCGGTCGGTCCGGACGATCCGCCCGGAAGACCTCTACGACCGGTGGGTCAGCTCGTGGTGCCACCTGCGCGGAGCGCAGCGCGAGTTCGCGGTCTCGGGCATCGAGTCGGTCTCCCCGGCGGGATGAGGATGGATCAGCAGACGGGGACGGAAGTCCACGCGGAGGGTTCGTCGGGCCTGTGCCATGATGTCCGACTCGTCCGCCGTGTGCACGACCGGCGGACCGCCGCCGGGCTCGTCCGGACACGATCGGCCTGTCGTGCGTGAAGCGGGAGCCGTGGCACAACTGTCGGTCGACCACGCCGGCCCGTACCCCGTCGACCGGCTGCGGCCGCCGGTTCTCGCCGCCGCCGACGGCCGCCGGCTGGTGCCGATCCTGACCTACCACTCCGTCAGCGACGACCCGCCGGAACCGATCCGTCGCTGGTCGGTGACGCCGGCCCGGCTGCGCGCGCACCTCACCGCGCTGCGGCACACCGGCTTCACCGGGCTCACCGTGACCGGACTGCTCGCCTGCTACCGGGGGGAGCGCGAGCTGCCGGAGCGGCCGGTCGTCCTCACCTTCGACGACGGCTACGAAGACTTCCTGCTCGAGGCACTGCCCGTGCTGGACGACGCCGGCTTCCCGTCGACGCTCTACGCCAGCTCGGGCCTGCTGCGCGACGAGCGCTCCGCGGCCGACCGGCCCGGCCGGATGCTCGACTGGCGCCAGCTCGGTGAGGTCGCGGGCGCGGGCGTCGAGATCGGGGCCCACAGCCACACGCACCGCGAGCTGGACGTCCTGTCGGGCCGCGAGGCGACCTGGGAGGTCGCGCACTCGGGGCAGCGGCTGCGTGACGAGCTCGGGCTGCCGATCCGCACGTTCGCCTACCCCTACGGCTACTCGAACCGGGACGTCCGGTCGGCCGTCCGGGAGGCGGGGTACGACGCGGCGTGCGGGGTGAAGAACGCCTACAGCCACGCCGGCGACGACCGGTGGGCGCTGTCGCGGATCCTCGTCGAGCGCGATCTCGACACGGGCGCGTTGACCCGGTTGGTCACCCGGCCCGTCCTGCCGGTCGGCCGGCGCCGGGAGCGGCCGACGACCGTCGGGTGGCGCACCTACCGGCGGACCCGGGCGCTCGTCACCGCCGCCCGCGGGGGTGCCACGCCCGTCGCGCAGACCGGGCACGTCCCGGTCGCCGTGCTCGACGCCGAACTGGCCCGCCCGCTGCCGCCGCTGGACCCGCGGCGCCCGGCGGAGGTGTTGGTGCGGCTGCACGACCGTCCGCTCGGAACGGTCCGGGTGGAGCCGGGCGGCTCGCTCGCGGACGTCGTGACGGAACAGCTGGGCGAGGCCGTCGCGCAGCACCTGGCCGACGACGGTCTGGCACCGGTCACAGGATCGACTACAGCCGGCCCCCCGTGGCCGTGCCACCGCCCACCCGCGGCACCGGCCCGCTCCACCAGCGTCGTGATCCCGACGGTGGGCCGCCCGCGCTACGTCGTCGAGCTCGTGCGGTCGCTGCTCGACGGCGACGTGGCCCCGGACGAGGTCATCGTCGTCGACAACCGGCCGGCCGACCCGGCGACGAAGCAGGCACTCGACCGCGACCTCGCGGACGAGCCGCGTGTGCGCTACCTCGCCGAGCCGGTCGCGGGGGCGTCGCAGGCCCGCAACACCGGCCTGCGCGCGGCCCGCGGCGACCTCGTGGCCTTCCTGGACGACGACGTGGTCGCGGACCGGACGTGGCTCGCGTCCGTGCACGAGGCGTGGGACGCCGTGCCGGGCGTCGGCGCGGTGACCGGGCTGATCCTGCCCACCGAGCTGGAGACGCACGGCCAGCAGCTCGTCCAGGCCTACGGCGGCTTCGACAAGGGCTGCACCCGCCGCATCTTCGATCTCGGCGAGCACCGTCTGGCGCACCCGATCTACCCGTACCTGGTGGGCGCCTACGGCTCCGGCGCGAACGCCGTGTTCGACCGGACGGCGATCACTGCGCTCGGTGGCTTCGACACCCGGCTCGGTCCGGGCACGCCCACCAAGGCCGGGGAAGACCTCGACGTGCTGCTGCGCACGGTGCTCGGCGGCCGCGCGATCGTCTACGAGCCCGCGGCGCTGGTGCGCCACCACCACCGCCCGGACGACGCCGCGCTGCGCAGCATGGCCTACGACTACGGCATCGGCCTGAGCGCGCTGTTCGTCAAGCACCTGACGACGGATCCGCACTCGCTGCTCGCGATCGGCAGGCGGCTCCCGGCAGGCCTGCGGCTGCTGCTGGCCCCCGACTCGACCCGCAACGTGAACCGCCGCGCGGCCCACTACCCCGCGGAGCTCACGCTGCGCGAGCTGCTCGGCATCGCGGCGGGCCCGCTGGCCTTCGCCCGCAGCGCCGGTGCGCCGGCTCAGACCGTGACGACCTCGACGAGACCGTCGAGCCCGCGGAAGTCGTCGGTATTGCGGGTGTACAGCGCGGCGTTGTGCGGGTCGCCGCGACGAGGATCGGTCAGCTCGCCTTCTCCCGCACGTAGGCGCCCGGGGCCTCCTCGATCGGGGTGTACTCGGCGTTCCCCGGCTCGCGCCGCGCGTCGACCTGCGTGCCGGAGTGCGCAGCCAGCCACGCGTACCAGCGCGGGCCACCAGCTGCCCGGGACCTTCTCCGCGGCGTCGAGCCAGCCCTCCGGCTCGGCGTCCAGCGCGTCGTTCGTCCAGTAGTTGCGCTTGTTCTTGGCAGGCGGGTTGATCACACCGGCGATGTGGCCGCTCGCGCCGAGGACGAACGTGACGTCGCCCGTCAGCAACTGCGCACTCGCGTACGCCGACTTCCACGGCACGATGTGGTCTTCCTTGGACGCGTAGACGAACGTCGGCACGTCGATGCTGCGGAAGTCGACCTGCTCGCCGAGCTGGGTGGTGCCGCCCGGCTCGCGGATGTTGTTCTCGAGGTAGCAGTTGCGCAGGTACCAGCAGAACATCGGGCCGGGCAGGTTGGTGTCGTCGCTGTTCCAGTACAGCAGGTCGAACGCGGGCGGCGCCTGGCCCTTGAGGTAGCCCTGGACGACGTAGGGCCAGATGAGGTCGTTGGCCCGCAGGGAGGCGAACACCTGCGCCAGCTCGCTGCCTTTGAGCAAGCCGCCCTTGCCGATCGCCGCATCCCGCGCGGCCAGCATCTCCGGGGTGACGAGCAGGCCCAGGTCACCGGTCTCGCTGAAGTCGAGCATGGTCGTCATCAGGGTCATGCTGGCGACCGGCCGCTCACCCCGCGCGGCCAGCACCGCGATCCCACTGGCCAGCAGCACGCCGCCGATGCAGAACCCGAGCGTGTTCACCTTGTCCGCGCGGGTGATCGCCTGCGCCACCTCGAGCGCCTTGATCACGCCCTGCGCGACGTAGTCGTCCCAGGTCAGCGTGCCCTGCTCCGGGCCGGCGTTGCGCCACGACGTCAGGAACACCGTGTGGCCCTCGGCGACCGCGTGCCCGACGAAGGAGTTCGCCGGCTGCAGATCCAGGATGTAGTACTTGTTGATGCACGGCGGGATGATCACCAGCGGGCGCTCGTAGACCTTCTCGGTCGTCGGCGTGTACTGGATGAGCTGGATCACCTCGTTCTGGAAGACGACGGTGCCCGGCGTCGTGCCGACGTTGCGGCCCACCTCGAACGCCGACTCGTCCGTCATCGCGATCCGGCCCTTGGCCAGGTCCTCGGTGAACAGGCGCATGCCCTCCAGCAGGCTCGCCCCACCGGTCTCCATCGCGAGCTGCAACGCCTCGGGGTTGGTGGCGAGCGTGTTGGCCGGGCTCAGCGCGTCCATGACCTGCTGCAGCGCGAACCCCCACTGTGCCTTGCTGCCCTCGTCGATCGGCGCGGCGGCGAGCGCCTTGCGCATGAGGTCGGTCTGCGCGAGGTAGGTCCGGGCGACGGCCTCGTAGCGCGGGTCCTTCGTCCACGCGTCGGACGAGAAGCGCCGGTCCTTGATCGGCTCGGCGGCGGGCGTGACGCCGGGCATCAGGGCCGTCCAGGGCGCGGCGAGCGTCTTCAGGGCCTCGAGCTGCAGCGCCGTGATCTCGGCGACGGCCTTGGTCCACGGAGCTGCCGCGGCGGTCATCGCCTTCGCGGTGTCCGCGATGTGCAGGTCCGGCCACATCACATGCTCGGTGGACATCAGCTCCGTGAGCCAGCGGGTCGGGTCAGGTGTCGGTTGGGACATCGTCGCTCCAAGGCAGCCGGGTCGGTATTGATCCTGCTCCGCCACCCCGGTCGGTGCATAGCGGCGCGCGCGGGTTCCCGCTCAATGAACGTCGACGAACGCCGCGGTGGGATCAGGACGCCTCGCAGCGGGCCTTCAACCCCTCGGCCTCCATCCGCACGTACCGCCGGGTGATCCGGTTGAGCACTGCCCCGACCAGCCGTGCCGCCGGTCCGCGCTGCGTCAGCCGCAACGTCGCGGTGCACCCGCCCGCCACCCGCGGGCTGACGACGTGCTCGCCGACACCGCGGGACACCGCCGAGCCGGCCTCCCAGGTGAACGACCGCCCCTCGTCGACCGCCGTCACCGTGTAGGTGAGCGTCGGCAGCCGCGGCTGGGCGACGACCACCCGTTCCCCGACGGCGAGCGAGCCCGTCCGCGACCGGCGCACCGACGAGACCGACGCCGTCCACTCCGGCCAGCGCTCGACGTCGCTGACCACCGCCCACACGACCTGCGAGGGCGCGTCGATGTCGATGCTGCGCTGTACCACCACCGTCACCCGGCGATTCTCACACCGATCCCGGCCCGCGCGGTCGCCAGCCGCGCCGCGTGCAGCGCGCTGTTCAGCGAGACCTCCGCGCGGACGCCCGGCGCAGCCACCAGATCACCGGCCAGGAAGACCCCGTCCCCGCGGTCGACCGCCGGCCGGTCCCGCCACGTGGACCCGGGCAGGTCCAGGGCGCCGGAGCGGCCCGCCGCGAATCCGGTCCGGCGCCACACCACGCGGTCGCGCCACCGTAGGAGCCCCAGGTCGAGCAGGTGCTCCAGGCGGGCGAGCGCCGCGGCGCGCGACTCCCCGGGCTTCAGCGGCATGTCGGCCTGCACCAGGGCGTGGCCGGCAGGCGCGAGCGTGGCGTCGACGCCGGTGACCCGCTGGACGAACCCGGCGTCGTCGAGGTCGGCGACGACGAACGCGTCGCGACGGGCGCTCACGAGGCCCACGTCGAGCAGCACGCAGCGCCCGCTCTCCCAGGTCAGCGCGTCGTCATCGAGCAGGGCCCTGGCGGACTCCAGCTGGGTGGCGACGATCACCGGGGGCTCGGGCAGCGCGTCGACGCGCGACGACGTCACGATCCGCACGCCCAGCTCCCGGGCGCGCGCCGCGAGCCGGTCGACCAGGACCGGCCACCCGCCGACGACCCACCGGACGGCCGGCGCGCGGGGTGCGGTGACACGGCGCAACACGTCCCAGACGAAGGCGGCCGACAGCCGTCCCGGGTCGGAGTCGTAGGTGACGACCCCGAGCAGACCCGCGGCGGCCCGCGCGGCCTCCTCGCCGTGCAGCGCGGTGGCCCACGTGTGGAAGTCGACGTCCACCGGCGCGCGGCGGCTCCGGTGCGCGAGCAGCGGAAGCACACTCGCCGGTAGCGTGCGCCGGAGCCGCCCGCCGCGGTGGAACCAGATCCCGCGGATCTCGCGCAGCGGGACCGTCGCCACCGGTCCGACCAGGTCGCGCTCGACGAGCCAGGACCAGTGCGGCCCGTCGGCGTAGAAGGCGTGTGGTCCGGGGGGTAGGAGGTCGCGGCCCCACACCAGACCGGATGGTCGCGCGGAGTCCCGCGACCTCGTACCTCCGCAACGTGGGCGAGCCAGGGCGCCGCGGTCGTGCGGGCCCGGCCGCCGAGGGTCGCGTGCGCCTCGTGGACGACGACCTCCGCGCCGGCCTCCGCGCAGGCGACGGCCGCGGTCAGTCCCGCCAGGCCGCCGCCGATGATCGTGATCGGGGCCATCCCGATGCTCCTCTCCGTTCGAGGTCGCGGGCAGGACGTCCTGCGCGCACCACACGGACGCGGCGGCCCGGCTTGGATGTGACATGTCACGACGACGCCGCGGGACGCGTCCTGGAGGTGACGCGCGAGGAGGAACCCGATGGAGTGCACACCGCCCGACACCCGGGACGCCGTGTTCACCGCACACCGCGCCCGGTTGGTCGGGGTCGCCTACCGGCTGCTCGGCTCCGTCGGCGACGCCGAGGACGTGGTGCAGGAGGCCTGGCTGCGGTGGGCCCGGGTGGACACCGCGACCGTCGCCGACCCCCTCGCGTTCCTCGTGCGCACCGTCAGCAGGCTCGCCCTGGACCGGCTCCGCCGCATCGCCGCGCGCCGCGAGACCTACGTCGGACCGTGGTTGCCCGAGCCCGTCCTGACCGGCGGCCCCGACGACCCGGCGGCGGAGGCCGAGCGGGCGTCGTCGGTGTCGATGGCGATGCTCGTGGTGCTGGAGACGCTGACGCCGCTGGAGCGCACGGTGTTCGTGCTGCACGAGGCCTTCGCCTACTCCTACGCCGAGATCGCGGAGATCGTCGACCGCACCCCCGCCGCGGTCCGCCAGCTCGCGCACCGCGCCCGCGAGCACGTCGCCGCCCGCCGGCCGCGGTTCGCCGCCGACCCGGCGGTGCGCCGCACGGCGACGGAGCGGTTCCTGCGGGCCAGCCTCGAGGGCGACCTCGCCGCGCTGCTGGAGCTGCTGGCCCCCGACGCGACCTTGTGGGCCGACGGCGGCGGCAAGGCGAAGGCACCGCTGCGCCCGATCCACGGTGCCGACAAGATCGCCCGCTTCTTCGTGGCCATCAGCGCCGAGGCGCTGCCGCCCGGCGCGTCCATCGAGATCGTCGAGGTCAACGAGGGCCCGGCCGCGGTGCTGGTGGGGCCGGCCGGGGCGATCGCGGTGCTCCAGCTCGACCTCGGCGACGACCGGCGCGTCACCGACCTCCGGCTGGTCGGCAACCCGGACAAGCTGACCGGTCTCGCGGCGCTGCGTGCGGGTGACTGACCCTCGACGCTGTGGCCTGCGCTGCGGAAGGATGCGCCATCGCCCCACCCGGGGTGGCTTCCCAGCGGAAGGACGACCTCCATGAGCGAGCCGCGCACCGTCGCCGTCGTCGGAGCCGGCCTGGCCGGCGGCAAGACCGTGGAGGCGCTGCGCGCCGAGGGCTACGACGGCCGGATCATCCTGTTCGGGGACGAGCTGCACCGCCCCTACGAGCGGCCGGCGCTGTCGAAGGGCTACCTGCAGGGCAACGACGCGCGCGGGTCGGTGTTCGTCCACCCGGAGGGCTGGTACGCCGAGCACGGCGTCGACCTGCGGCTGGGCGTGGAGGTCACCGGGCTGGACCGGCACGCCCACGAGCTCATGACCCACGACGGCGAGCCGGTGCGCTACGACCGGCTGGTCCTCGCCACCGGCGCGACGCCGCGCCGGCTGCGGCTGCCCGGCGCCGACCTGCCGGGCGTGCACTACCTGCGCACGCTCGACGACAGCGACGCGCTGCGCGCCGTGTTCCGGCCCGGGACGAACGTGGTGGTGGTCGGCGCGGGATGGATCGGCCTGGAGACAGCGGCGGCCGCCCGGGGTGCGGGAGCCACCGTGACCGTGCTGGAGAGCGCCGAGCTGCCGCTGCTGCGCGTGCTCGGTCCGCGGATGGCGCAGGTGTTCGCCGGCCTGCACCGGGAGAACGGCGTCGACCTGCGGCTCGGGGTGACCGTCTCCGCCGTCCGCGGGGGCCCGTCGGCCGTGACGGGCGTCGAGCTCGGCGACGGCAGCGTGGTCGCGGCGGACGCGGTGGTGGTCGGCGTCGGGGTCAGCCCGAACGTCGACCTCGCCCGCTCGGCCGGCCTGGACGTGGACAACGGGGTGCTGGTGGACGCGAGCCTGCGCAGCAGCGACCCACGCATCTTCGCCGTCGGTGACGTCGCCAACGCGCAGCACCCCGTCCTGGGGCGCCGCATCCGCGTCGAGCACTGGGCGAACGCCCTGCACCAGCCGGAGGTGGTCGCGAAGTCCGTGCTCGGCCGGGACGCCGTGTACGACCGGCTGCCCTACTTCTTCACCGACCAGTACGACCTCGGCATGGAGTACGTCGGCTACGCGGATGCCGACGACGAGGTCGTCGTCCGGGGCGACCTGGACGCGCGCGAGTTCGTCGCGCTGTGGGTCCGCGACGGCCGGGTCGTCGCCGGGATGAACGTCAACGTGTGGGACGTGACGGACCGGATCCGCGACATCATCCTGGCCGGGCAGTCGGCGGACGCGTTCGAGCTGCCGGCCCCGTCAGCCTGATCGGCCGTCAAGCTGATTCCTGGCAGCCGTCGAGCAGGGTGACGGTGCCGGTGTCACCGTCCACCCGCACGCGCGCGCCGTCCGGGATCCGCCGCGTGGCGACGTTCGTGCCGAGCACGGCCGGGATGCCGTACTCGCGGGCCACGATCGAGCTGTGGCTCAGCGGGCCGCCGATGTCCGTCACGACCGCCGCCGCCATGGCGAACAACGGCGTCCACGCCGGGGTGGTGATGCTGGCGACCAGCACGTCGCCCGGCTGCAGGCGACCGAAGTCGGCCGGGCCGCCGAGCACCCGCGCCGTGGCGGTGACCTGCCCGGTGCTCGCGCCGATCCCCCGCAGCACGGCTCCGGTCTGCTCGTCCGACGCCGCGGGCAGCCAGCGGGCGAACGCCCTCTCCCACCAGCTGCCCCGGGGCAGCACCTGCGGCGGCACGACCCGCCGTTGCCCCCGCCACAGCGCCCGGCGCTGCGCGACGACCTCCGCGCGCGGAACCGGTGGGTCCGCGAGGATCTCCGCGCGGTGCAGCCAGAACACGTCGTCCGCCCGGTCCACGACGCCCGCGACGACCAGTCGGGCGCCGAGCTCGCGGAGCATCCGCCGCAGCTGGGGCCAGGCGAGCCCGACGTCGGCGAGGGCGTCTTCGCGCAGCGGCGCCATCGCCTGCGCCCAGCGCAGCAACCGACGGAACGCGGCCCGGCGCAGCGGGCCCAGCCGGGCCGCGACCTGCGCCGTGGCCTCCGCGCGGCGCTGCGCCGCCCGCTGCTGCCGTTGCGCCGGGTCCGCGCCGCCGCCGTCCAGGTAGAACCGCAGCGTGCCGAGCAGCGGCGCAGGGTCGTCCGCCGGCACCGGGACCGCGAAATCGAGGTTGTAGACGGTGTGCCCGTGCCGGGCCAGGTGCTGCTGGAACCGGTCGCACCACTCCTGCCACGTCGGGGCGTCGACCCCGGCGAGTGGCGTGTCGGCGTCGATCGCCGTGACCGTGGCGTCCGGCGACGCCGCGCGCAGCGCATCGGTGAGCGCCGGATGCGTCCGGGTCCATGCGGCGAGGTCGTACAGCGACTGCTCCGCCCGGATGGGCGCGCTCTCGAACCCGAGCAGGAACGTGGTCGCGGGCGGCTCGCCCGCCCGGCGTACGAGCCGCTCGTAGAACCGCGTGAACGTCGTCTCGCTGGTCGCCGCCAGCGGGATGATCGTCTGCACCGCGGTGTAGTACGTGGTGCCGGCGTCGAGCAGCGCCGCGGCGTCGTCGAGCAGTGCGGCGTTCGGGAGACAGTCGGACGGCCGCGCCGTGGCGTGCTCCACGGCCCGGACGTACTGCGGGTGCGCCCGCTCCCGCCACCGGACCGGCAGGCTCGCCCGGCCGCGACGCAGCAGTGCCCGGAACGCCGGGAACGAGGCCAGCGTCACCCGCACCATCCCGCGGCGGCTGTAGCGGTAGTAGGCGTAGCCGTTGACCGTCGGCAGCGCGACGTCACCGCTTCGGATGACGTCGCTGCGGCCCAGCAGCTCGCCGAACAACGCCTGCAGCGACCGGGTGACCGACCCGTCGACCAGCTCGGCGAACAGGGGCGAGAGCGGGTCCGGCAGTTGCTCGACGATGCTCGCGCGCACGTAGAACGACGAGGGGTCGGGCACCGTCCAGTCCGTCGGCGGCGGGGCGGCGGCCTCGGGCAGCGCCGTGATCGGCCGGGACTGCACGATCGCGAACGCGCCGCCCGACCGGGCCCACTCGACGTCCTGCGGCGCGCCGAACCACTCCTCGATCCGCACGCCGAGCGCGGTCAGGGCGGCCGCTTCGGCGTCGTCGAGCACGGGGCGGGCGCGGTCCGCGGCCGGAACCGGCCGGTCTTCCGTGCCCTGCTCGACCGCGACCGTCTGCACGGCCTTGTCCGCGGTGGTGCGCGACCGGATCCGGCCGCCGCCCTTCTCGACGACGATGTCGTCCGTGGTCACGCTGCCGCCGACGACCGCCTCGCCGAGCCCCCACGCCGCGGCGATCACGGCCTCGTCGCGTGCGCCCGTGGTGGGGTTCGCGGTGAACAGGACCCCGGCGGCGTCGGCGTCGACCATCTCCTGGACGACGACCGCGAGCGCGACCTCGGCCGGGTCGATCCCGCGCCGAGCGCGGTACGCGATCGCGCGCGCCGTCCACAGCGACGCCCAGCAGGCGCGGACCGCATCGAGCAGCGCGTCGTCGCCCCGGACGTTGAGGAACGTGTCCTGCTGGCCGGCGAAGCTCGCGTCCTCGAGGTCTTCCGCGGTGGCCGACGAGCGGACCGCGACGGCCGCGCCGAGCTCCGCGCGGGCGGCGCGGAGCTCGTCCGAGAGCGCCTCGGGAATCGGAGCCGTGAACAGGGACCGGATGCGGGCGGCTGCGTCGTCCCGCGTCGACCGACGCGAGGATCTCGTCGCCGATCCCGCTGCTGTCGACGTACGTGCGGTAGGCCGCCGTGGTGAGCACGAAGCCCGGCGGCACCGGCACGCCGGCTCTCGTCAGCTCGCCGAGGTTCGCGCCCTTGCCGCCGGCGACGGCGAGATCGCCACGCCCGACATCGGCCAGCCGCCTGATGTACCGCATGGGGACAGTCTGGACCCGCCCACCGACAAGAATCGGCGACCACCCGGAGGTGGGTGCGCCCGCCGCCGAGCGCTCGGACCGAGGGGTCAGTCGGGGACGATCTCGCCGTGGACGACCTCGCCGCGGGCGACATCGGCCTGCACCGCCTCGGCACGCACGATCCGCGGGACGACCGGCGGGAAGGTCCGCATCGCATACCCGGCGATGGCTCTGCAGCTCACGCCGTCCACTGCCGCCCCGATGGGGCCTCCGACCAGCGGGACGAACTTCGTCAGGTTGATGACGCCCTTCTCCCCCGCCTTCGAGACCAGCTTGTAGCCGACATGCTTGTTGACCTCGGTGAGCGCGCGGGCCGGCAGGCGCTCCAGCGCGGCGGCGGTCGACTTCTGGCCGATCTGGACGCCCGTGTTGCGCAGCACCGCCGTACCGGCGCTGCCCAGCAGGGCTACCAGGATCCCGCTGCGCACCTCGTCGGTCTCGATGTCGTACCCGCGGAGGTGCGCGATGCCGGCGCACATGCGTGTCGCGATGATGTACATGCCGGCCATGGCGGCCGGCACCGTGACGGGCAGCGTGACGATCCCGCCCAGCCCCGTCACGAACCCGGACGCCGCGGCGAGCCGGACGTGGGTGGCGGTGAGCCGCCGGATCGCCTCCTCGCGGTCGCCGCCCGCCGTGATGAGGTGTTCCTCGGCGGTCTCGACGGCAGTGGAGAGCGGCCCGACCCCGCGGATCCCGAACTCGACGACCTGCGCGACGAGGCGTTCCCCCAGTGCTGCGAGCGCGGTGTCGTCGGCCATGACGCCAGTGTGCCCGACCGGCGACGGCAGGTGCCGTGGCGGCGGTCAGCCGGTAGCGCGGCGCCACACCACCGACTCCCACGGCCGCAGCACCAGCCCGGCCGGTCCGCCCGGCTCCGGCAGGTTCGCCAGCACGACCTCCGCAGCCGACCAGTCGCCGTCGAGCGGCAGATCCACGGCGACGTCGTCGCCGGAGAAGTTGGCCGCCACCAGCAGCTCCGCGCCGGCGCCACGACGCACGAACGCCCACACCGTCGGATGCTCGGGCAGCAGCAGGGCGAAGTCGCCGTCCGTCAGCACCGGCTCGGTGTGCCGCAGGTCGATCAGCCGACGGTGGTGGGCGAAGACCGAGTCAGGGTCGTCGACCTGGGCGGCGGCGTTCACCGTGACGTGGTCCGGGTTCACCGCGAGCCACGGCGTCCCGGTCGTGAACCCCGCCTGCCGTGAGGCGTCCCACTGCACCGGGGTGCGGCCGTGGTCGCGGCTCATCCGGCCCATCGCCGCGATCAGGGCGGTGAGGTCGACGTCGCCGCGCGCCACGGCGTCGGCGTGGAAGTTGAGAGCCTGGATGTCGCGGTACTCGTCGATCGTCCGATAGGGCGCGTTCGCCATCCCCAGCTCGTCGCCCTGGTAGACGTACGGCGTGCCGCGGTGGCAGTGCAGCACCGTCGCGAGCGTCTTCGCCGACGCGACGCGGTGCGCGCCGTCGTCTCCGAACCGGGACACGGCGCGGGGTTGGTCGTGGTTGCCGAAGTACAGCGAGTTCCAGCCACGCTCGGCGAGCCCCTCCTGCCACGTCGCCAGCGACCGCTTGAGCGCGGGCAGCTCCAGCGGGAGCGGGTCGTAGCGGTGCGCGCCGAAGTCGAGCCGCACGTGCTCGAACTGGAACACCATGTCCAGCTCGCGGCGGGCCGGGTCGGTGAAGAGGACCGCGTCGGTCAGCGTCACGTCGGGCATCTCGCCGACGGTCAGCACATGCGTCGGGCGGTCGGCGAACACCTCGCGGTGCATCTCCTGGATGAACTCGTGGATCCGCGGTCCGCAGGCGAAGTGCTCGTCACCCGGCCCGTACAGCGAGCCCGGGCGAGGCGTCGAGTCGGGCAGCGCCAGGTCCTTGCTGAGCATGTTGACGACGTCCATGCGGAAGCCGTCGACGCCCCGGTCCAGCCACCAGCGCATCATGTCGTGGACGGCGGCGCGGACGTCCGGGTTCTCCCAGTTCAGGTCGGGCTGCTTGCGGGAGAAGACGTGCAGGTAGTACTGCCCGGTCTTCTCGTCCCACTCCCAGGTCGACCCGGAGAAGTGCGACTCCCAGTTGGTCGGCTCCGCACCGGAGGTGCCGGGGACGTGACCCGGCCGCGCGTCGCGCCACCAGTACCAGTCGCGCTTCGGGTTGTCCCGGCTCGACCGCGACTCCACGAACCACGGGTGCTCGTCGCTGGTGTGGTTGACGACGAGGTCCATCAGCAGGCGGATGCCCCGCGCGTGCAGGGCGTCGATCAGCTCGTCGAGGTCGGCGAGGGTGCCGAACAGCGGATCGACGTCGCGGTAGTCGCTGATGTCGTAGCCGTTGTCGTCCATCGGCGACCGGTACACCGGTGAGAGCCAGACGACGTCCACACCGAGGCGGTCCAGGTGGTCGACGTGCTCGATGATCCCGCGAAGGTCGCCGACGCCGTCGCCGTTCGCGTCGGCGAAGCTGCGCGGGTAGATCTGATAGACCACCCAGCGCTTCCAGTCGTCCAACCCGGCCATCGCGTCCCCCGTTCGCCGTCCGGTCTCATCCTGCGGGGCGCGGCGCGGGATCGCTCCCTCTGCCGTGATCGCGGCGGATGCGGCTCGCGCGCCGGCGACCGCCTCACTCGGCCCGGTACGGGGCAAGCCCCGAGGCGAGCAACGCGAAGGCGTGGTCCGCCTCCGCCAGTGCCTCCTCGGCCAGGTCGTCCGCTGAGCGCCCGGCAGCGATCCGCATCTGGTTCTCGTGCCCGAGCGTGCGCAGGACGACCAGGATCTGCCCGGCCGCGAGCCGTGCCGTCAGCGACGGCTCCTCCGCGCCGTCCAGCGCGGTGGCCAGGGCGTGCTCCCCGCGCGCCTGGTAGCGCACGAGCGCCGCGCTCAACGCCGGCGTGTCGAGCACGAGCCGGTAGAACCGCACCACGCGCGGGGTCGTCGCACAGCCCGGTGACCGGGTCGCGGCGCTCCAGCGCCGTGCGCAGGTGAGCGTGCAGCGCGTCCAGCGGCGCGACGTCCGGTTCGCGCGCGCGGACGACCCGTGCCGCCTCGTCCTCGTGGTCGGCGAACCGATGCAGTACGAGGTCGTCCTTCGTCGGGAAGTACGCGAACAAGGTCCGCCGGGACACCTCCGCCGCCGCCGCGATCTCGGCGATCGAGACCGCGTCGTAGCCGCGCTGGAGGAACAGTGCGATCGCCGCACCCGAGATGGCATCCCGCGTGCGTGCCTTCTTCCGGTCCCGCAACCCCACCCGATGAGACTACACTGGGTATATTTCTGCACTCAGTATACTGTGCTGCATGGACACTGCCGTTCTCGTCGTCGGCGCCGGCCCCACCGGCATGATGCTCGCGGCCGAGCTGGCGCTCGCCGGGACCGACGTCATCCTCGTCGAGCGGGACGACGAGCCGAGCCCGCAGTCCCGGGGCGGCGGGGTCAGCGCCCGGACGGCCGAGGTGCTGGCGATGCGCGGGCTGATCGACGCGGTCCGATCCCATGAGATCCCGCGGGACGGGGCGGGCGCGCATTTCGCCGGCCTGCCGGTGCCCCTCGACGCCCGCCCGTGGCGCACCCGGCACCCCGACGGCGTGCTCGTGCCGCAGAACCGGCTGTCGGCGGTCCTCGAGGCGCGGCTGGGCGAGCACGGTGTCGCCGTCCGGCGTGGCAGCGGCCTGACCGGGCTCACGCAGGACGACGACGGGGTCACGGCCACCCTCGCCGGCGGCGGGTCGGTGCGGGCGGCGTTCCTCGTCGCCTGCGACGGCGGCCACAGCACAGTCCGGAAGCTGCTCGGCGCCCCGTTCCCGGGACGCAGCGGCACGATGTCCGCGGTCACCGCGGACATCGACCTCGCCTCCGCGGCCGACACCGTCGCCCGCTCCGCCACCCACTTCCACATGCTGCAGCGCAGCGGGGGCGGCTACTGGATGATGCTGCACCCGCTCGACGGCGAGGCCGGGAGAGTCGACGGATACCGGGTGGTGTTCGGCGGCGGTCCCGCGCACCCACCGGCGGCACGCGAGGCGCCCGTCACCCCGGACGAGGTCGCGCATGCCCTGACGGCGGTGCACGGTCCCGACACCGTGCTCGCGCGGCTGCGCTGGGGCACGCGGTTCACCGACTCCTCCCGCCAACTCGCCTCCTACCGACACGGCCGGGTGCTGTTCGCGGGCGATGCCGCGCACATCCATCTCCCGGTCGGCGGGCAGGGCCTCAACCTCGGGATCCAGGACGCGGTCAACCTCGGTTGGAAGCTGGCCGCGACGGCTGCCGGCCGCGCTCCCGACGGACTGCTGGACAGCTACCACGCCGAGCGCCACCCCGTCGCCGCCCGCGTGCTCGCGACCGTCCGCGCCCAGGGCGTGATCATGAACCTGTCGCCCGAGGCGGACGACGCCCGCGCGCTGCGCGACATCGTTGCCGACCTCGCGCGGCTGCCGGATGCCAACCGGTACCTCGCGGGGCTGATGTCGGGCCTGGCGCTGCGCTACGACCTCGGCGACCAGGACCCGTTCGTCGGAACCCGCATGATCGACCTGTCGCTGCGGACCGCGGACGGCCCGACCACCGTGAGCGAGCTCCTGAGGAACGGCCGCGGGCTCCTGCTGGAGCTCGGTCGACCCGGGCCGACGACCGTCGAGGGCTCGGTCGACCGCGTCACGGCCGAGGTCCTCGACTCGCCGGTGGGGACAGACGCTGCCCGCCCGGCGCGTCCTGGTCCGCCCGGACGGCTACGTGTGCTGGGCGAGCGACGACCCCGCGGCCGCTCCTGGGCACGCCATGAGCCGATGGTTCGGCGTCCCGGTGCCGCACGGCGCGTGAGAGGCGCACCATCGCTCTTCGATCACGCGAGAACCGCGATGACGCGCCTCTCACCCGGCGGAAGCCGGCCCGTCCCGGCTCACGTGCTTCCGCGGACGACCAGTGCGCCGACCAGGGAGCCGAACGCGGCGGTCGAGCACGCGGCGCGCACCACGTTCCACCGCACCCAGGTCCCCTCGAACGCTGCACGAACCGCTGCGGGATCCGCGAGCGTCGCCGGGTCCCCGGCCGCGGCGAGGCGGTCGTTCAGCGGGACGTTCACCCGGAAGGTGATCACCAGCACCGCCGCGTAGAGCACCAGCCCCGCGACGATCCACGGCAGTCCGGGACGTCCGAGGTGCAGGACCGCGGCGGCCGCGGCGAACAGCAGCGCCCCGCCGAAGCAGATCCCGAACCAGCCGTTGAGGATCGCCGCGTTCGTCTGCTGCATCGCCTCGACGAACGTCCGGTCGTCGGTCCGCCCGAGCCCCGGCATCACCGCGTACGAGTACGCGGCGAACAGCCCGGCCATCAGCCCGTTCGTGATCGTCGCGGCGACGAGGGTCGCGGTCGCCCAGCTCGTGGTCATGGTCCCGAGTCAACAGCGACGCGCTGAGAGGATCCATCGCTCGAAGCCTCGACGGCATACGTGAGCGTCTATCCTGTGGAGCATGGATGCCCTCGCCGGCCTGCTGGACGGACCGCGCGCCCAAGGCGCGTTCCTGCTCAAGGTCGTGCTGAGCCCGCCGTGGTCGCTGCACATCGCGGACGAGGCTCCGCTGGCGATCTTCACCGTGCTCGACGGCGCCGCGTGGCTCGTCCACCCGGCGCTCGACGGGCCCGTCGAGCTGGCGGTCGGGGCCACGGTGGTCACCCGCGGACCCGAGCACTACGTGGTCGCGGACCGGCCCGACCGCGCTCCGGAGCTGTTCATCGGCCCCGGCGGCGACTGCCGTGACGCGACGGGCACCCACCTCGCCGACGCCATGCGGCTCGGGGTGCGGACGTGGGGCAACGACCCGGCCGGGTCGACGACCCTGCTGACCGGCGCGTACGCGCTGGACGGCGAGGTCGGCGCCCGGCTGCTGCGCGCCCTGCCGCCCGCGCTGGTGCTGCACCGGGCCGAGTGGGAGTCGCCGGTCGCCACGCTGCTCGCGGCGGAGATCGGGCGGGACGAGCCGGGCCAGGAGGCGGTGCTGGACCGGCTGCTCGACCTGCTGCTGATCTCGGCGTTGCGCGCCTGGTTCGCCCGCCCGGACGCCGCGCCGCCCGCCTGGTACGCGGCGAACGCGGACCCGCTCGTCGGCCGTGCGCTGCAGCTGCTGCACCACAACCCCGCGCGACCCTGGACGGTGGGCTCGCTCGCCGCGGCCACGGGCGTCTCCCGCGCGACGCTGGCCCGCCGCTTCACGGCGCTCGTGGGCGAGCCGCCGATGCAGTTCCTGACCGGCTGGCGGCTGGCGCTGGCGGCGGACCTGCTGCGCGACCCGGACACGACGCTGGCCGCCGTCGCCCGCCGGGTCGGCTACAGCAGCCCGTTCGCGCTGAGCACCGCCTTCAAGCGGGCCCGCGGCGTGAGCCCGCGGGAGCACCGCGCCGTCTCGGCCTGACCGCCGTCGCGCACGGGTGCCGGGCGTCCGATCCGTGATCGCGGGCGCACGGGCGATCCTCATGGCCGCCCCCGCCGACCGCGCCCCGCACGACGTCGCCCACTCCGACCCCCGGGTCGAGAATCCGCTCCTCGGGCAGGCCGGCGACGGTCGCGGCGATGTTGAACTGGCTGGTCGTGCCCGGAGTCAGGTACTGGGCGTGCAGCACCGAGCCCGCCGTCGCCGAGCCGTCCGGAAGGGTCGCGGGGCGGGCCGACAGCCCCGTCACGCCGTCGAGCCGGTTCGGGTCGTCGCCGAACCACCCGAGATCCGCGACCGGGTCCCACGGGGCCTCGACGACGCCGGTGTGCCCCGGAGGCACGTGCAGGTCGCCGACGTGGTCGGTCCCGAGCCCGGGTGAGCCGAACACCACCGCGTCGTCGACGCCGTGCGCCTGCTGCAGGGCGTAGCCCGTGGTGAGGGAACCGTAGGAGTGGCCGAGCGCGGTGAGGTGCGGATCGGCGCGGCGGGACGCGTCGATCCCCTCGTAGAAGCGGGCCAGGTCCGCGCCGCCGCTGCGGGCGGCGTCGGGCGTGCTCACGGCGACCACCCCGGCCGGTACGTCGTAGCCCAGCCAGGCCACCGCGGCCACGGACTCGCCGCCGCGACCGGCGCCGCCCAGGGCGGAGAGGGACCGGTCCCGCAGGGCGGCCGCCGTCTCCCCCTCGGCGCCGAGACCATCCCGGACGGTGGTGCCGAACCCGGGGGTGAGCACGGCGACGTGGTCTGCGGTGTCGACGTCGCCGACCGCGACCGCTGCGCGCGGGTGGGTCCGGTCGAGGTCGAGCAGCAGGACGCTGCGGTCGGTCCCGGCTGCAGCGGTCCGGACGGCATCGAGCACCTCCCGCCGCCGGTGCAGCGCGTCGAGCCGGGCGAGCAGGTCGTTGCGCTGCGCGAGCCACACCGCCTCCACCGCGCCCGGTCCCCCGGCCGTCAGGGCGTCGTAGCGCGCCTGCACCGCACGGAGGTCGGCGTCGAGCCGGCCGACCCGCCCGTCGAGGAGGGCCCTGTTCGCCTCGTCCCGGACGGCGGCCGGGATGCCGTCGCGGTTGCCGACCCACTCCGGGTGCTCGGCGACGACCCGCCGTTGCGCGGCCGGGGAGAGCGCGGACCACCAGCCGGCGTTGTCCGCGGGCGTTCCGTCGGGCGGTGCGGGAACGCCGATCGCGGGGCCGGCGGAGGTCGGTGGCCCGGCGACGGCCCGACGTCGCGTCGAGCGCACCGGTTCCCGTGCTCCGGCCATCGCCGCCAGCAGCGCGGCGAGATCCGTGTCGAGCGCCGCGGCCGCGCGCAGCACCTGCTCGACCCGGTCCCCCACCTCGGCCTGCACGGCGGCCGCGCTGCCCGCGACCGGCGGCTCGGCCGGCGGCGACGGCGCCGTCCGCCGCGATCGTGAGCCCGCTCCCGTCGGCCAGCTCCTGCGCCTCGGCGAGGCCCGCGCGCACCCCGCCGACCGCGTCTGAGGCGGCGACGACCCCGGCCCGCACGACGCCGACCTCGGCCGCCAGCCGCCCCACCCGTGCCACCAGTCGCCCGTGCTCGGCGCGCGCCGCATCCCCGGCGAGACCGCGCCACGCGTCGGGCGGCCGGCCGCGCACCAGGGCGTCGCGCAGCTCACCCAGCCGGGCCCGGCCGTGTCCAGCCCCACCACCACGGCGTCCAGCCCGCTCGCCGACCACCGCCGCACCTGCTCCAGGACGACCGTCATCGCCGCTCCGTCCCACAGCCGCGGCGTCGGGCCCGGCGATGGGGAGCCGACCGAGCCATCGCCCTCACCGCGGCACCGCCAGCGCCGCGACCGCCCCGCGCTCCGCCCGGTCGTAGCCGTCCGCGGCGGCCCGCAACGCCGCGGCATGCTGGCCGAGCGCGGCCGCCGCCGCGGCCAGCCGTGCTCGCCAGGCCGCGGCCAGCGCGGCCGCAGCCGCGCCGGCCGCACCACCGGGCAGCGCCTCCTCGACCGCCCCGGCCGCCTGCGCCAGCGGCAGCGCCGCCAGGCCGTCGGCCACCGCACCACCTGCCCGGCCGGCGTCCCGCAACGCCTCGACCGGTACCTCGAACCCGTCCATGGCGCCGGACGCTACGGCCCCGAGCGTCGCGTCCGAGGCGGTTTCCGCACGTCACAGACGTAGTCGGACCGTCACAGCCGCTGTGCGGGGTGTGCGGGCCACAGAACGTGTGCGCCGCGCGTCGACGACCGGAATCCGAGCCGCCAGGATGATCGGCGTGCGGCTACGCATGCCCGGGAAATCAACGCGACAGCAGAGAGCGGAGATCCACAGGTGACATCACCAGCCCGGTCGTCGGACGATCGGGCGCTGCTGCTCTCGACCTGGACGTCGGCGGGATTCGCCGTGGTCGCCGTCGCCTGGGGTCTGCTCACGGGCTCGCAGCTGATCGTGTTCGACGGGCTGTACTCGTTCGCCAGCGTGGGCCTGTCGCTGATGGCGGTCCTCGCGCTGCGCACGGCCCGGCGGGGCCCGGACGAGCGCTATCCCTGGGGCCGCGAGGTGTGGGAGCCGCTGACCGTCGTCGTGAAGGCGGCGGCGCTCGGCGGGTTGAGCGTGTACGCCCTGGTCGGCGGCGTGGGCGACATCCTCGCGGGCGGCCGCGGCGTCGAGGTCGGGCTGGCGCTCGTCTACGGCGTCGTGGCGACGCTCGTCGGGGTCGTCGTCACGGTCGTGCTCCGGCGTCGCGCCCGCACCGGCGCGTCGGACCTGGTGCGGGCGGAGGCCGCCGAGTGGACCGGCGACACGCTGCTGAGCGTCGGGGTGCTCGCGGGGTTCGTCGTGGCCGCCGTGCTGCAGCAGGCCGGTAGGGCGGACCTCGCCCGCTATGTCGACCCCGTCATGGTCGTCGCGGTCTGCGCGGCGTTCCTCCCCGTCCCCGCCCGGTTGATGATCAGCGGCTTCCGCGAGGTGCTGACGATGGCCGCGCCGTCAGCGTCCAGGAGCCGGTCGTCGCGCTGGTGCGGGCACTCGGCGCGGAGCACGGGTTCGCCGAGTCGGTCGTGCGGGCGTCCAAGGTCGGCGGGCGGCTCGACCTGGACGTCGTGTTCCTGGTCGGCGCCGACACGACGGTGCGGCAGTGCGACGCGGTCCGGGCCGAGCTCGAGCGACGACTCACCGCCTCGAGTCACCACGTGTCGATGTCCGTCGGGTTCACCGGCGACCCGCGCTGGGCGTCGTAGCGACCGGCGCACTGCTGCTCTCGACCTGGACGTCGGCCGGGTTCGCCGTGGTCGCCGTGGCCTGGGGTCTGCTCACGGGCTCACAGCTGATCGTGTTCGACGGGCTGTACTCGTTCGCCAGCGTGGCGCTGTCGCTGATGGCGGTCCTCGCGCTGCGCACGGCCCGGCGGGGCCCGGACGAGCGCTATCCCTGGGGTCGCGAGGTGTGGGAGCCGCTGACCGTCGTCGTGAAGGCGGCGGCGCTCGGCGGGCTGAGTGTGTACGCCCTGGTCGGCGGGGTGGGCGACGTCCTCGCCGGCGGACGCGAGGTGGAGGTCGGGCTGGCGGTCGTGTACGGCGTCGTGGCGACGCTCGTCGGGGTCGCCGTCACGGTCGTGCTGCGCCGGCGCGCCCGCGCCGGCGCGTCAGACCTGGTGCGCGGCGGAGGCCGCGGAGTGGACCGGCGACACGCTGCTGAGCGTCGGGGTGCTCGCGGGGTTCGTCGTGGCCGCCGTGCTGCAGCAGGCCGGGCGGGCGGACCTGGCCCGCTACGTCGACCCCGTCATGGTCGTCGTGGTCTCGCGCGGCGTTCCTCCCCGTCCCCGCCCGGCTGATGATCAGCGGCTTCCGCGAGGTGCTGACGATGGCCGCACCGCCGGACGTGCAGGAGCCGGTCGTGGCGCTGGTGCGGGCGCTCGGCGCGGAGCACGGTGTCGCCGATGCCGTCGTGCGGACGTCCAAGGTCGGCGGGCGGCTCGACCTGGACGTCGTGTTCCTGGTCGGCGCCGACACGACGGTGCGGCAGTGCGACGCGGTCCGGGCCGAACTCGAACGACGGCTCACCGCCTCGGGGCACCACGTGTCGATGTCCGTGGGGTTCACGGGCGACCGGCGCTGGGTGTCGTAGCG
>CAWADQ010000057.1:0-66277 GCA_963780835.1 uncultured Actinomycetota bacterium | reverse complement strand
CCGCAGCCGATGTCGCCGTCCGGCCGCCCTGCTGGAGCCTGCGCGCGTTCGCGCGAGCGACCCGCCCCAGCGTCGCAGCGCCTCCTCGGCGACCCCCTCGAACAGGCGGCCGGGTCGGCAGACTACTTCGCGACCGGCAGATTGGCGCGGCCCAGGCCCGGCAGCAGCGCCCAGAGGTCCGCGATCTCCGCGACCCTCGAGCAGCAGAGCACCTCCCCGCGCACCTTGTCGCGGTAGCTCGTCTGGCGCTCCAGCACGAGCACCGCGTAGCCGTCGCGGGCCAGCACTGTCGGCCAGCCCCGCGCCGGCGACGCCACCCCCACGATCGCGACGTCCACGGTCACGTCGGCATGTCCGTCCACCGGAGCCCCCTCGTCCGCACCGACGCCGGGCCCGGTCCCGGCCCGGCTCGCCGCGCGACGGTCCCGCGACGGGGGCCGGGCCGCATCGGGGAGGGCTACGCTGTTTCTCGGACCTGCAGAGAGGTGCGCAGGCCGGGCAGGATGGGGCGCGATCGGGCACCCCCGAGATCGGCGCGACGAAGGAATGGGGCGACATGGGTTTCGGTAGGAGCGCCACGGACGTCTTCGACCTCGACGCCGCTGCGGACGGCGATCGGAATCGTCCGGCGGCTCGTTGAAGGATGTACCGGCCACGGATCTGGGCGCGACTGTGGGCAAGGCGGCGCTCGAGCGCTCGGCGATCGACCCCGAGCGGGTCGACCAGGTCATCGTCGGCAACTCCTGTCGGCGGGGCAGGGCATCTACCTGGGCCGACAGGTCGGGGTGAAGAGCGGCGTCCCGGTCGCGGCGCCGGGGATCACGCCGAACCGGATGTGCGGCTGGGGCTGCAGGCGGTCGTCAACGCGGGCCAGGAGATCGCCTTGGTGACGCTGACGTGGTGCCGCCGGCGGCATCGAGAACATGGACCAGGCACCGCTCCTCACGCCCAAGGGCCGCTACGGCTACTGGATGGGCATGCCGACGCAAAGATCATCGACCACATGGTCACGACGGCCTGCGGGACGCGTTCGGACGACTTATCATATGGGCACCACCGCGGAGAACGTCGCCGAGCGCTACCGACATCACCCGCGAGGACTGCGACGCCTACGCCGCGCGCAGCCACCAGCCCGCGGCCAAGGCGCACAGCGAGGAGGCCTTCTCCGGCCAGATCGTGCCGGTGCAGATCAAGCAGAAGAAGGCCGGACCGTCGACTTCACGACCGACGAACACATCCGGCCCGACGCCACGGCCGAGGGCCTGGCCCGGCTGCGTCCGGGTTCAACAAGGACGGGCCGGTCACCGCCGCCAACGCCAGCGGCGTGAACTACGGCGCGGCCCTGACGCTCGTCGCGAGCAAGGCGAGGGCCGAGGAGCTGGGGCTTCCGGTGAGCGGCCGGCTCGTCTCCGCTGCGGCTAGCGGCGTGGACCCGCGCACGGGGATCGGCATGGTGCCCGCCTCGCTGCGGGCGCTGCGAGAGGCCGGCGCTGACCGTCGACGACATCGACGTCCTTGAGGCGAACGAGGCGTTCGCGTCGGTCGCCCTCGCGGTGCAGCGCGAGCTGAAGGTGCCCGACGGAAGATCAACCCGGTCGGCGGGGCCGTCGCGCTGGGGCACCCCATCGGCGGACCGGTGCCGTGCTGACGGTGAAGACCCTGCACCAGTTGGAGCGCCGGCATGCCCGTGTGCACGGCCTGGTCTCCCTGTGCATCGGTGGTGGCATGGGGATCGCCGCGCTACGGTAGCGCGTCGCGAGCGGAAGGTCGGCCGGCGCCTGGCCGGCGGCCGCCCGGCGACGGCCGGTGATGGCTGCTGCTGCCCGTTACCCTCCCACGAGTGAACGACGTGGGCGGCACCGCAGGGGTGTCCGACGCGGGTCCCGACCTCTTCCTCGGCCGGCGTCGAGCGCGCGCTGCAGCCGCTCGACGACCCGGCCGAGATCATGGCGACGGTGGCGCGGCTCGTGGGGGAGCGGCTGTCCTGCGACCGGTGCGCCTACGCCGAGGCGGAGCCCGACGAGGACCACTTCACGATGACCGGCAGCTACGCCCTCGGGCTCCCGCCGCTGACGGGCCGGATGGCGATGTCCGACTTCAGCGCCGAGACCCTGCGCTGCATGCGGGCCGGCGAGCCCTACGTCGTCGCCGACGCGTTCGCCGACGCACGGGTGCTGCCCGAGCAGCGCGACATCTACCGGCGGACCGGGATCACCGCCGTCGTCTGCGTGCCGCTGCACAAGAGCGCCCGGTTCGTCGCCGCGATGGCCGTGCACCACGCCACGCCGCGCGCGTGGACGGCTACGGAGATCGCGCTGCTGACGACGGTCGTCGCCCGCTGCTGGGAGTCGCTGCAGCGGGTGCACGCCCTCAACGCGTTGCGGGAGAACGAGGAGCGCTACCGGCTGATCGTGGAGCAGGCCAGTGACGGGATCTGGCTCGCCGACGACGACGGCCGCTTCCTCGCCGCGAACCCGGCGGCCTGCACGCTGCTGGGCTGGTCGCACGACGAGCACCTCACGCTGAGCGTGCGCGACCTCGTCCGTCCCGGCGAGCAGCCGCGGCTGGCGGCGCTGTGGGGGGTGCTGCGGGCGGGTCGGCTCGCGCACCGAGGTGTGGGACCTGCGGCGGCGGGACGGCACCTGGGTCGCGCTCGAGCTGAGCATGCGCTCGGCGGGGCCCGGCCGGATGCAGGCCATCGGCCGCGACATCACCGCGCGCCGGCGGGCCGAGGCCGAGCGCGAGCGGCTGCTGGAGCGGGAACGCTCGGCCAACCACCGGCTCCGGCTGCTGCAGGACGCCACCGCGGCGCTGTCGGCCGCCGCGACACCGCCGCAGGTCGGCGCCATCATGGTCACGCAGCTGCGGCAGCTGCTCGACGTCGAGTCGGTTGCGGCCTGGGAGCTGCGCGACGGTGTGCTGCTGGGCCTGGGGATGCAGAACTGGCCGGACGGGACCCGCGAGCGCTGGCAGCGCATGCCGCTCGACGCCGGCAATCCTGTGACGGATGCGGTGTCCCGGGCGGAGCAGGTGTGGCTCGCCGACGACGCCGAGTGGAGCGACCGGTACCCGGCGCAGCGGGCCACGCTGCAGAAGTACGGCTACACCGGGCTCGCGTGCCTGCCGCTGAGGGTGGGCGGGCACTGCCTCGGGGTCGCGGTCGCCTGCTTCACCGCACCCCGCGCGCCCGGACCCGAGGAGCGCGCGACCGCCACGGCCCTCGCCGACCAGTGTGCCCAGGCACTGCACCGGGCCGGACTGCTGGCGGCCGAGCGGCGGGCCCGGCGCTCGGCCGAGGAGTTCGGCCACCTCGTCGCCGCACTGTCCGGGGCGACCCGCCCGGACGACGTCGTCGACGTCGTCCTCGGGCAGGCGCAGGTGCTGGGCGCGACCGGTGCCGCGGTCGTCCTGCAGCAGGGCGGCCGGCTCGAGCCCGTCGGCGGGCACGGGACGTACGGCCCGCTCCCCGTGCTCCTCGCCGACGACCACCCGATCGCCCGAGCCGTCCGTACGCAGGAGCCGGAGTGGACGCCGGAGGTCGGCATGCCGCTCGCGCTGCCGCTGCCGCTGTCGGGCCGGGCGATCGGCGCCGTCGGCATGTGGTTCCCCGACGGGCCGCCGGACCTGGGCGACGACCGCCGCGCCGCGGTCCTCACCGTCGCGAGCCAGTGCGCGCAGGCGCTCGACCGAGCGCGGCTGCACCAGGCCGAGCACGAGGTCGCCGACGTCCTGCAGCGCAGCCTGCTCCCGGCCCGCCTGCCGCCGCTGGCCCGGCTGGCCGGTGCGGCCCGGTACACACCGGCCACGGAGCACGCGCTGTCCGGCGGTGACTGGTACGACATGCTGCAGGTCGGCAAGACCACGGTCGCGCTCGTCGTCGGCGATGTCGTCGGGCACGGGCCGCCCGCCGCGGCCGTCATGGGGCAGCTGCGCAGCGTGCTGGCGGCGCAGCTGCTCGACGGCTGTTCGCCCGCCTCCGCGCTCGAGCGGCTCGACCGGTTCGCCGCCCGCGTCGCCGGATCGGCCGGCAGCACCTGCGCATGCCTGCTCTACGACTGGTCGACCGGCGTGCTGCGCTGGGCACTGGCCGGGCATCCGCCGGTGCTGCTGGTCGGCGGCGCCGGCGGCGCACGCTTCCTGGGCGGCGTCGACACCGGCGGGTCGGGTGCCGTGCTCGGCGTGCGCGGCCGACGGCCCTACGCCGAGGGCAGCGCGGAGGTCGCGGCCGGTTCGTCGATCGTGCTCTACACCGACGGGCTCGTCGAACGCCGCGGCGAGCTTCTCGACACGGGCCTGGACCGGTTGGCGACGGCGGCAGTGGGCCTCGCCGGGCTGGGCCCCGCCGAGCTCGTCGCGGCGCTCGCGGAGGCGACGCTCGGCAATTCGGGCCCGGCCGACGACGTCGCGTTGCTGGTCGTGCGCGCTGTTCCCGCGCCGCTCGCGGGCCGGTTGCCGGCCCGCGGCGAGAGCATGCGGGTGCTGCGCCGGCTCGTGGCCGACTGGGAGCGGGCCGCCGGGCTGCCCGCCGAGCTCGCCGAGGACCTGGAGCTCGCCCTCGGCGAGGCGGGCGCGAACGCGGCGGAGCACGCTTATCCCGAGGCCGAGGGGGGCGAGTTCGAGTACACCGTCGCGCGGCGCGCGGACGGCGACATCGAGGTCACGGTGCGCGACCACGGCCGCTGGCGCCCGGCGCCGGTGGACAACGGTCATCGCGGACACGGGCTGCGCGTGATCGGGGCGATCGCCGCGGACCTGCAGATCGACCGCGGTCCCGACGGGACCCGCGTGCGCTTCCGGGTGCCGGTCCCGGCGCCGGAGTCACCGGCCGCACCGGCCCGGGTGCGGACCGCCGACCGGGTTGTCGGGGAACCGGCGTCGGTGCGGACCGTCGGCGGCAGGCTCGTCGTCACCGGCGACCTCGACCTCGACGGGCGCGACGCGATCGGTCCGGCGCTGCTGAGCGCGGCCGCCGGCGCCGCCCGGTGCGTCGTCGACCTGACCGCGGTGCGCTACCTGAGCAGCGCCGGCGTCGCGCTGCTCGCGGAGGCGGCGGCGCTCGCGGGGCCGAGGCTGTCGATCGTCGTGGCGCCGGGATCGGCGCCGGCGCGGGTGTGCGCGCTGACCGGCCTCGGGACCGCCGTCCCACTCACGGAGGCGGTGGGCGAGCCGGCCTCGCCGCCGACGAGCGGCACGCTCGTCGGATAGGTTCCGACGAAGGTGCCGCTCGTCCGCCAGCGGAATCGGTCAGCTCCGGACCTGCTCGCCAAGCCTCGCCCCCCGCAGGTTCATCGCGCCGGGCCTGCTGCACGCGGAGCTCGCGGCGATCCGCGAGTCGGGGGTGGCGCGGGAGCGGGAGGAGTCGAGTGTCGGCGTCACCTGCATCGCGGCCCCGGTGCTCGACGTCGACGGTGCGGCGGTGGCCGCCATCTCGATCACGGGGTGGATCAACCGGCTCGACCCGGACCGGCTGGCGCCCGCGGTGCGGACGGCGGCGCTGGGCGTGTCGCGGGTGCTGCGCGGGCGGCGCGCCTGACCGACTACGGGACTACTGTCCCTGGGCGACGGGGATGCGCGGAATACCTGGCCGGGCAGATTGTTGAGCGTGCAACCACAATGGAAAGGTGGAGGCATGACGACACCCACGATCGACGTCCGCCGCGCGGCCGACCGCTTCGCCACGCGCATCCCGTGGCTGGACTCGCACCACTCGTTCTCCTTCGGAGGTCACTACGACCCCGCCAACACCCACCACGGGCTGCTGCTGGTGAACAACGACGACATCGTCGCGCCGGGCACCGGGTTCGAGACGCACCCGCACCGCGACATGGAGATCGTCACCTGGGTGCTGCGCGGCTCGCTCGTGCACCAGGACTCCACCGGACACGCGGGCGTGATCTACCCGGGCCTGGCCCAGCGGATGAGCGCGGGCACCGGGATCCTGCACTCCGAGAAGAACGATCCGTGGCGACTGCAGGGCGAGCAGCACACCGACCCCGTGCACTTCGTGCAGATGTGGGTGGTGCCCGACGAGAACGGCATCGAGCCCGGCTACGCGCAGCACGAGATCGACGCCGAGCTCCTGTCCGGCGCGCTCGTCCCGGTCGCGTCCGGCATGCCCCAGCACGGCGACAGCGCGATCCGCATCGCGAACCGCTACGCCACGCTGCACGCCGCGCGGCTCGAGCCCGGCCAGTCGGTGAGGCTTCCCGACGCGCCCTACCTGCACCTGTTCGTCGCCCGCGGCGACGTGACGCTGGAGGGCGCGGGCGCGCTGGCGGCGGGCGACGCCGTGCGGTTCACCGCGACCGGCGGCCAGCGCGTGGCCGCGGTGGGGAGCCAGCCGAGATCCTGGTGTGGGAGATGCACGCGAGCCTCGCGGCCGCGTGAGGGAGGAGTGTCGACGATGACCACCGAGGAAGATGCCTACACGCGCGCGGACAAGACGTCGCTCATCACCGAGGAGCAGCGGCAGGCCTACACGACCGTGCGTGACCGGATCCGGGCCGAGTACCTGGTCTCCCGGGAGCACCGGCCGCCGACCACCGGCCGCGGCGTCCACCACGTCGCGCTGATCTGCCGGGACGTCGAGACGACGGTCGAGTGGTACCAGAACGTCGCCGGCTTCCCGGTGACGGTCCTGTTCGAGAACCGCGACCTCGCCGGGTCGACGCACTTCTTCTTCGACATCGGCAACGGCAACTGCCTGGCCTTCTTCGACCTGCCCGGCGTGGAGCCCGGTCCCTACGCGGAGGTGCTGGGCGGGCTGCACCACCTCGCGATCTCGGTGCCCGAGGAGCAGTGGCACGAGATCCGGGGACGGCTGGACGACCGGAAGATCCCGTACGCGATCCACTCCGGCTCGTCGATCTACACGACGGACCCGGACGGCGCGCGCATCGAGTTCCTGCACGACCCGCTGGGCGAGATGTACGGCAAGCCGACGACCTGAAGCGTCTGTCGTGGGCGACGATGGTGTCCATGAGCATCTCCCTGGAGCAGGCCCAGACCGTCGTCGCCGCCGCGCTGGCCCACGGCACCGAGCAGGGCTTCAACCCGCTGACCGTCGCCGTGCTCGACCCCGGGGGTGCCGTCGTCGCGCTGGCCCGCCAGGACGGCTCGGGCAACCTGCGCCCGGACCTCGCCGTCGCCAAGGCCTACGGCGTGCTCGCGCTGGGCATGACCAACCGCGCGATCGCCGCCCGCGCCGCCGACTCCCCGGAGTTCTTCACCTCGGTCGCCACCCTGGCCGGCGGGAAGATCCTCTCGGTGCCCGGCGGGGTGTTCGTCCGCGACGCCGCCGGCACGCTGCTCGGCGCCGTGGGGGTCACCGGCGACGCGTCGCTCAACGACGAGGCGGCCGCGGTGGCGGGCATCGAGGCGGCCGGCCTGGTCCCCGTCACGGGCGCCGAGGGCTGACTCAGGCGCCGTCGCCGCGGGCCTGGGCCTCGACCGCGTCGAACGCCTTGCGCGCGGCGATCAGCACCGGGTCCCACACCGGCGCGAACGGCGGGGCGTAGGACAGATCCAGCCGAGGCCCTCGCTCCACCGTCATCGCGTTCCAGATCGCGGTCGCCAGGACGTCGATCCGCTTCGCGGCTCCTCGCGGCCGACGATCTGCGCGCCGAGCAGCCGGCCGGTGCGCAGCTCCGCGATGAGTTTGAGCCGGATCGGCGCCGCACCGGGAAAGTAGCCGGCCCGGGTGGTCGAGTCGACCATGGCGGAGACGGACCGCAGCCGGCCGCCTCGGCCTCCCGCTCCGACAGGCCGGTCCGCGCCATCTCCAGGTCGCAGATCTTCGTCATGGCCGTTCCGATCACGCCGGGGAACGTCGCGTAGCCGCCCCCGATGTTGATGCCCGGCGACCCGGCCCTGCTTGTTCGCGTGGGTGCCGAGCGCGATGAGCACCGGCCGGCCGGCAGACCAGGTGGACCGACTCTGCACGCAGTCGCCGGCCGCCCACACGCCCGGCGGCGACGGGTGCGCATCCGGTGGTCCGTGCGCGATTCCGCCGGCGACCGCAGCGCGATCCCGGCGTCGCCGGCCAGCGTCGACGTTGGGGCCGCACCCCCAGCCCGAGCACGACCAGGTCGGCGGGCAGGCGCAGGCCGGACGCGGTGTGCGACCGCCGCGACCCGCCGCCGTCGCCGGTCTCGATCTCGCCCGCACCGCGTCGTCGAGCACGCAGCTTCACACCCATCTTGCGCACGGCATCGGCGATCACCGGCCCATGTCCGGATCGAAGGTCGACGATCGGTGTCGCCGACCGGCCTCGACGACCGTCACCTCCAGCCCGCGCACCGGGCAGGCCTCGGCCATCTCCAGCCCGATGTAGCCGCCACCGACGACACGACGCGCCGCAGTGCCCGGCTCCAGCGCCGGCGCGCAGCGCGGCGCCGTCGTCCAGGGTCTGCACGCCGTAGACCCCGGCCGCGTCGATCCCCGGCACCGGCGGGCGTGCCGGCACGCGCCGGTGGCGAAGACGAGGTCGTCGAAGGCCCGCCGACTCGCGACCCGCGTCGAGGTCGCGGGCGACGCACCTCGCGCCGTCCAGGTCGATCCCGACCACCTCGGTGCGCAGTCGCACGTCGATGCCGTTCTGCGGAGCTGCTCGGGAGCGCGCGACACGAGCTTGTCCATGTCCGTCGACCGTCACCGCGATCCAGTAGGGGATGCCGCAGGCCGAGTACGAGGTGTAGCGCCCCGCTCGATGGCGATGATCTCCAGCTCGTCCGGGCCGCGGCGCCTGCGCGCCTGGGTCGCCGCGGTCATCCCCGCCGCGTCGCCACCGATCATGACCAGCCGTCGGCTCATGGCGGAAACGCTAGTCCGATCGCGGGCGCGGCGCGGTCCGTGCCCGTCTGCGTGGACTTCCCGGGCGGCGGTCCCCCTCCCGGGTGACCGTAGGACAGGACGGCGGCGACGTCTGTGACCTCGCCGCGCCCGCCCTCGGGACGCATGAGGTGGTAGGTGAAGAGCACCTGGCCCGTGCGCAGCCGGTAGTACTCCTCGGCCGCGGGTTCCTTGACCTTGAGCAGCAGGTCGGCGTCCGCCCAGACGGTGTCGGCGTCACGGACGATCCGCGCGCGATACTGCACGAGCTCGCCGCCCACGCCCGCGGCAGCATGGGCCCGGTCGTCACGCGGATCAGCGCGCTGCCCGACGAGCTCGACGTCTACGTCGTGGCGGGGGTGAACGACTACCTGCTGCACGTCGCCGTGGGCAGCACGCGCGACCTGCGCGACTTCGTGGCCGAGCACCTCAACCGCGACCCGACCGTGGCCTCGACGGAGACGAACCTGATCTTCGAGCACACCCGGGCAGCAGGGCGACGTTGACGGTCGCGTCGCGGGCCTTCGGTGCTGCTGCACGTTCCGTGTGACCGTCGCAGCTGCTGCAGCAGGTGCGACGCTCACCTGGGATGTGCGAAGGCGTGGACGGGATGCGGCAGCGTCGACCGGAAGGTGTGCGACCGGCGTTACCGGGTCCGGCTCGCGCACGGGTCGCCGGACGCGCGCGAGTGGCCCGGGCCGGGCGTGCACGTCAGCTACACCCACCTCGAGACTGCACTGGCCCGTCCGCTGATCATGCTTACCGCTCTCCCTCGCTGCGCTCGGGTCGGCGCTGCGCGCGGCGCTGTGACACTGATTCGCGCGCAAGCTCGCTCGAGGTCCACGACGCGTCCGACCGGTGAGTCGTCGAGGTGCTCCAGCAGGTCGGCCGGGTCGTCGTAGACGGCCGCCGCGCCGGCGTCGTGGATTCCTGCGCGCTATCCCGCCGCAGGTCAGCCGATGCAGGGCAGGCCCGCCCGCTGCGCGGCCTCGACGTCCCACACGGTGTCGCCGACCACGACCGTGCGCTGCGGGTCGAGGCCGTGGTCGCGCATCGCCGTCGTCAGCAGGTCCGGTTCCGGCTTGCCCTGGTCCACGTCCGCGGAGGTGGTCGCGCCGGTAACGGCGTCGCCGGCGCCGATCGCCGGCAGCATCCACTTTCAGGTCCGACTCCTGGCCGCTCGTGGCGAGGACGACCGCCAGGCCGCGGTCGGCACAGGCGCGCAGCAGCTCCGCGGTCTTCGGCAACGGCTGTCACATTCTCGCGCAGGCGGCTCGTAGCCGCCTGCTGTGCGCGTCGACGGTCTTCTCGTCGTCCTCTCCGACAGGTGGCGCACGAGGCCCTCGCTGGGGATGCCGATCGCGCGGTGGATGGCGCCTCATCGCGATCGGGCCGTGCCCGGTGTCCTCGAAGGCCTGCCACCAGGCGAGCACGTGCAGGTAGTTGGTGTCGAGCAGCGTGCCGTCGACGTCGAGCAGCACGGCGGGGCGCAGGTCCGGCATCGGCGCGGTCCTCCCGGGAGCATCGGGTCCGGTGGCGGGGTGTCCCGGTTCGTGGTGCGCGCGTCCTCGACATCGTGTCCGGTGGTGCCGTGCGGTGGCCCTCGCTAGTGTTTCGGCGGGGTCCTCGCCACAGCGCCGTCGCCCCGAGGACGCCCGCCTCCCCCGGAGGCTTCCCCGTCTTGGAGGATCGAGCGTGGCCGACCGTCCTCAGACCATCGCCTACCCGGCACCCGACGCGCGCCCGCGCCCGCGCGACGGCGAGCCGCTGGCGCCGCACGTCATCGTGCTGTTCGGCGCCACCGGCGACCTCGCCAAGCGCAAGCTGCTGCCCGGCATGGCCTACCTCGCGCAGTCCGTCGCTCGCGCCGGACATCCGCGTGGTCGGCACGGCGATGGACGACATGAGCACCGAGGAGTTCCGCGCGCTCGCGCGCCGCGGCCGTCGAGAGCTTCGGCACGCACGGCATCGACGACGTGGCCGTGGCAGACCTTCGCGGACCGGCTGACCTACGTGCCGCAGGGCGCCGGACCCGAGGGCCTCACGGCCGCGGTCAAGGAGGCCGAGGACGCTGCTCGGGCCGGGCTGTCGGCGGCTGCACTACCTGTCCGTGCCGCCCAAGGCGGCCGAGGCCGTCATCGGGATGCTGCGCGACGCGGACCTGACCGAGAACGCCCGGGTCGTCATGGAGAAGCCGTTCGGCCACGACCTGACCAGCGCCGTGCGGCTCAACGACTTCGTGCACTCGGTGTTCGACGAGTCGCAGATCTTCCGCATCGACCACTTCCTCGGCAAGGAGGCGGCGCAGAACATCCTCGCGTTCCGCTTCGCGAACGGGCTGTTCGAACCGATCTGGAACCGCAACTTCATCGACCACGTCCAGATCGACATCCCCGAGACGCTCGGGCTGGACCAGCGGGCGAACTTCTACGAGTCCACCGGCGCCTACAAGGACATGGTGGTCACCCACCTGATGCAGGTGATGGCGTTCGTCGCGATGGAGCCGCCGACGGCGCTGGAACCGCGGGCGATCAGCGAGGAGAAGAACAAGGTCTTCCGCTCGATGCTGCCGATCGACCCGCGCAAGGTGGTCCGCGGCCAGTACGGCGGCTACCGCGAGGAGCCGGGGTGCGGCCGCGACTCGGACACCGAGACGTTCATCGCGCTGCGGGTCGACATCGACAACTGGCGCTGGGCGGGTGTGCCGTTCTACCTGCGCACCGGCAAGAAGATGGCCGAGGGCCTGCGCATCATCTCGATCGCGTTCAAGGAGGCGCCGCGGACGATGTTCCCGGCGAACTCCGGCGTCGGCGGCGAGGGCCCGGACCACCTGACGTTCGACCTCGCCGAGGACTCCCGGGTGTCGCTGTCGTTCTACGGCAAGCGGCCGGGGCCGGGGATGCGGCTGGAGAAGCTGTCGATGCAGTTCTCCACGCAGGAGACGGACCGGGCGGGCGACGTCCTCGAGGCCTACGAGCGGCTGATCCTCGACGCGATGCGCGGCGACCACACGCTGTTCACCACCGCGGACGGCATCGAGTCGCTGTGGGAGCGGTCGATGCCGCTGCTGGAGGACCCGCCGCCGGTCAAGTTCTACCCGCCGGGCAGCTGGGGGCCCAACGCGATCCACCAGCTGATCGCGCCGAACGCCTGGCGGCTGCCGTTCGAGCGGGCGTGGCGGGTCAAGAAGAGCTGACGGCCTGATCCTCCGCCCGTCGCTCCGTCCGTGTCCCGTCCGGGGACCAGGACGCGGCCCGGGCGTCGTCGGCGTGCCCGCCGAGTGTCCGCAGGAGACTGCCGCTCGCGGCGGCCCAGAACTGGACGATGCCACCGCTCTCGATCGTGGCAAGGCAGCGCCGTCCGGCGACCAAGCCAGCGCCTGCACCCGGGAAACGGGTTCGGTGAGGATGGTGCGGCCCGTGGGTGCGGCGATCCCGACGCGACCTCCGGCTTCTACGGTCGCCAGGCGGACGCCGTCCGGGGACCAGGCCGCTGCGGTGACCTCGCCTGCCTCCTCGGCGGACGTGCCGACGCCGACCGCCGGATTCCATATCCGCGGGCGGCTCCGGCGACGGCGGGCTCCGGCGTCGACCTCGAGCAGCCGCTCGCACGCTCGCCGGATGGCGCGGTCGCGCTCCCCGGCATGATCGCCGATCAGACTCAGCGCGCCGTCCCGCTCGATGTCGTGCAGCCAGCTGCACCGTGGCCAGCTGGTCGCCGACCCGGCCCCGCGGCTATTCGAGCCCGCCGCCGTCCGTGGATGTCGTCCCGCTTCCAGCGGCCACGCGCGGTGGACCCGGTGCGGCGCGGCCAGGACCTGCACCTGAGCTTCGCCCCGGTCTGGTGTCGGGTGGTCGGGTACCGGGCCGTCGGACGTCGGCCACTCGGGGTTTGCGGCGGATGTGCTGATCGGGGTCGATCCAGCGGGGCGGCACGAACTCCGGCAACCCGTCGCGGATCCGGACGGCCCAACCCGACTCGTGCAGCACCCGATGGTGCCGGCCGCACAACATCACCAGATTGTTGATCTCGGTAGGCCCACCGTGCTGCCACTCGACCACGTGGTGCACCTCCGCCCACGAAGGCGGCCGGTCGCAACCGGGGAAGGCGCAGCCGCGGTCGCGTGCGGCGACCGCCCGGCGCAAGCCGTCCGGAATGGTGCGGGTCGCCCGGCCGACGTCCAGCGGTTGCCCGGCGCTGCCCAGGACCACCGGTACCACTGCGGCATCGCAACACAACCGGCGCAGCGCGGCCGGCGTCAACGCCCCACCGAGGTCGAGCACCGCTTCCCGAGCACGCTGCTCCAGGTCGTCGAGGGTGACGGTGACCGTCAACGTCGGGCGATGCCCACCGGTCTGCGGCAAGTCGCCGTGGGTCAGCACGTACCCGCACATCTCTCCGAGGGCGTCGGCGCGTCGTTGTGCCGTCGACCGGGGATCCTCGCTGCTGCGCGGCGCCGTCTTGGCCTCGATCAGCGTGGTGATCGCGCCCCACAGCGCCGCGTCGCCGAACCGGCCCGTGATCGTGCCCCCGCCGTCGCGCGCCGGAGTCAGGAACAGCTCGTTGACCGGCAGTGGGTCGTCCCGCGGCTCCGGGCCGTCCTGATCCAGCGTCGTGATCAGCTCGGGTTGCGAACTTGTGCAGTTCGGCGGGCGTATGCCGCCCGGCGTGCTCCGCCAGGATCTCCTCTGTGCCGGCCCACACCTCGGGGGCAGCCGCCCGGCCGCCTCGCTGCCGAGGATCTTCGTGACGACCTCGACGTGCCGCAGCCCGATCAGACAATCGACGAACACCGCCGCGGTGGCGGGCAGCCGCGGCGGCAGCACCGCGCCGTCCAGACCGACGCGCGGGCACACCTGCTCGGCGGCGACAACCCGCCGGTGGGCCTCGAACCGGTCCCACCCCGACGAGGTCCACGAGCGCCCCGACCGTCGAGCGGTAGCCGCGCTCGGAGAAGACGCCGCGGCGCTGCAGCGTCGCCACCGCTTCCACGACGAGCCGGTCCAGCCGCCGGGCCACCGCTTCGGCCGCCGGAAGCAGCGCGACCAGCTCGTCGTCGCCCGCCGACACGACCACGCCAGCCAGCGCCTCCGCCTCCTGCGCGAGGCGGCCGGCGGCTGCGTGGACGGTCCCGGTCACGAGCAAAGAGTCCCACGCACCACCGACAAAACAGGGCCTCGACCAGGACAGCGACTCGATGCGATGCGTGGCGACCACACGGTCTTCACCACCGCGGACGGCACCGAGTCGCTGTGGGAGCGGTCGACGGAGGGCGTAGTAACAACCTGAGCGGTTGAAGTCGCGGGACATCCTCCTGGTGGGGTGTCGCGGGCTTGGAGTCCCAACCGCACCAGGAGGATGTCGTGTCCAACCGTAGTCGCCGCTCGGTTGTCCGTGGGATCGTCGTCGTAACGAGAAGCTGCCCGCTGCGGGCGTCATCACCCGCGAGACCGCGTGCTCGCGTTCGATCTGCCGCGACAAGCAGGTGTGCGCGTTGACCGACAGGACTCCGCGTTGGCCCGCCGCACGGTGCGTGCAAGGCGTGGCAGCTGCCGAGGCCGTGGCGTGGGGGCTGGCCCAGGCGGCCGAGGCCGGGTTCTCGCTCGGTCGTGGTGGCGTGTGAGCCGACCGGGCACCGCTGGCGGGTGCTCGACCAGATCGCCGCCGGCACGGGGTGAGGCTGGTGTGCGTGCAGCCGCTGCTGGTGGCCCGGGCCCGGAGACCGAGGACTTCACCCACAACAAGAACGACGACACCGACGCCGATGATCATCGCCCGGTTGGTCTGTCGAGTTGCGCTGCTACCTGCCCGAGCGGGCCGACCCGACCTGGGCGCGGCTGCGGCACCTCGGCGCGCGCCGGGCCGGGCTGGTCACCGCCGCCAGCGCCGCCCGCCAGCAGGTCCGTGACCTGCTCGAGTGCGCCTGGCCGGCGGTGCTCGACGCCGCCGTGCCAGCCGCTGGACTCGGCGAGCTGGCTGGCCGCGGTCACCGTCGCGCTCGACCGGATCGGCGCCACCGGTGAGCTGGGCGTGCTCGGCCGGGCCGGGTGGGACCAGTTCGCCGCCGCGGTCCGCGCCGAGCTGGGCGCCACCCGCTGGTACTCCACGATCGTGCGCGCCGTCTTCGACGCCGCCACCGACCCCGCCCCGCCACGGTCGGTGTGACCGACCAGCGGGCCGGCGCGCTGGAACGAGTGGCGTTCGCCCTGGCCGACCTCGCCCCCGCCGCACCGAGATCGCTCGAGGTCGAGACCCGCATGCTTGCGTGCTCGACGAGCTCGGCCTGACCGAGCTGGCCACCAGCATCCCCGGGCTGTCCGCGGTCGGCGCCGCCACCATCCTCGCCGAGACCGGCGACCCGACCCGGTTCACCACCGCCCGGGCGCTGGTCAAGCACGCCGGGCTGTGCCCCCGCGACAACGCCTCAGGCACCTACCAGGGCAAGACCGCGATCAGCGGACGAGGCCGCCCCCAGCTGCGCCTCGCGGCCTGGCGCGCGGTGTGGCCGCGTTGCGCAACAACCCCGTGCTCGCCGCCCGGTACGCGCACCTCACCGGCCGCGCCGACAACAAGCTCACCCCCACCCAGCCCGGGTCGCGGTCGCCGGCAGCCTGCTGCGTCAGCTCCACGCCGTCATCACCACCCGCACCCCCTGGGACCCCGCCATCGCCGCCGGCCTCGACCGGCCGCGAAGCAGGAAGCCGCCGCTGCCGCCTAACACCAGCGCGCTGCTGACCACGGACAGGGCGAGCCCGCATTTCCGTCGGGACCACATCCCGCAACTGACCATGAGCAGCCCCGCCCGTCTCCCACCAAGCCCGGATGAAGGCTGTCGGGAACAACCCGCTTGAACGCTACGTAGGGCCGGAGACGGGCGCGCGGCACCACCCGACCAACAGCACCCACCCCACACAAGAAGATCAACTCGGTGGCGTCCGCCACCGAGCCGACCCATCACGCCCAAAAACACCCAAACCCAGGACTTGACTTCGTCCTCATAGGTTCGTCAGGCCTTGTCGAACGTCGCCACCGCCCGCTTCGGCGCCGTGCGGCGCCAGGCCTCGACCACCAGCTCGCGCAGCTCGTCGGGGTCGACGCGGTCCAGCCGGATCGTCGTCCAGCCGTACCGCCCGACGTGCGAGGCGAGGCCGAACGTCGCCGGGTCCGCGCTGACGAGCACGTTCTGTTCCTCGGGGGAGGCCTTCACCGTGGCGATCGCGCCGTCGTCGCCCTCGTACATGCTCGCGAAGATCTTGTCCCGTACCCGGAACGTGGGGTGGCCCCAGGTCTCGCGCTCCTGCGCGCCCGGCAGGCCCAGTGCGAGCTCACGGAGCTCGGCGGCGGTCACCATCGGCGCAGTATGGGCTCAGGCGGGCGCGGGCTGCACCACCTGGGCGACCACCCGGGCCGCGGCCCGGTCCAGCGCCGCGACGACGTCGTCCCGGGTCCGCCCGCCTGCGTCGTTCCACCGGGCCAGCTCGCGCATGCGAGCGACGCGGACGTGGTGGGGGGCCGAGCGGCCGGCGGCCCGTCCCGGATCCGGCGCGTCGTGGCCGGATCGGTCACTGCCGAACACCTCGTCCCAGACGTAGGCCAGTGCCGGGCCCGTGTGGACGGCCAGGTCCGCACGGGGATCGCGGGCGCGGACCGCGAGGGCGACGGCGGCGACCACGCAGGCGCGCACCGAGCCGTCCGCGCCGTCGCCGTCGGCGCTCGTCCGCCCCGCCGCGGGGGACACCGTCCACCGGTTCTGCACCCATCCGGCCTCGACGATGTCGCGGGCCGCGCCGAGCACCGCCAGCACCTCGGCCGGCCGGTCGTAGTGGCGTGGCCGCGGGCTCCACCACCTGCGCGGTGGGGCGGGGGCAGGGCGGGTGGTCGTCGCGATCATGTCACTCCTCGCGGTCCGGGCGGTCCGGTTCATCGGGGCCGCCGCGCCAGTCCAGGCACAGCACCGTGGCGTCGTCGTGCAGCTCGCCGCCGGTGGCGTGCAGCACGGTCTCCGCGAGCTCGTAGACCAGCTCGCGGGGGTGGGTGCCCGCCTCGCGCCGGAGCATGCCAGGCAGGTCGAGGTCTTCCGCGTTGCGCTCCAGCATCCCGTCGGTGACCAGGACGATGCGGTCGCCGGGGCGGAGCTGCAGCCGCCGCAACCGCAGGTCCCGGCCGGCGTACAGGCCGAAGGGCATGTCGATGTCGAGCTCGACCTCGCCCACCTGGCCGTCGCGGACGCGGTAGGGAAACGGGTGGCCGGCGTTGACGAAGGTCATCGTGCCGGTGTGCAGGTCCACCCGCGCCAGCTGGCCCGTCACGAACTGCCCGACCTGGGCGTGCGCCGCGAGCGCGTCGTTGGCCGTCCGGGCCTGGCCGGCGAGGTCCGCGCCGCGTCGGCGGCTGTTGCGCAGGCTGCCCAGCAGCACGCTCGCCAGCAGCGCGGCGTTGACGTCGTTGCCGACGGCGTCGGTCACCGACAGGTGCAACGTGTCCCGGTCCAGCGAGTAGTCGAACGTGTCGCCGCCCACGGCGTTCGCCGGCTCCAGCCAGCCTGCGACGGTGAACCGTGCGGTCTCGCAGGTGTAGGAGCCCGGCAGCAGGCGCCGCTGGATCTCCGCGGCCAGCGAGAACGGCGACGTGTCCTGGGCCCAGTCCATGAGGTCCGAGTGCCGCCGGCTGGCGATGACGATCCGGGCCAACGCCTCGGCGACCGCGGCGATGTCGGCGAAGTCGACGGCGTCGGCCCCCCGCGGCAGGTGCAGGTCGATCACGCCGAGGGCGTCGCCGGTCTCGGTGACCGGCACGAGGATGCGCTCGCCGCCGCCCTCGTCCATGCGCACGATCTGCTGGCGGCGCAGCACGCGCTCGTAGACCGTGCCGCGCAGGGGGATGACCGGGACCGCGCCGTTCTCCTGCTGCACCCGGGCCGCGTTCGCACCGGAGCCGGCGAAACGCACGACGGCCCGGTGCGTGATGTTGGTGATGAGGAACTCGACGTACGTGGCTCCGGTGAGGGTGGCCAGGCCGTCGGCCATCACGTCGATGGCCTCGACCGGTGAGGCCGCGCACGTCGTGCGCAGCACCTGCCGCAGGTCGACCCGCGGACGGTCGGCGATCGTCACAGGGTGACCCTACGTCCGCGGGCGCCTTGCGCATCTGCCGTTCGTCGCAGCGAACCGGGTCAATGGGCGCGCGGCCCCTGCGCACCCGTGATGTCCTCCTCGCTGAGCTCGATGCCGAGGTTGCGCTCCATCTCCTCCAGCGGCACCCCGCGCGTCTCGGGCATGACCTTCAGCACCCAGATCAGCTGGCCGACCATGCAGAGGAAGAACAGCGAGAACGCCGCGCCGCCCCCCAGCGCCGACGCGATCGCCGGGAAGATCGCGGACACCACGGCGGCGAACACCCAGTGCGTGAGGCTGCCCAGCGACTGGCCGCGGCCGCGGATGCGGTTGGGGAAGATCTCGGAGATGAACACCCAGATCACCGAGCCCTGGCCGAAGGCGTGTGCGGCGATGAACACCACGAGCCCGCCCAGCACGAGGACGCTGGAGAACCCGGAGAACTGCCCCTCGTAGGCGAAGAACACCGCCGCGAGCACGCCCAGGCTGACGAGGTAGCCGATCGAGCCGATCAGCATGAGCTTGCGCCGCCCGATCTTGTCGATGACGGTCAGCGCGGCCATCGTGACGATCAGGTTGACCAGGCCGATGATGACGCTCTCCAGGGCCGCGGCGTTGTCGCCCGCACCGGCCGACCGGAAGATGTCGGGCGCGTAGTAGAGGATCGCGTTGATTCCCGAGAGCTGGTTGAAGACGGCGATCGCGAAGGCCAGCAGGATCACCTTGCGGTTCTGGCGGACGAAGAACGGAGCCTTCCGCTGCCCGTGCTGGGCGGCGAGGGCCTCCTCGATCTCGCGGATCTCGAAGTCGGCCTCCTCGCGCGACTGCGTGGTCCGCTCGACCACGGACACGGCCTCGTCCCGGCGCCCGACCTGGAACAGCCACCGCGGGGTCTCCGGCACGGTGAACAGCAGCAGGAAGAAGATCGCCGCGGGAACGGCCATCACGGCGAACATCCAGCGCCAGGCGACCTCGGCCGGCAGCAGGCTCGCGATGACGAAGTTCGACAGGTAGGCCAGCAGGATGCCGAGCACGATGTTGAACTGCACGAGGCCGACCAGCCGACCCCGCAGCGCGGGCGGGGCGATCTCGGCGGTGTAGATGGGCGCCACGACCGACGCCACCCCGACGCCGATGCCGCCGAGGAACCGGAAGATCTGGAAGAGCGCCAGATTGGTCACGAACGCGCTGCCCAGCGCGCCGATGAAGTACAGGATCCCGATCGCGAAGAGCACCTTCTTGCGGCCGTACCTGTCCACCGGCTTGCCGGCGATCAGCGCCCCGAAGATGGTGCCGAGCAGCGCCGTCGCCACGGTGAAGCCGAGCCCGCCCGGACTCAGCTCGTAGACGCGGGTCAGCTGTTGGGTGGTGCCGGAGATCACCGCGGTGTCGAAGCCGAAGAGCAGGCCTCCGAGCGCCGCGACGATGGCACTGCGCAGCACGAGTGCGTTCATCGCCCAGCTCCTTTGCGTCGAGTACCGGTCGGTCTCCGAGCCTCCGCGTGTCCGGCGTCACACGTCAATGCGCTCCACGGGCCACGGACGCCGCCCAACGGGTGAAAACGCTTGCGGCCGATCAGGTCAGGTGGGCGCCGAACCAGTCGAGCACCTGCCGGTAGACCTGCGCCGCCGCCGCCTCGTTGTAGCGCGGACCGGTGTCGTTGAAGAACGCGTGGTCCACCCCGGGGACGGTCACGAACTCGTGGGTCAGCCCGGCCGCGGTGAGCGCGGCCTCCAGCTTGTCCCGGCCCGCGTTGACCCGGGCGTCCTTCTCGGCGAACACGCCCAGGACGGCGGCCTGCGAACCCGCGAACCGCGGAGCGTCCGGTGCCGGGCCGTAGAACGGGACCGCGGCCTTCAGCTCGGACGGGCCGGAGTCCAGCAGCCGCCACACCATGCCGCCCCCGAAGCAGAACCCGATCACCCCCAGCGCGCGCCCGTCCGCCCGCCTGCCCAGCTCCGTCAGGCCGCTGCGCAGGTCGGTGACGAGATCGGCGGTGCTGATGGCGCCGAGCGCGGCGGTGGCGTCGGGCACACCGGCGGTCCCTCCCGCGCGCGAGAGCAGGTCCGGGGCCAGGGCGCTGTACCCGTCGCCGGCGAGGCGTCCGGCCACCGCGCGGATGTGGTCGGTCAGGCCGCGGTTCTCGTGGACGACCAGGACGGCGCCGCGCGGGTTGTCCGCGGCCGCGTAGGCGCCGGACATCGTGCCGGTGCCGCCGGGGAAGGTCACGTCCTGGGTGCGGGCGCGTGCCGCGGCGACGTCGTAGTCGGGCGCGTCCGTCGGGGTCGCCGCGGCCGAGGAGGCGGGCGGCGCGGGGGCGGCGCTCGGCGCCGCTGCGGGGGGTGCCGCGCTGCTGCACGACGCGAGCAGGGTCGATGCCGCGGCCGTCGTGAGCCCGAGCAGGCCGAGCTTGTGCAGGGCGTCGCGCCGGGTCAGCAGGCCGTCGGCGTGGTCGAGGGCGATCTCCGTCGCGAGGTAGGTCCGCAGCGCCATGCGCGCACCGTAGTAATGGACGCTTCAAGATGCAGGTGCGGGGCGGCCGCCCCGCACGGAGTGCGGGGTGGCCGCGTCGTGCCCGGATCGGTCGCAGTCCATGTGTGATCGGGCACGCCCGGAGCACGGTCGGGCTTCGCTGGTAGGAAGACGTCGTGCCCCGGATCGAGGTCGACCTCCCCACTCCCGACGGACCCTGCCACGCCACCCTGCACGTCCCGGCCGACGGCCTGCCCGCGCCCGCCGCCATCCTCTTCCCGGATGCCGCAGGGCCGCGCGAGACCTTCCGGGCCGTCGCGGACCGGCTCGCCGCCACCGGCTACACCGTGCTGCTGCCCGACGTCCACCATCGGTGGGGCGAGTGGCGGCCGTTCGACGCCGCGACGGTGTTCTCGGACCCGCCGGAGCGGGAGCGGTTGATGACGATGGCGCGGAGCGTGACGGCGGAGATGACCACCCGGGACGCCGGGGCGTTCCTCGAGTTCCTCGCGGGCCGCCCCGAGGTGGCCGGCCCGCGGGTCGGCGTGTTCGGCTACTGCATGGGCGGTCGGGCCGCGCTGCTGGTCGCCGGCCGGTTCCCGGACCGGGTCGGGGCGGCTGCGTCCTTCCACGGCGGCCGGCTGGCCGACGCCGCCGACCCGGACAGCCCGCATCGCCTCGCCGACCGGGTGCAGGCGGCGGTGTACGTCGCCGCCGCAGAGAACGACGAGACCTTCCCTCCCGAGCAGTACGCGCGCCTGGACGCCGCGTACGCCGCGGCGGGTGTGCGGCACACGATGGAGGTCTATCCCGCGGCGCACGGGTTCGCGGTGCCGGACAACGGGACGTACGACGCGGCGGCGGACGAGCGGCACCGGGCGGCGCTTCACACGCTCTTCGGCACCCACCTGCGGGGCGCCCCGGTGATGCCGCGGAAGGTCGCGGACCTGGACTTCACCGGTCTCGGGCCCGCGACGCCGTCACCGTCGGCATGGGCGGACGAGGTGCTGTACTTCCTGCTCGTCGACCGGTTCTCCGACGCCAGGGAGGACGGCGTGCGGGACCTCGCCGGCGCCGTCGTCGCCGGCTCGACGCCGCCGTGGCGACCCGGTGATGCGGACACCGCGGTGCAGAGCGACGCCGACGCGCAGGCGTGGCGCGCGGCCGGGGTGGGCTGGGTGGGCGGGACGCTCGCGGGGGTGCGCAGCAAGCTGGGCTACCTCGCCCGGCTCGGCGTCACCGCCCTGTGGGTCAGCCCGGTGCTCAGGCAGGCGGCGCCCGCACCCGGGGCCGTCGCGAGCAACTACCACGGGTACGCGACCCAGGACTTCCTCACCGTCGATCCCCGGTTCGGTGACGCGGCTGCACTGCGCGCGCTGGTCGACGACGCGCACGCCGCGGGGCTGCGGGTGATCCTCGACGTCGTCCTGAACCACGCGGGCGACGTGTTCGCCTACGAGCCGACGGTGTTCGACGCCCGCTGGGACGGTCGCGAGTACCCGGTGGCGGGCTGGCGGACCCCGGCGGGCCTCGTGCCGTTCACGCCCGAGGCCGCCGCCGCGGCGTGGCCGGACGGCGCGGTGCACCCCGCCGAGCTGCACCCGCCGGAGAGCTTCACCCGCCGCGGCCGGATCGTCGACTGGAACCGGTACCCCGAGTACGTCGAGGGCGACTTCGAGGGGCTCAAGGACATCGCCCACGGCAGCGGCGGGCTCGACGACTACCGGCCGTCGCCCGCGCTCGTGGCGCTCACCCGGGCGTACTGCTGGTGGCTGGCGTTCGCCGACCTCGACGGGTTCCGGGTCGACGCCGTGAAGCACATGGATCGCGGCGCCACCCGGTACTTCGCCTCGGTCGTGCACGAGTTCGCGCAGTCGATCGGCAAGGACCGCTTCCTGCTGGTCGGCGAGATCACCGGGTCGCGCGAGGACGCGATCGCGACCATGGAGCTGACGGGGCTGGACGCGGCGCTGGGGCTCGCCGAGGTGCAGTCGCGGCTGGTGGGTGCGGCGACCGGCGCGGAGGACCCGGCCGGGTACTTCGCGTTGTTCCGCAACTCCGAGCTGATCGGCAAGGACTCGCACACCTGGCTGCGCGACACGGTCGTCACGGGCATCGACGACCACGACCTCGTCCGGCAGGGTCCGGTGAAGGCCCGGCTGGGCGCGACGGTCGACGGCCGGACGCTGGCGCCCGGGGCGATCGCGCTCAACGTGCTGACGCTCGGGATCCCGTGCCTGTACTACGGCACCGAGCAGCGGCTCGACGGCACCGGCGGGCCGCCGGCCGCGGACCGCTACATCCGCGAGGCGATGTTCGGAGGGGAGTTCGGCGCGTTCCGGTCGCGGGGCAGGCACGTGTTCGACGAGGCGGGCCCGCTCTACACCGCGACCGCCGCGCTGCTCGCGCTGCGCCGCGCCGAGCCGGCGCTGCGGCGGGGGCGGCAGTACCTGCGGGAGATCTCCGCGGACGGGTCGGTGTTCGGCGTCCCGACGGGCTTCGGGGGCGCGGTGCGCAGCGTGGTGGGGTGGTCGCGGGTGCTGGACCGGCGTGAGGTGCTGTGCGTGATCAACACCGACCCGGTGCAGGAGCGGACGGCCTGGGTGACGGTGGACGCCGGGCTGCACGCGGCGGGGGAGTCGCTGGCGTTGCTGTACGGCAGCGCGCCGTCGCAGGCTGCCGAGGTGCCGGTGGAGGCGCGCAACGGGTGCGCGGTGGCGATCACCCTGCCCCCGGCGGGGGTGGCGGTGTACGGCTGACGCCGCGCCGGTCCGGAGACTGCGCGCCGGCTTCGCGCACGGCGCGCCGGGATGATCATGCCGGGTCGGCGTCGGTGACCTCGAGCAGCCGGCGCCGGACATCGCGACCGTCGAGGAGCCTGCCGGCCGCGGCGCGGTCGGGGTCGGCGAGGTAGGCGTCGTACCCGGCGCGGTCGGCGAACGACAGCAGGTGGATCTCGGTGCGGCCGTCGGCGGTGCGCAGGCGGCGGTCGAGCCGGCCGCCGTGGCGCTCCAGCAGCGGCAGGACGCGGCGCTCGTAGGCCTCGAACGGCTCGACGGCGTCCGTGGCGAGGTCGACGACCAGCGCGAGCGTGATCGGCGCCTGCGGGACGACGGCCTCGGCCTCGATCTCCACGCGCCAGCGCGGATCGAGCAGGGCGGAGACGGCGATCATCGTGGCGGCGGGGCGGACGTCGCCGAAGACCGCGCCGTGCACGGCGCCGACCGCGTCCGCGTCGGCCGGGTCGACCAGGAACATCCGGGTCCGGACCACGTCGGCGATCGGTCGCCCCGGCCTCGGCGAGCGCGGCGTCGATGATCGCGAAGCAGCGGCGGGCCTGGAGGCCGGCGTCGTCGGGACACGAGCCGTCCGGGAACACGGGGGCGGTCCCGGAGACGAGGACCCGGTCGCCGACGCGGACGGCGCGGGAGAAGCCGATGGTGGGCTCGAAGGGGGAGCCGGAGGAGATGCGCCGGCGGGGCGAGGCGTCCATGCGGTGATCGCTACAGCGTCGCCGCGGCGAACTGGGCCTCGTACAGCGCGTAGTAGGCGCCGTGCGCGGCCAGCAGCTCGTCGTGCGTGCCCTGCTCGACGATCCGGCCCGCGTCCATCACGAGGATCAGGTCCGCGTCGCGGATCGTGGAGAGCCGGTGGGCGATGACGAAACTCGTGCGGTCGCTGCGCAGCCGGGCCATCGCCCGCTGCACGAGCACCTCGGTGCGCGTGTCGACCGAGCTGGTGGCCTCGTCCAGGATCAGCAGCGACGGATCGGCCAGGAACGCCCGCGCGATCGTGATCAGCTGCTTCTCCCCGGCGCTGACCGCGCCGCCGTCGGAGTCGACGCGGGTGTCGTAGCCGTCCGGCAGGCTGCGGACGAACCGGTCGACGTAGGTCGCCCGGGCCGCGGCGAGCAGTTGCTCCTCGGTCGCCTCCGGGTTCCCGTAGGCGATGTTCTCCCGGATCGTTCCGCCGAACAGCCAGGTGTCCTGCAGCACCATCCCGATCCCGGAGCGCAGGTCCGCGCGCGCCATCGTCGCGATGTCCACGCCGTCCAGCGTGATCCGGCCCCCGTCCAGCTCGTAGAAGCGCATCACGAGGTTCACCAGCGTGGTCTTGCCCGCGCCGGTCGGGCCCACGATCGCGACGGTCTGCCCGGGCTCGGCGTGAAGCGACAGGTCGTCGATCAGCGGGACGTCCGGGCGGTACCGGAACGACACGTGCTCGAACGCCACCCGGCCACGTCGCTGCGCACGGACCGCGGGCCTCTCCGGCTCCGGCACCTGCTCGGGCGCGTCGAGCAGCTCGAACACCCGCTCGGCCGACGCCACCCCGGACTGCAGCAGGTTCGCCATCGACGCCACCTGGGTGAGCGGCTGGGTGAACTGCCGGGAGTACTGGATGAACGCCTGCACCTCGCCCAGGGTCATCGCCCCGGTCGCGACCCGCAGGGCACCGATCACCGCCACCGCGACGTAGTTGAGGTTCCCGAGGAACATCATCGACGGCATGATGATCCCCGAGACGAACTGCGCCCGGTAGCTCGCGTCCCGCAGCTGCGCGTTCTTCGCCGCGAACGTCTCCTCGACCTCGCCGCGCCGCCCGAACACCGTGACCAGCTCGTGCCCGGTGAACGCCTCCTCGATCTGCCCGTTCAGCTCGCCGGTGTAGCGCCACTGCGCGACGAACTCCCCCTGCGAGCGCCGCGCGATCGCCCGCGTCATCCACGTCGACAGCGGCACGGTCAGCAGCGCGATCACGGCGAGCAGCGGGGAGATCACCACCATCATCACGAGCACGCCGACCACCGTCAGGAGCGAGGTCAGCAGCTGGCTCATCGTCTGCTGCAGGCTCTGCGAGACGTTGTCGATGTCGTTGGTGACCCGGCTGAGCAGCTCGCCGCGTGCCCGGGCGTCGACGTAGCCCAGCGGGAGCCGGTGCAGCTTGTCCTCCACGTCCCGGCGCAGCGTGGCGATCGTGCGCTGCACGATGCCGTTGAGCAGCCAGCCCTGCAGGTACGCCAGCAGCGACGCCGCCACGTAGATCGCGACGACGATCAGCAGCACCCGCCCGAGCGCGGCGAAGTCCACGCCCGCGCCGGGCACGACGTTCTGCGACTCGATCAGGGTCGCCGTGGTGTCGTCTCCTGCGGCGCGCGCGTCGGCCGCCGCCTGGGCCGTCGAGACGCCGGCGGGCAGCCCGCGGCCGAGCACGCCGGCGAAGATGACGTCCGTCGCGTGGCCCAGCACCAGCGGCCCGACGACGTTGAGCGCGACGCTGGCGATGCCGAGGACGAGCACGACGACGACGCCGAGCCGCTCGGGCGCCAGGCGGCCCAGCAGCCGGCGCGTGGACGGGCCGAAGGACGAGGCCTTCTCCGTGGGCACCCCGATGCTCGCCCACGGCGGCCCGCCACCGGGACGGCGCTGTGCGGCCATCCCGCGGGCGGCGCGCGCGGTCTCGTCGGCACCCGCTGCGGCGGGCGGGCGGCACCCGGTGCGCCGGGCGCGCCGTTGCGGTCGGGGGCGCTCATGCCGCCTCCGCCGCGCTGAGCTGGGACTCGACGATCTCGGCGTACGTCGGGCACGTCGCGAGCAGCTCGTCGTGGGTGCCCAGGCCGACGACCGTGCCCGCGTCCAGCACGACGATCGTGTCCGCACCGGTGATCGTCGAGACCCGCTGCGCGACGATCACCACTGTCGCGTCCGCCGTGACCGGGCCGAGCGCGGCCCGCAGCCGGGCGTCGGTGGCGACGTCCAGGGCGGAGAACGAGTCGTCGAACAGGTAGATCGCGGGGCGGCGCACCAGGGCGCGGGCGATCGCCAGCCGCTGGCGCTGCCCGCCGGAGAGGTTGGTGCCGCCCTGCGCGACCGGCGCGTCCAGCCCTGCCGGCATCGCCCGGACGAAGTCGGCGCCCTGCGCGACCTCCAGGGCCGCCCACAGCTCGTCGTCCGTGGCGTCCGGCCGGCCGTGCCGGAGGTTCGACGCGACCGTGCCGGAGAACAGGTAGGGCCGCTGCGGGACGTAGCCGATGCGCCCCACCAGCTCCTGCGGGTCGAGCTCGCGCACGTCCACCCCGTCCACGGAGACCGATCCCGCGGAGACGTCGAACAGCCGCGGCACCAGCGACAGCAGCGTGGTCTTCCCCGAGCCGGTGCTGCCCACGACCGCGGTGGTGGTGCCCGGGCGCGCCGCGAAGGAGATCCCGTGCAGCACCGGGGCGTCCGCGCCCGGGTAGCGGAACCCGACCCCGTCGAACACCAGCAGCCCGTCGCGGCGGCGCGCGGCCACGGGCGCCGCCGGGGGAACGACCGACGACCGCGTGTCCAGCACGTCGCCGATCCGCTCGGCGCACACCGCGGCCCGCGGGATCATCATCGCCATGAAGGTGGCCATCATGACCGCCATGAGGATCTGCAGCAGGTAGGCCAGGAACGCGGTCAGCGCGCCGATCTGCATCTGCCCGGCGTCCACCCGCAGCCCGCCGAACCACAGCACCGCGACGCTGGACACGTTGAGCACCAGCAACACCACCGGGAAGATCAGCGCCTGCAGCCGGCCCGCGCTGGTGGCCACCGCCGTGAGGTCCGCGTTCGCCCTCCCGAACCGGGCGGTCTCCAGCGGCTCGCGGACGAACGCCCGCACCACCCGGATCCCGCCGAGCTGCTCGCGCAGCACCCGGTTGACCTCGTCGATCATCGTCTGCATCCGGCGGAACCGCGGCACCATCCGGACGACGATCATCCCGACCGCCCCCGCCAGCACCGGCACGCACACCGCGACCAGCCACGACAGGCCCGCGTCCTCGTTCAGCGCCATCACGATCCCGCCGACGCACATGATCGGCGCGGCGACCAGCATCGTGCAGGAGGTGAGCACGAGCATCTGCACCTGCTGCACGTCGTTCGTGCACCGCGTGATCAGCGACGGGGCGCCGAACCGGTTCACCTCCCGCGTGGAGAACTCGCCGACGCGGTGGAAGACCGAGGCGCGCACGTCCGCGCCGAAGCCCGTGGCGGTGCGCGAGCCGTGGTGCACCGCCGCGACCGAACAGGCCACCTGCACGAGGCTGATCAGCAGCATCACCCCGCCGAGCCGGAGGATCAGCCCGGTGTCGCCTGCGGCGATGCCCCGGTCGATGATCTGCGCGTTCAGGCTCGGCAGGTACAGCGAGGCGATCGTGCCGATCAGCTGCAGCACGACGACCGCCAGCAGCGGCCTTCGGTAGGGCCGCAGGCGGGTGCGCAGCAGGAGGGTGAGCACAGGTGTCCTTCCGGGCTGTCGGGGCGTCGCCGGATCTCATCCGTCATACCACCGGGGTCCGACAGAACCCGTCGATATATACGGCCCCGGGAGACGGCACCCGGGGCGCGGGTCACCCGTCGAGCACCGCGCGCACGACCGACGTCGCCGCGCCGCGCAGCGCCGCCGCAGCACCGAGCGCGGACGTCCGCACCGCCACCGGGGAGCGCCACACCACCCGCCGGGCCAGCTCGTCCGCGACCGCCGCGCGCAGCACCGCACCCAGGCGCGGGTAGCCGCCGCCGAGGACGACGGTGGGCACGTCGAGCAGGTTCACCGCCCCCGCGAGCGCGACGCCCAGCGCATGACCACCCGTTCGCAGCGCCGCCTCCGCGGTGGGCTCGCGCCGGGCCGCGGCGTCGGCGAGGGCGTCGAGGTCGTCGACCGCCGCGGCGCGGCACAGGTCCTCGAGCCCGGCCGCGCGCTCGAGGCATCCGCGGCCGCCGCAGGTGCACGGCGGTCCGGCGGGGTCGACGACGACGTGGCCCAGCTCGCCCGCGCGGCCCCCGGACCCGCCGAACAGCCGCCCGCCCAGCACGATCCCCGCGCCGACCCCGATCCCGCCGGAGACGTAGAGGAAGTCGTCGCCCGCCGCGCCCGCCCGGTGCTCGGCCAGCGCGGCGAGGTCGGCCTCGTTGCCGACGGTCACCGGCACGTCGGCGACGACCGGCGCGAGCACCGCGGCGGCCCGGGCGACGACGTCGACGTCGCGCCACAACGGGAGGTTCGGCGCGCGCTCCAGCACGCCGTCGGCGACCACCCCGGGCACCGCGAGCCCGACCCCCGCGATCGGCAGCCCGGCCTCGGCGACCACCTCCGCCGCCAGCCCGGCCGCCGCCCGGAGGCCGTCGGCGACCGGTCGGGTCCGGTGGCCGGACGCGGCGATCCGCTGCGCGCGGACCGCGCCGGTCAGGTCGACCACGCACGCGCCCACGGCGTCGACGCCGATCTCCACCCCGAGCCCGCCCGGGCCGGACCGGTTGAGCTGCAGCGGGCTGGCGGGACGGCCGGTCGCGCCGCGCGCCGCGGCGAGCTCGGCGACGAGCCCGGCCGCGAGCAGCTCCTCCACGAGCGACGACACCGTGCCCCGGGTGAGGCCGGTGCCCGCCGCGATCCGGGCGCGCGACACCGGCTCGCCCGCGGCGACGGTGCGCAGCACGAGGCCGCGGTTGTGCCGGCGCACCGTGTGCTGGCCCGCGGGCCGGGAGGCGGTCACCGCCACCCCCGGCCGTCGCCTGCGGCTCGCACCCAGGATGACGGGCCGGCACGCAGGTCGTGACCTGTGTGCCGCACCGCGCACGTGTGTGCGGGCACGCGGTGGGCCCGCGTCCCGACGCCGACCGGACCGCCGACCGGCGCACGTCGACGGACGACCGGTGTCACACCCGGGCCGCGGTCAGGTCGCGGACGTCGGCGTATCGGGCGCGCACCGCAGGCGTCGGGTCGGCCTCGCGCACGACCGTCCCGGCCGGCTCCCACGCGGGGAGCTCGCCGCGCAGCACCCACGCCGCCTGGCGGGCCGCCCCGTCCGCGACGTACTCGCCCGGCGCCGGCACCACGACCGGTCTGCCGAGCACCGCCGGGGCGATGGCCTGCACGGCCGCCGACCGGGCGCCGCCACCGACGAGGAACACCCGCCGCACCGGCACGCCGGCCACCTCGAGGGCGTCGACGGCGTCGGCGAGCCCGCACAGCAGCCCCTCCACCGCAGCGCGGGCCAGGTACTCGCGGTGCGCTGTGCCCAGCGTCAGGCCGTGCAGCGCACCGGTCGCATCGGGGCGGTTCGGCGTCCGCTCGCCCTCCAGGTAGGGCACCAGCGTCAGCCCGCCCGCCCCCGCCGGCGCGTTGAGCGCCAGCTCGGCCAGCCGGTCGTGGTCGACCCCGAGCAGCGCCGCGGTGGCGTCGAGCACCCGCGCCGCGTTGAGGGTGCACACCAGCGGAAGGTGCTCGCCGGTGGCCGAGGCGAACCCCGCGATCGTGCCCGTGGGGTCCGCGGTGGGCACCTCGCTCACCGCGCACGCGACCCCGGACGTGCCGATCGACACCACGACGTCGCCCGGCACAGCACCGAGCCCGAGCGCGGCGGCGGCGTTGTCGCCCGCCCCCGGCCCGAGCACCTGCCCGGTGGCGGCCCGTCCGGCCGCCTCGCCGGGCTGCAGCACGCGCGGCAGCGCGACGTCGCTGCGACCGAGCGCCCGCTCCAGCAGGTCGGGCCGGTAGGCGTTCGTGACCCCGGACCAGTAGCCGGTGCCGCTCGCGTCGGAGCGGTCCGTGATCAGGTCGGCGAGGTCGCCCGCGTTCCCGAGCCCGCTGCGCAGCCGCCAGGTGAGCCAGTCGTGCGGCAGGCACACCGCGGCCGTCGCGGCGGCGTTGTCCTTCTCGTGGTCGGCGAGCCAGCGCAGCTTGGTGACGGTGAACGAGGCGACGGGCACGCTGCCGACGGCGTCGGCCCACTCCTGTGCGCCGAGCTCGGCCACGAGGTCGGCGGCCGCTTGCGCCGAGCGCGTGTCGTTCCACAACAGGGCGGGCCGGACGACCGCGCCCGCCTCGTCGAGGCACACCATGCCGTGCTGCTGGCCGCCCACGGCGATCGCCTCGACGTCGTCCAGCCCGCCGGCCGCCGTGATCGCGGTGCCGAGCGCGGCCTCCCACGCGGCCGGGTCCACCTCCGTGCCGTCCGGGTGCGGGGCGCGCCCCTGGCGGACGAGCTCACCGGTGTCCGCGTCGCGGATGACGACGGTGCACGACTGCGTCGACGAGTCGACGCCGGCGACCAGCCGGGCACTCATCGCGCACCCAGGACGTGCTCGAGGGCGAGCTGGGCCAGCCGGACGAAGCCGCAGCCGCGCTCCCCGGTCTTGTCGGCGTCGAAGTCCTCGAACGCGCTGCGGTCGGCGAGCAGGTCGGCGACGGTCTCACCGGGCTTGAGCGTGGGCGTCGCGAGGTCCGCGACCCCGGCCGCGGCAAGCGCCTCGGTCACCGCCGGGTCGGCCCGGAACGCGGCCGCGCGCTCCTTGAGCAGCAGGTACGTGCGCATGTTGGCGGCGGCCGAGACCCACACGCCGTCGACGTCCTCGGTGCGCAGCGGCTTGTAGTCGAAGTGCCGCGGGCCCTCGTACAGCCTGGATCCGTTCTGGCTGGTCTCCAGCAGGTCGACCAGGGAGAACGCGTTCAGCAGGTCACCGTGGCCGAAGACGAGGTCCTGGTCGTACTTGACCCCGCGCTGCCCGTTGAGGTCGATGTGGAAGAGCTTGCCCGCCCACAGCGCCTGCGCGATGCCCGCCGTGAAGTTCAGCCCGGCCATCTGCTCGTGGCCGACCTCGGGGTTGAGGCCCACCATGTCGCCGTGCTCGAGCTCGGCGATGAACGCCAGCGCGTGCCCGACGGTCGGGAGCAGGATGTCGCCGCGCGGCTCGTTGGGCTTGGGCTCGATCGCGAACCGGATGCCGTAGCCCTGCTCCTTGACGTAGCCGGCGAGCAGGTCGATGCCCTCGCGGTAGCGGTCGAGCGCGGCGCGGATGTCCTTGGCCTGGTCGACCTCGGCGCCCTCGCGGCCGCCCCAGAACACGTAGGTCGACGCGCCCAGCTCGGCGGCCAGGTCGAGGTTGCGGAGGATCTTGCGGAGCGCGAAGCGGCGCACGGAGCGGTCGTTGCTGGTGAACCCGCCGTCCTTGAAGACGGGGTGGGTGAACAGGTTGGTGGTCATCATCGGCACCACGAGGCCGGTCTCGTCCAGGGCGGCGCGGAAGCGGGCGATCAGCCGGTCGCGCTCGGTGGCGTCCGTGCCGAAGGGGACGAGGTCGTCGTCGTGGAAGGTGACGCCGTAGGCGCCCAGCTCGGCGAGGCGGTGCACGGTCTCGACGGGGTCCAGCGCCGGCCGGGTGGCGTCGCCGAAGGGGTCGCGGGCCTGCCAGCCGACCGTCCAGAGTCCGAAGGTGAACTTGTCGTCCCGGGTGGGCTGGGGGGCCATGGCGACTCCTTTGTTCGGCCATCGTACAAACTCGTTCGGCAGCGTAACGTCGTCGGCGAGCCCGGGGAAGGCGTCGCGGTCAGCCCGCGAACTCCAGCACCGGGAGGCCATGTGCGCCCGGGAGGTCGACGCAGAACAGCGCGCCGGCGAGCGGCTGTGCGGCGCGCGCGTCCGCGTCGAGGCCCTCCCGGGATGTGGTGATGTAGAGCCGGTCCAGCGCGGGGCCGCCGAACGTGCACGCCGTGACCTTCGCGACCGGCAGGGGGACGACGGCGAGCAGCTCCCCGTCCGGGGCGTAGCGGTGCACGGCCGCGCCGGCGAAGAGGGCGACCCACAGGCAGCCCTCGGCGTCGACGGTCAACCCGTCGGGGAAGCCCGGGCCGTCGGCGATCGGGAAGGCCGTGCGGCGTCCGGTCAGGGCGCCGTCGCGGTGGTCGAGGACGTCGACCTTCCGGGTCGGGGTGTCGACGTAGTAGGCGCGCGTGCCGTCGGGGGAGAAGCCGAGCCCGTTGGAGATCGTGACGCCGTCGAGCACCTTCTCGACGGACAGGTCGGGCGCGAGCCGGTACAGCGCGCCGGCGCCCTCCCGCTCGTCGTAGGCCATGGAGCCGCACCAGAAGTTGCCCGCGGGGTCCGCGCCGCCCTCGTTCATCCGGACGCCCGGGTCGTCCCAGACGTCGGGGAGCCGGCGCTCGACCCGCAGGTCGGCGTCGAGGAGGGCGAAACCGCGCTGGTCGGCGAGGACGATCCCGCCGCCGCGGCGCGGCCGGAAGGCGGCCGCGACGGTGCCGACGTGCGTGCGGCGGACCTCGTCGGTGCCCACCAGCTCGAGGATGTCGCCTGCGTGCATGTCGACCCAGCGCACCCCGTCGAACGACGGGTGCCACACCGGCCCCTCGCCGTGGTCGGCGACGGCCGGGGACGCCGGTCGGGCGGTGCGGACCGGGACGCCGGAGGGGACGTTGGCCTCGGGGGTGTTCGGGAACGTCAGCACGTGGCGGGCTACCCGGCGAGCGGCGGCTCCACGCGGGCTGACGGTGGAGCGCTGGTCCCCTCGAGCGTGACATCCCACCCTGGTCAGGGCGGGAGCGTCAGGATCGGGGCGTCCGCCGTCGCGATGCGAGCGCGAGCCCCGCGACCGCCAGCACGAGCCCGATCACCAGCCACGTCGTGGACCCGGTCATGAAGCTGCCGCCGACGACGCCGAACCCTTGCAGCGTCCACACCGCGCCGATCAACACCAGCAGCAGACCCACGACTCGCCCGACCCACATGCCCGGCATTCTGGCCCTAGTTCCGCTGTACATGCTCGCCGTGCCTGCGGCGACGGGGAACGCTGCTCGGCTCGCCGCTCCATCCGGTGAGTCGCCTCGGGTGCGCCGGGGCGAGCGCGCTCTCGCACGAGAGGCGCACCATTGCTGCTGACGCGGCCGCCGACAGCAATGGTGCGCCTCTCATGGTGCGCTCGGTGTGCCGTTCTCCTGCTGCTTCGCATGCTTGCGGCGCTTGCCCTCGTGCATGGCCGCCACCCGGGCCACAGGGATCGCGTGCCCGTGTTCCACCAGTTCGGCCGGGTAGCTGCTGCGGCTCCGGCAGCGCCACCGCCCAGGGATCGCCGCCGCCCAGCAGATCCGGGGCGGTCGAGACCGTGAAGTCGGCCGGGGTCACCTGCGGCAGGTCGGCCCAGGCCACCGGGAACGACACCGGCAGCCCGGGTCGGATCCGCGGGCTGTAGGCGGCGACGACCGTCGCGCCGATCGACCGTGTGGAGTCGAGGAAGACCTTGCCGGCGCGGTCGGCGCGGATGAACGCCGTGGTCGCGATCTCCGGGTCGAGCACCTCCGCGCGGGCGGCCAGGGCGCGGGTGGCCGCGGCGGAGTCCACGACCGGAACCGGGGTGATCGGCACGAACACGTGGACGCCCTTGCTGCCGCTGGTCTTGACCGCGCCGACGAGGCCCAGGTCGTCCAGCACCCGGCGGATCAGCATCGCCGCGCGGACGACGTTGGCCCAATTGAGGGAGACAGAGCCGTCGCCAGGCGGGTCGAGGTCCAGCACCAGGTGCGTCGCGTGCTGCTCCCCGGCCGGGATCAGCGCGGGGTGGTACTCGACGGCGCGCTGGTTCGCCAGCCACAGCAGCGTGCGGCGGTTGTCGCACAGCGGGTAGGTGACCTCGCGGTGCGACGCCTCGGCCCACACCGTCGTCCGGGCGATCCACTCGGGCGCGTACTTCGGCAGGTTCTTCTGCATGAACGGCTGCTGCCCGGGGCGCACGCGCATGACGGACAGGGCCCGACCCGCGAGCGTGGGGAGGATCGCGTGGCGGACGGCGTCCAGGTAGTCGACGAGGTCGCGCTTGGTGTGCTCGGCGCCGTCGAACAGCGGGCCGTCCAGGCTCGTCAGCTCGACGCCGTCACGGGTCTCTGCGGCGCGGGTCCGGGCTGGGGCCATGATGCAGGGTGGCACGGATCGGCGGTGCGCAGGCGCCGGAAGCCCTCGTCGAGCCCGACCCGGGGTGCCCAACCCAGCGCCGCCCGGGTCTCGCGCTGGTCGAACCAGTGCGCGGTCGACAGCTGCTCGGCGAGGAAGCGGGTCATCGGCGGCTCGTGCCGCCAGAACGTCTCCGCGACGGCACCCGCGACGCGGGCGAGTCGGGCCGGCACGGAGACTCGGGGGGCCGGTGCGCCGCCGGCGGCGCAGATCGACGCCAGCAGTTCGGCGACGGGCCGCGGCTCGCCGCCGGAGACGACCAACACCCGCCCGTGCAGGTCGGTCGCCCGGTCGAGGGCGGCGACGAGCGCGTCGACCGCGTCGTCGACGTACGTGGTGTCGATCAGCGCGGTACCGGTACCGACCACGGGCAGCCGACCGGCCCGGGCCCGGGCGAGGATCCGGCCGACGAGCTGGGTGTCCCCGGGCCCCCACACCAGGTGCGGGCGCACGACGACGACCGCAGGCGAGTCGCACGTCTCTGCTCGGCGAGTTGCGCGTGCCTGGTCGGCGAGCTGCGTCTTTCGGTTCGGCGAGTTGCGAGTCCCGGTACGGCGAGTCGCGGGGTCGTGCTCTGCGAGTTGCAGCACCGCCTGCTCTGCCAGCGCCTTGCTGCGGGCGTAGTGGCCGCGGGCTCCGCCGGGGTCCGCCGGGCCGGCTCCCGCGCCGACCAGGGCGTCGCCCGCGTGCGCCACCGACGGCGATGACACGTGCACGAACCGGGCCACTCCGGCAGCCCGCGCAGCGGCGAGCAGGCGCCGGGTGCCGTCGACGTTCGTCCGTGCGTACTCCGGCCACGGCCCGACCACGTCGACTTTCGCGGCGAGGTGCACGACGGCGTCCTGCCCGGCGAGCGCGGCTTGCGGCGGAGCATCGAGGTCGCCCAGGTCGGCGAGCACCTCGCGGACGGGGAGCCCGGACGGGTGCCGCTGCAGCACGGTGACGTCGTCGCCGCGCGCAGTGAGCGCGAGCGCGACGGCCCTGCCGAGCATGCCGCGGGCGCCGGTCACGAGCACTCTCACCGCGTCCACCCGTTCGCGGCCCGTCCGCCCCGCCCGTCCGCCCAACTCCCGCCGGTGCACACCCCGCCAGGCTCGTGCATACCGCGGGCCGTGTGCACGGGTGCGCCGCGGTATGCACGGGCGGCGGTCGTGTGCACCGGCGCGCCGCAATGTGTACGAGCGGTCACGGGCGCCGCCCCGCGCGCTCGCCCGCCAGCACCCGGGCCGCCCACTCCGCCACCCGCGTGCGGTCGATCTTCGCCGCGTGCCGGATGTCGACGGGCAGTGCGTCGGCGACCAGCACCGCCGCCACCGGAACCCCCGCCACCGGGACCCCCGCGACCGCGCGGATCGCGCTCGTCAGCGGAGCGGCGGCCAGCAGCGGTGCCCCGGTGCGCCGGGCCGCGATCCCCGGCTCGGCGACCACGACGACCACCACCTGCTGGGTCCCCGCCGGCCCGACCCCGACGACCGCCGCCGACGCGATCCCGTCGACCGCCTCGACGCGTTGCTCGATCCCGACCGGGGTCACCGGGCCCGCGGCCGTGTCGACCACGTGGACCAGCCGGCCCTCGACCCACAGCCGGCCCGCGGTGTCCAGGTGCCCGACGTCGCCGGTGCGGTGCCGGCCCGCCTCACGCGCGCTGCGCCGCTGGACCGCCCACAGCTGGTCGTAGCGGTCCTTGACGTGCGGGGCGGCGACGCTGATCTCGCCGGTGACACCTGGCTCACGCGTGAGCTCCCCCTCGCTGGTCAGCGGGATCACCGCGACGTCGACCCCGGGCAGGGGACGGCCGACGCACACCCCGTTGCCCGGCCCGGCGGCGTCGATCTCGGCGAGCGCGACGTCGGTGAGCGGCAGCGCCTCGGTCATCCCGTACGGCGTGTGCGCCGCGGCGTGCGGCAGGACCGCTCGCAGTGCGTGCAGCAGCGCGGCGGGCACCGGTGCACCGGCGGAGACGACCCGGCGGACCCCGGCCAGGGCGCTGCGCTGACCGGCGTCGAGCCCGGCGGCGGTCGCGATGACAGTGCGCAACGCGGCAGGGGAGGCGAAGACGATCGTCGCGTCCACGGCGGCGACGGCGCGCGCCAGCGCCGCGGCGGTGAGGGCGCCCGGTCTCCGCACCTCCGGCACGGCGGACGGGATCCCGAGCGCCGGGCCGTAGAGCGCGAACGGGGGGAAGGCGGCGACGAGCCGGTCGTCCTGGGTGATCCCGTACGCCGCGCGCAGGGCCGCGAGCTGCGCCCGGGCCTGCCGGTGCCGGTAGACGACGCCCTTCGCCGGACCGGTGGCGCCGGACGTGAACAGCACCGCGGCCTCGTCCTCCGGCGCGGCCGGGACCGGGAGTACCGCGCCGCCGTCCAGCAGCGCCCGTCCCCGCCGGGCGAGCGCCGCCAGCCCGACCGGCGAGCCGAGGATCCGCCGCAGCCCCGGCGGGACCGGCCCGGTCGCGATCCGGCTGCCCGGGATCCCCAGCGCGGCCGCCAGCGTGAGGCCGGGAAGGGCGCCGACGACGTGTGCGGGGTGCGCGCCGCGCAGGGCCCGCGCGAGCCCGGCGGCACCCAGCCCCGGGTCGGCCACCACGACGGACGCCCCGGCCCGCCAGCAGGCGTGCGCGGCCGCGGCCAGGTCGGCGCCGGGCGGGACCAGCAGCGCGACCCGGTCGCCGGGGGCCACCCCGTGCTCGGCGAGCCCGACGGCCAGCTCGTGCACCCGCCGGACGAGCAGCTCCCACGAGATCGACCGGCCGCCTGTTTCCACGACGGCGGGGGAGTGGTCGGCGGCGCGGGCCTCGAGCGCGGTCCACAGGTCGGGTGCGCCATCCGCTGCCGTCTTCCGGACTTGCGCGCGCTTCCGGACTTGCGCGCGAGTCGGCACGTTCGCCGCCGCGAGTCGGCACGTTTGCCCCTGCGAGTCGGCGTCGTCGGAGCCGCGATGCCGGTCGGGGACGTGCTCGCCGATCCAGGCCCACGCGTCGGCGGCCGTCTCCGGCGCGTCCTCCAGCACGAGGTGCGACGCCCGCTCGTAGCGCTGGACGTCGGCGTGCGGCAGCCGCGCACGCAGGTCGCGCAGGTAGCGGTCGGAGAACACCGGGTCGCGCGGCCCCCACAGCAGCAGCGCCGGCACGTCGTCGAGCTTGCGGACCTCCTCGGCGATCTCGTCGAGGGTCGCGGCGCTGGCGTGAGCCGGCTCGAGCGGGATGTCCGCGACGAACTCCTCGACGGCCCGCCGCCGGTCCGCCGTCGCGTACGGCGCGGCGTACGCGTCGCGGACCGCCGCCGGCAGCGCAGGCCGCGACAGCGCCGTGGTGGCCCGCACGAACATCGGCGTCGCCGCGCACACCGCGTGCCGCAGCGCGGGCGTCCGGGCGAGTCGGATGATTGACGGCGCCGCAGCACCGGCAGGCAGGTGCACCGCCGTGTTGGCCAGCACGACTGCAGAGAGCCGGTCGCGGTGACGCACCGCCCAGCCCAGCGACACCGCACCGCCCCAGTCGTGCCCCGCGGTCACCACCGGGCCGGTGACGTCGAGCGCCACCAGCACGGCGTCCAGGTCGTCGACACGGTCCGCGAGCGTTCGCGGCGGGCACCGCTCCGAGAACCCCATGCCGAGTTGGTCGACGGCCACCACCCGCCAGCCCGGCGGCGGCGCCGCGATGAACCGCCGCCACAGGTAGGACCACGTCGGATTGCCGTGGACGCACACCAGCGTGCCGTGCACCGCGCGCCCGTGGTCGAGCACGTGCCACCGGAACCCGCGGGCGTCGGTGACCAGCCGCGACCAGGCCGGATCCAGGCCGGGTAGCCCGCGCGGGGGGAGCGTCACCACTCGAGCTCGGTGCAGCACGCGTTGAGGCCCGACCCCACCCCCATGAGCAGCACCCGGTCGCCGGTCTGCAGGGAGTCGACCTGCGTGGCCAGCGTGAACGGGATCGACGCCGGGCCCATGTTGCCGCGCAGCGGGAACGACCGCGGCACCCGGTCGGAGTCGATCCCGATCGTGCGGCACATCGTCGCGGTGTGCACCTGGGAGACCTGGTGGGCGATGTAGCGGTCCATGTCCGCCCAGTCGAACTCGCCCCGGGCGTCGGTCCAGAGGGCGTCCGAGATCGCCATCCCGGCGTCGAGCAGGGCCTTGGCGTCGGTGCTCATGCCGTTCATGTCGCCGATGCACAGCTCGTGATGCTCGGTCGCGGCGCGCAGCACGCTGCCGACGAGCCGGTGCCCCTCCGGGTGCTCGTCGGCGCGGCCCAGCACCATCGCGGCAGCGCCCGACCCGAGCGTCAGCGTCGCGAACTGGCTGAGCACGTCGTCGCGGGTCGCGTCCGGGTGGGCGAGGCGCTCCAGGGTGTTCTCGTGGACCTCCCGCGCGCCCTCCCCGTCGACGACCAGCGCGTACTCGATCCGGCCCGCGTCGATCATCATCGCGGCGAGCTGCATGCCGTTGAGGAACCCGAGGCAGGCGTTGGCCACGTCGAAGTTCATGCACATCGGCGGCAGGCCCAGCGCGTGGTGCACGGCGACGGCGGCCGACGGTTCGAGGTGCGCGCGGCTCACCGAGCTGTCGACGAGCAGCCCGACCCGTGCGGGGTCGACCCCCGCCTCGGCGAGCGCCTTCGCGCCGGCCATGGCCGCGGCGTCGACGAAGCCCACGTCGCGCGGCCACCAGCGGCGCTCCGTGATGCCGGCCAGGTTCTCCAGCAGTCCGGGGCGCAGCCCGACCCGCCGGTAGGTCGCGGCGAGCCGCTCGTCGAGCTCGACGGAGGTGACGACGTGCGGGGCGTCCACCCCGCAGACGGACAGCACCGTCGCGTTCGCGTAGCGCTGGGTGGCGTTGCCGCTCATGAACTGCCTTTCCTGGCCGGTGACATGTCCCCGTGGATACCACGCGAGCGGCCGTCCCCCGGTTCCCCGACGTGCCGCTCGTCTCCTGTTTCCCGCGGACGGGCCGGTCACACGTTGTGCCGGAGCACCGCGGGAGCGCGCCAGCCGAGCACGGCCTCGGTCACCGAGAGTGCCCGCCGGACCGCCCGGACGTCGTGCACCCGGACGATCCGAGCCCCGGCCAGCACGCAGAGCACGACGGCGGCGATCGTGCCCTCGGTCACCTCGCCGCGCGGGAGGTCGAGGGTCTCCTGCACGAAGTCCTTGTTCGACACCGACGCGAGCAGCGGGAACCCGAGCGTCGCGAGCTCGCCCATCCGCCGGGTCAGTTCGAGGGAGTGCAGCGTGTTCTTGTTGAGGTCGTGGCCGGGGTCGATGACGATCCGGTCCTTCCCGACGCCTGCCGCGACGGCCCGCCCGGCCCGGTCCAGCAGGTACGCCGCGACGTCGGCGACGACGTCGTCGTAGTGCGGCCGCGCGAGTCGCTGCCCCGGAGCGGCCCGGCTGTGGGTGACGACGAGCGTGGCTCCGGCGTCGGCCACCACCCGCGCCATCTGCGGGTCGTGCAGCCCGGAGGTGTCGTTGACGGCGTCCGCGCCTGCCCGCAGGGCGTGGCGGGCCACGTCGGCACGGAAGGTGTCGACGGAGATCACCGCGTCCGTGCCGGCCCGGACAGCCTCGACGACGGGCAGGAGCCGGTCGAGCTCGGCGCGCTCGTCGACCTTCTCCGCGATCGGGGAGAACGGGACCGCGCCGACGTCCACCCAGTCTGCGCCGCGCGCGACGGCCTGCAGCGCGGCGTCGACGGCCTTCTCCAGCGCGAACGTCGCGCCGCGGTCGTAGAAGGAGTCGACGGTGCGGTTGACGATCCCCATCACCGCGACCTGCCGGGAGAAGTCGAAGGTGCGCGCACCGATGGTGCGGACCGGGTCGCCCAGCTCCGGGTCGACGGTCGGGAAGTGCATGCAGGTCCTTCCCGGACGGACGGCGGTCCCGGCCACGATAACCGCAGGGTCCGGTTGCCGCCCGCGGTCGGGGACGCGCTGTGCCGGCGCCGCCGCGGCGCGGACCGGGTGCGACAGGGTGTCAGCCGTCGCGGTCCCGGGCCTCGCGGACCACCTGCGGCTCCTCCTCGAGGTCCAGCGCCGCCCCGATCAGGGCGAGGTGGCTCAACCCCTGCGGCAGGTTCCCCAGGAACGCGCCGTCCGCCGGGTCGATCATCTCGGCGAGTACGCCGACGTCGTTGGCCAGCGGCACCAGCTCGTCCATCAGCGCCCGGGCCTCGACGGTGCGGCCCACCGCGTGCAGCGCCGACACCGCCCAGAACGACGCCGCGACGAACGCGGCCTCCTCCTTCGCCGCGCCCGTGTGGCGGTACAGCAGGGGGCCGGCGCCGAGCTCGGCGCGCAGCGCGTCGATCGTCGACGACATGCGCGGGCCCACGTCGAAGCCGCTGCCGGCGTGCAGGAGGATCGAGGTGTCCAGCTCGTCCGTACCCGGGTAGCAGGTGAACGCGCCGCGGCTGGCGGACCAGCAGTGCTCGTGCACCCAGCGCGCGATTCGCTCCGCCTCGCTCGCCCACCGGGCGGGGTCGCCGGGGATCTGCCCCATCCGCGCCAGGTGGTCGGCGCACCGAAGAGCCTGCCAGCAGCTGAGCTTGGACGACGTGTAGTGCTCCTGGCGCGGGAGCTCCCACAGGCCGGCGTCGCGGTGGCGCCACACGTCGCACGCCCGGTCCGCCAGCCCGGCCAGCAGGCGGCCCGTGCCGGCGTCGAGGACGTGCCCGTGGTCGACGTAGAGCCCGACCATCTCGAACACGTCGCCGAACACCGACAGCTGCAGCTGATCCACCGCCGCGTTCCCGACGACGACCGGGCCGATCCCGCGCCAGCCGGGGACGTCGGGGAGCTCCGGTGGCGCGGGCAGCTCGCCGTCGAGGCGGTAGCACACCTGCATCTGCGGCCCGTGCCGGTGGATCGTGCGCAGCAGCCGGCTGATCGCCGTCTGGGTCTCCTCGCGGAGCCCGAACCGGAACAGCGCCTTCATGGCGTGGGCGGCGTCGCGGATCCAGGCGAGGCGGTGGTCCCGGCCCGTGCTCCCGTCACGGCTCTCCGGCAGTGACGTCGTCGCCGCGGCGGCGATCGACCCGCTCGGCGAATGCAGCAGCAGCTTGAGCAGCAGCACGCTGCGCGCGACGTCGTCCGCCCACGGTCCGGGGGCGCGGAACTGGCCGGACCACTGCTGCCAGGCCGCCAGTGTGCGATCCAGCCGCGCGTCGACCTCGCGCGGGGTGGACAGGTGCAGCGGCTCGGACTGCGCTGCCGTCACCCCCACCAGGTGCCGGGAACCGGGGGCGGTGCGAAAGGTGCCGTGGACGGCCTGGTCGGTCACCTCGGTCTCGACCTCGCCGAGCAGCCGCACCGCGAGCGTCACGTCGTGGACGCGCAGGACGGTGCCGTGCACGGTGTCGTGCGCCCAGGGCGACGCCGAGTTCAGGCAGGTGCCGGGGGCGATCGCGAACCGCATCGGGACCCGGCCCGCGACCCCCTCGACGCGGCGGGCGAGCTCCGTCCACGGCAGCCGTCCGGCGCCGCCGAGGTTCAGCGCGTCGACGACCCGGACCGTTCCGGACGCCGTGACGTGCATGGTCTCGAGGACGTTCGTGCCCGGCAGGTAGCGCCGCGCCGTGCGCGCGGGCTCGGCGGGGGCGAGCTCGAGCCGGCCGCCGTTGTGGGCGTCGAGGATCGCGGCGAACGTGGGGCAGGAATCGAGGTCGGGGATCGGCCACCAGTCGATCCGGCCGTCGAGGGCGACGAGGGCGACAGTCCGGGTGTCGCCGATCGGGGCGTAGGAGCGCAGGTCGGCGTATCCGTCCGGGCGATCGGAGTCGGCGTCGGGCACCGCGGCGGGGTCGAGCTCGGGGGCGGGCATGAAACCTCCGGTCGGGACGGGGCCGGGTGCCGCTGCCAGTCTTGCCCGGCCCCACCGGCCCGGCAGTGTCGGCCCCGGGCATCCTCCGTCCGGGGGACGGCGTGCTCGCCGCACCGACGCTTCGGCCCCGTAGTGCCGGTCACGCCTCCGGCAGCCGGGCCGGCGCTGTTCGACCGATCACCAGAAGGTGCGTTCCTCCCCGACGGCGCGGACGATGGAGACACGTGACCCTCACCCGCCCTTCCCGCGCCGCGGGTGACCGGACCACCGTGCCCCCGTTCCTGGTCGTCGCGGCGATCCTGCTGCTCGGCGTCAACCTCCGCGGGCCGATCGTCGCCGTCTCCCCGGTGCTGGACACGATCAGCGCCGACCTCGGCATCAGCGCCACGACGGCCGGGCTGCTCACCGGGCTGCCCGTGCTGTGCTTCGGCCTGGCCACCCCGGCGGCCTCGGCGGTGCTGGCGCGCTTCGGGCTCGGGCGCGGGGTGTCGATCTCGCTGGTCGTGCTGCTCGCGGGCATGCTGGTGCGGTCCGTCGACGGGCTCCCCTCGGCGCTGGCGGGCACCCTGCTCATCGGTATCGCGATCACGGTCGGCAACGTGGCGGTCCCGGTGGTGATCGCCCGCGACCTGCCGCGTCGCGCGGGTCCGGTCCTGGGGGGCTACACCGCCGCGTTGAACGTCGGCTCGATGCTGACCCTCTCGCTGACGGTGCCGCTCGCCTCGGCGCTGGGCTGGCGGACGGCGGTGGCGTCATGGGGCGTGCTGGTGCTGGCGGCCCTGGCCCTCTGGGCGTACGCCACCCGCGGACCGATTCGCGAGACGGCGGCTGCTGCCGACCACACCGGCGACATGACCACGGACGACGGGGACGACCGGACCTGGTGGCGCCGACCGAAGGTGTGGCTGCTGACGGCCGCGTTCTCCGGGCAGGCCTTCGCGTACTACGGCGTCACGGCCTGGTTGCCGCTCCTGCTGCGCGACGAGCTCGGGATGGCCCCCGGTGCCGCCGGGCTGAGCGCGTCGATCTTCCAGATCGCGGCCCTGGTCGGAGCCTTCGGGGTGCCGGTGCTGCTGCGGGTGCTGCCCGGTCCACGCGGCGTGGTCCTGATCGTCGCCGCGGCGTGGGCCACGCTGCCGCTCGGTCTGCTGCTGGCGCCGTCGCTGTGGCCCGTGTGGTGCGCCGTGGGCGGGGTGGCCCAGGGCGGGGGCCTCGTCGTGGTCTTCTCGCTGGTCGTGCGGTCAGCCCGGGACCTGGCCGACAACCGCCGGATCTCCGCGCTGGTGCAGGGCGGCGGCTACGTCGTCGCCGCCTCCGGGCCGACGGTGGTGGGTGCCGTGCACGAGGCGACCGGGGGGTGGAGCGCCCCCTTGCTGGTCGTCCTCGCGGCGATCGTTCTGCTCGGCGTGGCGGGCGCCGCCTCGGCCGGCCGGGCCGTGCCCCGCACCGGCTGAGCCGGCGCACGTCAAGCCTCACTCAAGTCGGTGCGCACGTCGGCCGAACGGGGCCTAACGTGGAGGTATGGGGCACACCCGCCCCGTTCGACGGAGGTCCGGTCGAGATGGACGTCTGGCTGGTCTGGTTGCTGCTCGCCGCCGTACTCGGCGTCGCCGAGCTGTTCACCCTGAGCGCCGCGCTCGGGCTGCTCGGCGGGGCCGCGGCGGTCACCGCGGCGGCGGCCGCCCTCGGCGCGCCGGTGCCGGTGCAGCTGCTGGTGTTCGGCGCGGGCGCGGCGGCCGGCATCTGGCTCGTGCGGCCCGTGGTGCTGCGGCACATGCACGCCGCACCGGTGCAGAAGTTCGGCGTCGACGCGCTGGTCGGGCGGACCGCCCAGGTGGTGCGCGAGGTCAGCAGCCAGGGCGGCACCGTGCGGATCGACGGCGAGGAGTGGAGCGCGCGGCCGTGCGACCCGCACGACCCCGCGTACGTCATCCCGGCCGGGGCGACGGTCTCCGTCATGGCAATCCGCGGCGCCACCGCGCTCGTCTATCCCCAGGAGTAGAAGTCATGGAACCGCTGCTGATCGTCGCGCTCGTCCTCGTGCTGTTCGTGGTGGCGGTGCTGGTGAAGGCCGTGCGGATCGTGCCGCAGGCGCGTGCCCGCAACGTCGAGCGGCTCGGGCGATACCAACGCACGCTCACCCCCGGGCTGAATATCGTCGTGCCGTTCGTGGACCGCGTGTATCCGGCGATCGACCTGCGCGAGCAGGTGGTGACCTTCGCGCCGCGGCCGGTGATCACCGAGGACAACCTGGTCGTCGAGATCGACACGGTGCTCTACTTCCAGGTCACGGACCCCCGCTCGGCCTCCTACGAGATCGCCAGCTACCTGCAGGCCGTCGAGCAGCTCACGGTCACCACCCTGCGCAACGTCGTCGGGTCGATGGATCTCGAGCAGACCCTCACCTCCCGTGACGAGATCAACAGCCGGCTGCGCGAAGTCCTCGACGAGGCCACCGGCAAGTGGGGGCTTCGGGTGAACCGGGTGGAGATCAAGGCCGTCGACCCGCCCAAGAGCATCAAGGACGCGATGGAGAAGCAGATGCGCGCCGAGCGCGACAAGCGCGCGTCGATCCTGACGGCCGAGGGCGCGCGGGCGAGCCAGATCCTCACCGCCGAGGGCGACAAGCAGGGCGCCATCCTGCGCGCCGAGGGGGAGCGGGCGGCCGCGATCCTGCGTGCCGAGGGCCAGGCCCGCAGCATCGACCAGGTCTTCACCGCCGTGCACCGCAACGACCTCGACCCGAAGGTGCTGGCCTACCAGTACCTGCAGACGCTGCCGGAGCTCGCCCGCGGCCAGGGCAACACGTTCTGGGTGATCCCGAGCGAGGTGACCTCCGCGCTGTCGGGCATCGCACAGGCGTTCGGCACCGGGGCCCCGGCGACCGCGGACGGTGGGAGCCGCCAGGCGACCGAGCGCGACCGGCCCCCGCTCGACCGGCCCGTACTCGCGCCCGAACTCGCGACGACCGGCCTCGACGGTCCCGAGCTCGACGGGCCCGAGCTCAACGGAAGCGGGAGGACGGGTACGGCCGGGTAGCCGTCGGTCCGGGGACGAGCCGCGCGTCACACGGCGGCTCGGGAACGCGTGATCCGCCACCCCGGAGTCGCCGCGGAGGTGTCGCACAGTGCGACTGCTGCCGCGCAAGATCCGCGGTAACGTCCGCACGCCCGCCCTGTCCGTGAGAAAGGACACGCTTTCCATGATCTTCATCGTCGTCAAGTTCCCGATCCGTCCGGACAAGCTCGACGAGTGGGAACGCGCGCGGGAGGAGCACACTCGCGGTGCCCGCTCCGAGGACGGTTGCCTGTTCTTCGACTACTCCCAGAGCGTGGACGACCCGAACGAGTACGTCCTGGTCGAGGCTTTCCGCGACGACGACGCGGCCGTACACCACGTGAACACCCAGGTCTTCAAGGACTTCGTCGAGCGGATGCCGGACATCGTCTCCGGCCACCCGCAGATCATCAACACCAAGATCGACCAGGGCTTCGGCCCGATGGGCGAGATCAGCCCGCGGTAGTCATAGTCCCTGTCCGGGCGCACCCGTCCCGGCGTGCGCCCGGACCCGGCCACCGCAATCATGGCCGCGTGCCGTCCCCCGACATGCGGCCGCGGATCAGCTCCCCCCGGCCCGCGCACGCCGACCCGCCCGGGCGGAGCTCTGCCGACGAGTGCGCGGTGAGCGCGGAATGACCGCCGACCCGTACGACCTGGAGCGGTTCGTCGCCGCACAGGATCCGGTGTGGGACCGGGTCCGTGCCGAGCTGGGGCGAGGCCGGAAGGCGAGCCACTGGATGTGGTTCGTGTTCCCGCAGCTCGCCGGCCTGGGCTCGAGCTCGACGGCCCGCGCGTACGCCGTGTCCGGGCTCGACGAGGCGCAGGCCTACCTCGCGCACCCGGTGCTCGGTCCGCGGCTGCGGGAGGCCGCCGAGCTGGCGGCCGCCGTGGAGATGCGCACGGCGTCGGAGGTGTTCGGCTACCCCGACGACCTCAAGCTCCGGTCGTCCATGACGCTCTTCGCCCGCGCCGCGCCGCAGGATCCCGTCTTCACCGCGGTGCTCGATCGGTACTTCGGCGGGGACCCCGATCCGCGGACGCTCGGGCTGCTCGGATGATCGAAATTCGCACTCAGCGTCACGACCAGCGGATACGTCACTCGGACGGGCGCTTGCGGGGGGACCCGTCCGGCGGTGGGCGTGCACCCCTGCTGCGCCGTGCGAGACGCCCGGTAGTGTGCCTGCCGCAGGAGGACCGTCCCGTACGGGTGAGTAGGTCCGGAGCAGGAGCGGCGCGAGCACATCGACCCGTTCGGGAGGACCGACCGTGGCTGACATGAGGTCCGTCTCCGAGCCCAGCTCGGTGGGCGGGAGCGCGATGGGCGGACGAGACCCGTGGGCCGGTTTCGCCGCCGGGCCCTCGTCGGGCTCCTACCCGACGCTCGGCAACGGCTCGGAGGCACGCGGCGACGACCGGCCCGTGGCCGACCTGGCTCGCCGTCTGCAGGACCGGGTCGACGGCCAGGAGGCGCTGCTCGACCGCGTCGCCGTCCTCGCACAGCTCGCCGACGACCGCGCGCGGATCGCCGAGCTGCGCGACATCACCCGGCGCCTGCGCCGTGACAGCGAGGCGCTGCTGCTGCTGTGCGGGGCCGACCCGGGTGTGCACCGCGGTGCCCCGCACACGGTGCCCACCGTGCTCGGCGACGCCGTGGCCCTCGTGGACGAGCCGTCCCGGGTCTCCGTCGCGCGCGCACCGTCCGCGACGCTGGCCGGCAGTGCGGCCGTGGAGCTGCGGCACCTGGTCGCCGAGCTGGTCGACGAGGCCGCCGCGGCGTCGCCGGGAGCGCGGGTCGAGGTCGACGCCCGGCTGGAGCCCGACGGCGGGCTGGCCGTCGACGTGGTGGTGACCGGTCGCGGCTGGACCGACGCGCTGGGTGCCTCCCGCGGCAACGGCGGGGGGTCGGCGGTCGCGGAGCGGCTCGCCCGGCGCTCGACCGGCGGGATCAGGCTGGAACGCCCGCTGATCGATCAGCGCGAGGGGGTGGTCGCCACCCTGTTCTGCCCGGCCGCGCTGATCACCCGGCCCGCCGGCAACGACCCCTGGTACCTGGCGGGCGACTCCACCCACCTCATGACCTCGGCCCTGCCCGGTTCGGCGCGCTACGGCCACGACGGGCCACGCAACGGGGGCGACGAGCTGTTCGGTCCGCTGCCCACGTCGGTGGGTGTCGTCGCGACGCCGATCTTCGAAGCCGTCGCGTCGGCGTGGTTCCGTGACGACGAGCGCGGGCCGGCGAGGGACGACTGGGACACCGCGCGCGACCGCGAGTGGCGGGAGGCGTCCGCGCGCGCCACGCGTACGGAGGTCCCGCAGACCACCGCCAGCGGACTGCCGCGGCGCAGCCCGGGCGACCGCCTGGTCCCGCCGCCCCGCGCCTCCCGCCCGTCCGCTCCGCCCGACGAGCGGGTGCCCGAGCGGGTCCGCGACCGGCTGTCGACCTACCAACGCGGCCTGCAGCAGGGCCGCCACCGCGCCGCCGACGCGGCACCCGACTCCGACGCGTCGGAGGCGTGGAGCGCCGACGGCTGGTAGCCGGTCCCGGCTGACCCGGACCCGGCTCGACCGGACCCGTCAGGCGGCCGCCCGGCTCTGGCACATCCAGGGCCGGTACGCACCCGTCCGGCGCCGGGCCGGATAGCAGGGTGCGGCGACCCGTGCGCCGCCGGCGAGCCCGCGCCGCGCCAGGGCGTGGGCGTGGGGGCTGTCGACCTGATCCACGCTGAGCTCCGCCTCACGCGCGAGCAGAAGAATCAGCAGCCGCGCGCGCAGTGACAGGCCGTCGAGGGGGAGGAACACGGACACTCCATCTCCTGCGGGCCGCCCCGCGTCATCCGGCCGAGCAGACCGGGCACTCGTTCCTCGGTGTGGATCTTCCGGGCGTTCCACGCCGTTCGAGTGACCTGGACGACAGAGTCGGCTGCCGGTCGCCGGTCAGGTGCCGGTGGCGTCCGACGTGGTGGCGTTCGAAGAGCTGTCGTTCGACGAGCCGTCGTCGGAGGAGCTTCCGTCGGAGGAGCTGTCGTCCGAGGACGAGTCGGCGTCCGACGCGGTGTCGTTCGAGGAGCTGTCGGACGAGTCGTCCCCGCCGGCGTCCTGCTCCTCGCCATCGGCCGGGGTCTCAGTGCCGCCGGTGTCCTCGCCGTCGGCGGACGGAGGGCTGTCGGAGTCACCCGCGGTGTCGCCGTCGGACTCGCCGATCGAGCCGCCACCGTCCGTATTGCCGTCCGGCGCCGAACCCGAACCGCCGAGCGATCCGTCGACGATGTCCGAGCCGGTGACGGGCGGGGGCAGGTCGGGATTCGCGCTCGGCAGGGGGACGACGGGCCGTGACGGCGCGCCGTCGTCCGACCCGGAGCCGCGGTCGTCCCGGTCGGAGTCGCGGCCGGACCGGCGGCCGGACTCGCCGCTGGACTCGCGGCGCGTGTCGTCCGATCGGCTCGCCGTCGAGCGGTCGTCGGCGCTGCTGTCGTCGGCGCTCGACGACGATCCGGACCGCGTGGTGCCGCCCTGGTCGACGGCCGGCGCGCCGAGCGCGGCCGCGACGATCCCCGCACCGGAGACCGTGGCGCTCCCGGGAAGCCCGGTGCCGATCGGGCCGTCGATCAGGACCGCCCGCACCGGGGTACCGGCCGACTGCAACGCCGCCATCACCTGCCTCACCGGCGCGTCGGCGGCGGCCAGGGGCAGGGGCTCGGCCGGCGGTGGGACCGCGGCCGGCCCGGCGTCCGCCGCCTCGTCCACCCCGACGCCGGAGGTGAACGTGCCGTCGCCGAGGGCGTTGCTGCCGAGCACCGTGGTGACGGCGAGCAGCGCACCCGCCGCGACCGCGGCCCGGTGGGGCGACGTCCGGGCGCCGGCCTCGAGGAGGTCGCGCGCGCGGGGGACGAGCGGCCGGTCCACGGCGTGCGCGGCGCGGCGGCCCTCCCGGCGGAGCAGGGAGCCGACGGAGACGAGGCCGTCCGGCTCGGGGTCGGGGGACGAGATGACGGGCCGCACGCTGGGAAGGTCGGGTGCGCGGCCGTGCCGGGGAGCGGCGGCGGATGCCACGTTCGACGCCCTTTCGCGGGGAGCGGGGGAGCGGTGTCGCCTTGTTGTCTATACGACAACACCGCCGATCACCACACGCGACACGCCCATTCGGATCCTTGCCGTCGCCGGGTGACTGTGCGCACCCGACGTGCGTCACCGACCGCTCGACGCGCCCGGCTGCCCCATCCGGCCGAGCGGCGTCATGCCGACGGGCGTTCCGGACTCTCAGTGACGCGTGCTGGCGCGCCCCCGGATTTCACCCGGCCGGACCAGTCGGCCCCGGGGTGGGGTGTGGTCGAGCACCTCGCGGACGACCGACTCCGCCAGCCCGCCCGCCTGAAGACCGTGATCCCGCTCGGCGCAGACGGTGAGCTCGTGTGCGACGAGCCGGCCGAGCGGGCCCGGGTAGAGGTGCTCGGCGCGCCGGGCGGCCAACCGCGCGCGTGCCCGATCTCCTCCGCGTGCCGGCCCGCGGCCCGGCCGGTATCCCTCGTCGATCATCGCGTCCCCCCAGATCGCGTGACCGGGCCGCCCGCTGCGGACGGCCCTCTCCCGAGGCCCCTGGTAAGGGCCTCGGCATAAGGAGGCACGGAACCGGGCCGAGATACCTGCGTGCCGGGGGTCGATGGGCAGATTGTGCCTGTGGCACCCGGGTACGACCCTGGAGGCCGGAACCGATCAGGAATACGCAGACGTCCGTACCGGGCGTTACCGTGAGTCCGCGGGTGTCCCGCCTGTGCCGAGCGGTGTAGTCGCGACCAATGGGGGTCAGCATGCGAGTACCTCATGCAGAGGCGGGGGCAGCGCCGCGAATCGTGGAGACGGCCGCTCGCGGCCGTCTCGTCGTCTGGGACACGCCGGGCCCCATCGGCGCGCCGACGCTCGTCCTGCTGCACGGCGTCACCCTGGACGCCGAGAGCAACTGGGGGGCCGCGGTCCCGACCCTGGCGAAGAACTTCCGCGTGCTGGCCCCGGACCTGCGCGGGCACGGAGCCGGCCCACCGGCCCGGGCGCCGTACCGGCTGGAGGACTGTGCGGACGACGTCGCCGCCCTGGTGATGACACTGCGCACGGGCCCCGTGATCGTCGTCGGCTACTCGATGGGCGGCATGATCGCGCAGACGTTCTGGCGCCAGTACCCGGAGCTGACGGCGGGGCTCGTGCTCTGCGCGACGGCCCGCAACGTGTCGGGCTCCTTCCTCGAGCAGCTGACGGCGATGACGATGCCGTTCCTCGTCGGCGCCCTCGGCGCGATCCCCTCGATCTTCCCGCTGCGCGCGGACCTGGTGGGCGGCCGCCTGCTCGGCGACGGGCTCGACCCCCGCATCCGCCGGACCATGCTCGCCCGCATGCGGCGCATGCCGCTGGTCACCGCGCTCGCCGCCATGCAGGCGGTGTGTGAGTTCAGCTCGCACCGGTGGATCGGCGGCGTCGACGTCCCTTGCGCAGTGCTGCTCACCCGGCACGACACCGTCGTGCCGCCGAGCCGCCAGATGCGCCTGGCCCGCGCGCTTCCCGCGGCGCGGGTCGTCGAGGTGGACGGCGACCACGACGTCTTCCTCGCCGCACCGGGCGCCTTCGCCCACGCGCTCGCCGCTGCCTGCCTCGCCGTCGTGACCGCGCGGGACCGGCGGCCCGGTGGCACCGAACGAGCCAGCTGACCGCCGGGCGCACGACGCACGCGGCGGCCGACCGGTAGGTAACGCAGCGCGTTCCTTCGGCGACCCCCGGTGCATGCGCCGCACCCGCACATGTCGCCGATCGGCGCCGCTGCTGCCCGGGCGCAGGACGGACCGCCTCGAGGATCTCGTCGCGTGGGCGCTGATGTCGCTGGGCCTGTTCGCGGTCCTCGGGTCCGTGCTGCTCGGGCACGCCGCGTACGACGCCGCCCTCGGCCGCGGGGCACCGCCGAGCCCGGTGCGGGCGGTGCTGCTCGCCGACGCCCCGCACGCGCCGGCGGCCGACCAGCGCGTCCCGACGCTGCAGCAGCTCGCGCGGGTGACGTGGACGGCCGCCGACGGTGTCGTGCACGTCGTCGAGGTACGGGTGCCCCCCGCGCTGCGGGCGGGGTCCGTGGTGACCGTGTGGCTGGACCGCACCGGGCGCGTCGTCGCGGACCCGGCGGAGCGGGCGGCCGAGGCGGTGGCCTTCGGGGTCAGCGCGGCACTGGCGGTCGTCGCGCTGTCGTGGGCGGTGCTGAGCCTGCTGTGGTCGACGGTGTGCCGGCTGACCGCGGCACGCAACGCTGCGGCGTGGGCCCGGGAGTGGGCCCGCGTCGAGCCACGGTGGCGGCGTTCGGCCCTTTAGCGCGGTGTCCACGAACGTTCGCCGGGTCCTCGCGGGCCCAGGCGGCGCCTCGCGGCGTTGTCGTCGCCGCCGATACAACCCCGGTATCGGCGGCTCCTCCGCCTTGCGATGCATCCACCTGAATCCCGCGATCACTCCGACAACGTCCATGGACACCGCGCTCGCACCGTCTGACAGGCTGGCGCGCATGGGTTACGACGTCCGGGCGATCCGCGCCCACTTCCCGGCCTTGGCCGCGGGCGCGGCGCACTTCGACGGGCCGGGCGGGTCGCAGGTCCCCGACACCGTGGCCGCCGCCGTCGCCGACACCCTGCTGTCGCCACTGGCGAACCGGGGCTCGGTCACCGCCGCCGAACGGGCCGCGGACGCGGTCGTGCTGGCGGCCCGCGCCGCCATGGGCGACCTGCTCGGGGTCGACCCGCGCGGGGTGGTGTTCGGCCGCAGCATGACCGCGCTGACCTTCGACCTCGCCCGCACCCTGGCTGCGACCTGGGGGCCCGACGACGAGGTGATCGTCACCCGGCTCGACCACGACGCCAACATCCGGCCCTGGATCCGGGCGGCCGAGGCGGTCGGTGCGGCGGTGCGGTTCGCCGACTTCGACCCGCGCACGGCCGAGCTCACCGTGGCCGACGTGGCGCGCGAGCTGTCGTCGCGCACCCGCGTCGTCGCGGTCACCGGCGCGTCGAACCTGCTCGGCACCCGCCCACCCGTCCCGCTGATCGCCGCAGCGACCCACGAGCGGGGCGCGCTGGTCGTCGTCGACGGGGTGCACCTGACCGCGCACGCGCCCGTCGACGTCGCCGCACTGGGTGCGGACTTCTACGCCTGCTCCCCGTACAAGTTCCTCGGCCCGCACTGCGGGGTGCTCGCCGCCGCCCCGGATCTGCTGGACTCGCTCTCGCCGGAGAAGCTCGCGCCCTCGCCCGACTCCGTGCCCGAGCGCTTCGAGCTGGGCACGCTGCCCTACGAGCTGCTCGCCGGCACCACCGCCGCCGTCGACTTCCTCGCCGGGCTCGACCCGACCGCCTCTGGGCCCGGCACCCGCCGCGAACGGCTCATGGCGAGCCTGACGGCCGTGGAGAAGCACGAAGACCGGCTGCGGCACCGCATCGAGGAGGGGCTCGCGGTGCTGCCCGGCGTCGTCGTGCACTCCCGCGCCGCGTCCCGGACGCCGACACTGCTGCTCTCGTTCCCCGGGCGCGACCCGCAGGACGCCTACCGGTTCCTCGCGGAGCGCGGCGTCAACGCCCCCGCCGGCACCTTCTACGCGCTGGAGGCCTCCCGGCGGCTCGGGTTCGGCGACCGCGGCTCCCTGCGCGTCGGCCTCGCCCCCTACACCGACGACGACGACGTCGACCGCCTGCTGGATGCCTTGGGCGAGTTCCTCGCCGATGCGTGATCCGGAGCGGCGCGTCCGGTAGGACTACTGCTGTGGGCACAGGGAACGCATCGATGACCGTGCGCGAGACCGAGCGCAAGTACGAGTCCGCCGAGCCGCCCGGCGCCGAGCTGATCGCCGCGCTGGCCGCAGCGGCAGGTGGCCCCGCGCCCGCCGCGCCCACCCGGATCGATCTGTCGGCCACCTACTGGGACACCGCGGACCTGCGCCTGCTGCGCTCGCGGCTCACGCTGCGCCGCCGCGTCGGGGGCGCCGACGCGGGGTGGCACCTCAAGCTGCCCGCCGGGGCCGACAGCCGCGACGAGGTCCGCCGTCCGCTGGGCCGCAACCGCAAGCCGCCCGCCCCGCTGGTCGCGCTGAGCCGCGCCGCCCACCGGGATGCACCGCTGCGGCCCGTGGTCGAGCTCGACACGGTCCGCCAGGAGTGGACGCTGACCGACGCGCGGGGCGAGGCGGTCGCGACCGTCACCGACGACCGGGTCACCGCCCGCACCCTCGGCGCGGGGTCCGACGGCGGCACGACCGTGGACACCGAGCCCCTCGAGTGGGCCGAGATCGAGGTCGAGCTGGCCGGGCAGGGCACCCCGGAGGTGCTCGACCGGATCGAGGACGCGCTGCTGCGCGCCGGGGTGCACCGGTCGGCGTCGGCCTCGAAGCTGGGCCGGGTGCTCGCCGAGCGGGTCCCGCCCGCCCCGCCGCGACCCGTCGCGAGCCCGGACGCGACGGCGGGCCAGGTCGTGCTCGCCTACGTGGCCGAGCAGGCCGAGACGATCCGCGCGACGGATCCGCAGGTCCGCCGCGACGCCCCGGAGGCGGTGCACGACATGCGGGTGGCCTGCCGGCGGATGCGCAGCTCCTTCCAGTCGTTCCGCGCGCTGCTCGACCGCAGCCGCACCGACGACCTCGTCGTGGAGCTGCGCTGGCTCGCGGGTGAGCTCGGCGGGGCCCGCGACCTGGAGGTCCAGGAGGCGCGGATCGTCGCGGACGTCGCGGCGCTGCCGCCCGAGCTGGCGCTCGGCCCCGTCGCCGCGCAGACCACGCGGTTCTTCGCCACGCGCCGGGCCTCGGCCGCCGCCACCGCCACCGCCGCCCTGGACAGCGACCGCTACCTCGCGCTGCTCGACGCCGTGGACGCGCTGCTGGCCGACCCGCCGCTGACCGACGACGCGGCCCGCCCGGCCGTCGAGATCCTCCCGGAGCTGATCGGCACGGCGGTGCGGCGCGCGCGGAAGCACCTGCGGGCTGCCCACGCCCACCCGCCGGGGCACGAGCGCGACCTGGAGCTGCACGAGATGCGCAAGGCCGGCAAGCGGCTGCGCTACGCCGCCGAGGTCAGTGCGCCCGCGCTCGGGAAGAAGGCGAAGCGGCTGGTCGACGCGGTGAAGGAGCTCCAGGAGCTGCTGGGCGAGCACCAGGACTCGTACGTCGCCCGCGGGCTGCTGCGCGAGCTGGGCGCCGCCGCGGCGACCGAGGGGGGCAACGGGTTCGCGTTCGGCTGGCTGCTGCGCGACGAGCAGGCCCGCGCCGAGGGCGTGGAGGCCGACGTCGACGTGGCCTGGACTGAGGTTCGGAAGCGCGCGCGGGCCCTCACGGGCTGGGAGCGTCTGCTGGATCTTGGCTGGCGGGTCGGGCGGCCATGATCCCCCGCTACGGGTGTCCAGGGCAGTGATCGCGTGTAGCGGGTGTACATGGTCGTCGCGACGACCAGGTACACCCCGAGCTGGCGATCATGACCTGGTACTGCTGCCATAGGCACCCGTAGCGGGGGATCACCGCCCCAGGGAGTGCCTGCTGGATCATGGAAGTCATGTCAGGAGTGCGGCGAGGGTGAGTCCGCCGAGGTAGTTGCGGGCGTGGCGGCCGTAGCGGGTGGCCGACCCGCGCCGGTGCTTGATCTGGCAGAAGTCGCGTTCGACGACGTTGCGGCGGCCGTAGCGGGTCTTCTGCCTCACTCCGCACCGGAGAATCATGCCGGCCGGCTCATTGCGCTCTGACGGTCTAGCGCGGCGCCAGCAGCACCGGGCAGGGGGCGTGGTGCAGCGCGCTGTGTGCCACCAACCCCATCCCGCCGGGCTGGACCGACCCCCGGCGCTCGGTCGCCCCGTGCTCGGTCCGCGGGCCGCCGACCACCAGCAGGTCCGCGTCGAGCTCCTCCCCGACGAGCTCGTGCGGCCGCACCCGCAGGAGCTGCGTGCTCGGGATGAGCTCGGCATGCAGCCGCACGGCCTGGGCGGCGGCCTGCCGGACGGCGGCGTCGAGCAGGCGCGCACCGTGCGCGAGTGCCTTGTCGAGGTCCACGCTGCGCTGGCCGAACGAGCGGGGCACGGCGTGCACGAAGGTCAGCGCCGCCCCACAGCCGGCCGCGCAGCGCACGGCGTCCTTGACCACCGCCGCGTCGTCCGGCAGATCCTGCAGCGCGGCGACGATGTGCGGCCGCCGCTCCCCCGCTTGCGGGGCGGAGGTGGGCGTGTCGGGGCGCAGCAGCAGCGCGCGGAGCCCCGGCGCCGCAGCGGCGGCCGCGGCCGCCGGACCCATCCCGGTGTACCAGCGCAGCTGCCAGCCCCACAGGCGGGCCCAGGCTCTCCGCCCAGTCCGGCATCTTCGGTTCCGTCTGCGTCCGGCCGGCTTCCCCGGGCCCGACCACGACCAGGGCGCCGTCGTGGCGCGTACGCGGGCGGGACAGGGTGCTCGTGGACATCGGCCCTCCCGGCCTCGAGACGTCGGTGCTCCGAGGAGTGGTGCGCGGATCCATTCTATTGCGACGTCAAGTGAGCGCGTTGTGGCTCTGCGTGCCGGTTCCCAGTGTGCTCCGCCTGCCGCGTGCCGGGACACCCCGCGCGCGGCATGGATCATGGGATCACCCGTTCGCGCTCAGACCCCGGGCTCGGCCGGAAGGACGCCGCGGCGGATCGCGTCGATCAGCGCGGCGTGGTCGCGCTCGGTCTGGTCGGCGTAGCGGCGCGCGAACCGGCACAGCGCGGTGACCGCCTTGTCCGAACGTCCCAGGTAGCCCGCGATCATCGACGCGCCGCTGGTGCGGGCGTGGCCCTTGGCCAGCAGCAGCCCGCACACCCCGGCGTAGTCGGCCAGCGCGGCCGCGTCGAGGCCGTCGACGACCACCGCGCCCTTCATGTCGCGGAACTGGCGGACGTAGTACTGCCGGTCGCCGACGGAGGTCCAGCCGAGCAGCGGGTCGGAGACGGTCTGCAGCGCCTTCTGGTACTCCACCACGCGCTGGCCCTGGTGGGCGTGCCAGGCCTGGTCGCCGTGCACGAAGCGGGCGACCACCGATCGGCGGGCCTGCTTGAGCTGCAGGAACAGCACGTCGTCCGAGCTGCTGCCCACGCAGAGCGCGAGGTAGGCGCGCAGCCCGACCGACCCGACGCCGACGACCTTGTGCGCGATGTCGACCACCCGGTAGCCGCCGAGCACCCGCGCCCACTGGGTGGACACCGTGCGCAGGTAGCCGTCGAGGGACTCGACGAGCCGCTCGTACTGGGCGTCGTCGGGCCGGGTGATCAGCGGCGGGTCCGCGACGATCCGCCGGTCGCCGTCCCCGCCGCCGCCCTCGGTGAACCGGGGCAGCGCGCGGTCGCTGGTCTTGCGGCGGGCGCGGCGCACGGCCCGCTCGATCTCGTGCAGGGTCGCCGGATCGGTCGCGGCGCCGCGCAGCCGGTCGAGGTCGACCCGCTCGTAGGCGCGTTCCAGCAGGGGCTGCTCGGCCAGGTGCGCGAGGTGGTCGCGGTAGGCGCACACGCAGCGGGCCACCGCGTCGCCGCACTGCGCCTCCGTCGAGCCGTTCTGCCGCCCCGCCATCCAGACGCTCGCGACCAGCCGGCGCACGTCCCACTCCCACGCCCCGGGGTGCGCCTCGTCGAAGTCGTTGAGGTCGAAGACCAGGTCCCGCTCGGGGGAGGCGTAGAAGCCGAAGTTGCTCAGGTGGGCGTCACCGCAGATGACGGGCAGGATGCCGGTCGCAGGCAGGCTCGCGAAGTCCTCGGCCATGATCGCCGCCGCACCGCGGAGGAAGGCGAACGGCGAGGCCGACATCCGGCCGATCCGCACCGGCACGAGCCGCGTGACGCGGCCCTGGTTGGTGACCTTCACGAGGTCGACGGGGTCGAGCCGGTCGGAGGGTGGCTTCCAGCGGCCCAGGGCCGAGCGCGGCGCGCGCTGCCGCAGCCGTCGCCCCAGCGCGTACCGCTCGGCGCGCGGCGTGGCGGGGTGGCGCAGCGAGGCGAACGCCGCGGCGTCCGTGGCCTCGAGGACGAGGTGCGCCGGCGGGCCGCTGGTCGTCCCCGTCAGCTCCACGGCACGCAATATCGCAGAAACACGCGATCGCCGCAGGTATCAGCGCGCCCGTCCCGCCACCAACCGGGCGATCGCCGGCGCCACGAGCAGCATCACGACGACCCGGAGCACCTGCACCGCGACGACGAACGCCACGTCGACACCGGAGGAGATCGCCGTCGCCAGCACCGCGTAGATCCCGCCGGGGGTGGTGGCGAGATAGCCCTCGAGCGGGGTGGCCCCGGTGAGCCGCGCCAGCAGCGCGCCCAGCGCCGCGCACGCCGCCACGACCGCCGCGATCAGCGCGACGGCCGCGGGGAGCAGCCCCGCCACCACCCGCAGGCTCTCCCGGGTGAACCGCACGCCGGCCTGCCACCCGATCACCGCGTAGGCGAGCTCGACGAGCGCCGACGGCGGGACGGCGCCGCCGGCGACCCCGGTGAGCGTGAGCACCAGCGCCACGGTCATCGGCCCGAGCAGCCCGCCTGCCGGGATCCGCAGCAGCCGGGCCAGCGGGACGCCGACGGCCCCGCACACCACCGTGAGCAGCAGCCCGAGGTACCACGGCGCCCCGGCGGCCTCCGGACCGGAGACGGCGTCGGCGGACGCCCCGTAGACGGCGCCGGCCACCACCGGCATCGACACCGTGACCAGCACGACGCGCAGGTACTGCACGACGGCGACCACCCGCTCGTCGCCGCCCAGCTCGCGGGTGACCGCGACCAGTCCCGACGCGCCGCCCGCGGTGAGCGCGAGCATCCCGGTGAGCGCCGAGACGCCCCGGCCGGCGGCCGAGCAGGAGCCCCGCGGCCATGCTCAGCGCCAGGGTCCCGGAGCCGACGAGCAGGACCGGCAGCCAGTCACGGGCGACGGCGACGAGGGTCTCCGCCCGGGCCAGCACGCCGATCACCACCCCGACGACGGCCTGCGCGGAGATGCTCAGCGGCCGCGCCACCCGCCCCGGGGCGAGGCCGAGCAGCGCCAGCGCGGCGGCGCCGACGAGCCCGGCGAACAGGGCGGGCGAGGGCACCGCGAGCGCGTCGAGGGCGGCGGTGCCCGCGGCGGTGAGCGCGAGCAGCAGCGCCCACCGCGCGACGAGCCGCCGTCGCCCGGGCTCGTCCGGCGGCGGCGCCTCCGTCACGCCGGCGGCTCGGCGCGCAGGGCCAGCAGGGCGATGTCGTCGTCGTGCGCCTCGGCGGTGAACCGGTCGAGCGCGGCGAGCACCACCGTGAGCAGCCGCGCCGCCTGCCGCCCCGCGGCCGCGCCCCCGGCCCGCCGGAGCCGCTCGACGCCGAACTGCTCGTCGCCGCGGCGCCGCTCGGTGACCCCGTCGGTGTAGAGCAGCAGGGTCTCGCCCGGGCGCAGGACGTGGGAGGTGCACGTCAGGTCGAGCCGCTCGACCAGCCCGACGGCGGTGCCGTGCACGCCGAGCAGGTCGACCCGGCCGTCGGGGCGCACCAGCAGCGGCTGCAGGTGCCCGGCCAGCACGAGCTGCACCTCGAGCTCGCGGGTCCCGGTCTCGCCGGTCTCGCCGGCTTCGCTGGTTTCGCGCAGCGTCACCAGCGCCGCGGCCAGGGTGGCGAACTGCAGCGGGTCGCCCGACTCGAGCATCACGTCGTTGAGCAGCTCGATCGCCCGCACCAGCGAGCGGCCCTCGCGGACCAGCACGCGCAGCACGTCGCGCATCAGACCCGTCCGCGCCGCGGCGCCGGCGCCGGTGCCGCACACGTCGCCGATCGCGACCAGCCACTGGGCGGGGCCGACCGGGTAGACGTCGTAGAAGTCGCCCCCCACGTCGCTGCCCGTGCTCGCCGGGAGGTACTGCGCGGCCAGGTCCAGGCCCGGGACCACCGGGAGGGCGCGCGGCAGCAGCGCCTGCTGCAGCGCCTGCGACACCCGCACGTGCGCGGCGGTGACCTGGGCGTTGTGCACGGCGAGCGCGGCGCGGCGGGCGACGTCGGCGATGAGCGCCACGTCCTCGGGGCCGTGCGGGCGGTCCATCGGGCGCCCGACCGTCAGCGTCCCCCGCGTGCTGGCGTGCGAGGTGAGCGGCACGGCGACGCCGTCGGTCGGCAGCCCGAACCGGACCGGTCCGGACATCCCGGCGAGCAGCCCGGCCAGCCCGGCGCGCAGCTCGGGTGACCGGGTCAGGCCCTCGAGCGCCGCGCGCAGCTCGGGGAGCCGATCCTCGTCGGCGTGCGTGAGGGCGGCCAGCCGGAGCCGGCCCGCCTCGTCGACCAGGTGCACCGCGCACCAGGCCCCGAGCCGGGGGACGACGACCTGCGGCACGACCGCGACGGTCAGCTCGACGTCGAGTGACTGCCCCAGCAGCTCGCTGGTGTCGGCGAGGTAGGCCAGCCAGGCGCGGCGGCGCTGGTCCACCTCGCGCAGCCAGGCGGACTCGACGGCCATCGCGACGCGGTGGGCGACCAGCTCGGCCAGGTCCGCGGCGTCCGGCGCGGCCGGGGCGCCGGCGTGGGGACGGACGACGAGGCTCCCGCGCAGCGGCGCGGTGGTGGGCAGCGCGACGACCGTGGCGGCGTTCGTGGACGGCCCCACCTCGGGCAGCGGACCCGACCGGGCGACGATGCGCGGCCCGGCGCCCGCGCCCTCGTCGACCTCGACGACCACGGCCTCGGCGTCGAGCACCTCCCGCAGCCTGCGGACGAGCTCGGCGACCAGCTCCGTGGCGTCGAGCCGGCCGGCGAGCTCGGCCGGCAGGTGCAGCAGCCGGCGCACCCGCGCCGAGGGGACCCCCGCCACCGCGGCCTGCTCCACGGCGAGCGCGGCAGGCGGTGCGGCGGGGGCGACGTCCGTGGTCGCCACCGAGAACCACGTGCGGTGGGTGCCGTCCTGCTCGTGCCGGGTGCCCCACGCCGTCGCGAGCTTCGCCAGCAGCTGCAGCCCCCGCCCGTGCGCGGCGGCCCGGCCGTAGCGGCGGCGCGGCTGGGCCAGGTGCTGCTCCAGCGGCCCGGCTCCGCGGTCGCTCACCGTGACGAGCGACCTCGGCCGCGTCGATGCGCAGCGCGACCTCGTACTCGGTGCCGGCGTGCAGCACGGAGTTCTCGCAGAGCTCGCTCGCCAGCAGCACGACGGTGTCCGCGACGTCGTCCCGTCCGGCCTCGGTCAGCGCCGCCACCAGCATGCGCCGTGCGAGCCCGGGGGACCGCGCGTCGGGCGCCAGCCGGATTCGGCGCTCCTCGGGCACGGGCACCCCGCCAGTCTGCACGGTCGCGCGCGGCGCGCACCCGGTGGTGGCCGGCGCAGTCGCCACGCGGCGGCACGGGGGCCTCCGCGCATGGCCTACTCTGCGATTTCGGTGTGGCGTCTTCCGGAGGTGCAAGGCATGACGACGACCCACAACGGCGTCCCGCCGGTACCGGCCGTCGACGAGCCGACCGACGACGCCGTGGCAGCCGGGCTCGCCCAGGCCCTGCGCGCCGTGCGCCTCGGCCGCTTCGACACGCGCCTGCCGCGCGGGCTCAGCCGGGAGGTCGTCGAGGAGTTCGACGCGCTGGTCGGGCTGCTGGAGCGGCGCAACCGCGACCTGCTGCGGATCGGCCGGGTCGTCGGCCGCGAGGGCCGGATGCTGGAGCGGCTCAACGAGGAGGCCTACGACGGCGCGTGGGCCGAGGGCGTGCACGCGGTCAACGCCCTGATCGACGACCTCGGGCAGTCGGCCGCCGAGACGGCCCGGGTGATCGAGGCCGTCGCCCAGGGCGACCTGTCCCAGCACATGGCGCTCGAGATCGCCGGGCGCCCGCTGCGCGGGGAGTTCCTGCGGATCGGCCGCACGGTCAACACGATGGTGGACCAGCTGTCGTCGTTCGCCGACGAGGTCACCCGGGTCGCCCGCGAGGTCGGCATCGACGGGCGCCTCGGCGGGCAGGCCGCGGTGCGCGGCGTCTCGGGCACGTGGCGCGACCTCACCGACTCGGTGAACACGATGGCCAGCAACCTGACGGACCAGGTGCGCTCGATCTCGTCGGCGGCGACCGCGATCGCCCAGGGCGACCTGTCCCGCAAGATCACCGTCAGCGCGCGCGGCGAGGTCGCCGAGCTGGCGGAGACGATCAACGCGCTGACCGACACGCTGCGCCGCTTCGCCGACGAGGTCACCCGCGTCGCCCGCGAGGTGGGCACGGACGGGCGCCTGGGTGGGCAGGCCGCCGTGCCGAACGTCGCCGGGACGTGGAAGGACCTCACGGACGCGGTCAACCTGATGGCCGCGAACCTCACCGCGCAGGTCCGCGGCATCGCCCAGGTCGCGACGGCCGTCGCCACCGGCGACCTGTCGCAGAAGATCACCGTGGACGCGCGCGGGGAGATCCTGGAGCTCAAGGACACCGTCAACACGATGGTGGACCAGCTGTCAGTCGTTCGCCGACGAGGTGACGCGCGTGGCGCGCGAGGTCGGCACCGAGGGCAACCTCGGCGGCCAGGCCCAGGTCCGCGGCGTCGCCGGCACCTGGCGCGACCTCACCGACAACGTCAACTCGATGGCCAGCAACCTGACCGGTCAGGTGCGCAACATCGCGCAGGTGACGACGGCGGTGGCGCGGGGCGACCTGTCGCAGAAGATCACCGTGGATGCGCGCGGGGAGATCCTGGAGCTCAAGAACACCGTCAACACGATGGTGGACCAGCTCTCCAGCTTCGCCGACGAGGTGACCCGCGTGGCCCGCGAGGTGGGCACCGAGGGCAACCTCGGGCGGTCAGGCGGAGGTGCAGGGCGTCGCGGGGACGTGGCGGGACCTGACCGAGAACGTGAACCAGCTCGCGGGGAACCTGACGGACCAGGTGCGCAACATCGCGCAGGTGACGACGGCGGTGGCGCGGGGCGACCTGTCGCAGAAGATCACCGTGGATGCGCGCGGGGAGATCCTGGAGCTGAAGAACACCGTCAACACGATGGTGGACCAGCTGCGGTCGTTCGCCGACGAGGTCACCCGGGTGGCGCGCGAGGTGGGCACCGAGGGCAACCTCGGGGGTCAGGCGGAGGTGCAGGGCGTCGCGGGGACGTGGCGGGACCTGACCGAGAACGTGAACCAGCTCGCGGGGAACCTGACGGACCAGGTGCGCAACATCGCGCAGGTGACGACGGCGGTGGCGCGGGGCGACCTCTCGCAGAAGATCACCGTGGATGCGCGCGGGGAGATCCTGGAGCTGAAGAACACCGTCAACACGATGGTGGACCAGCTGCGGTCGTTCGCCGACGAGGTCACCCGCGTGGCCCGCGAGGTGGGCACCGAGGGGACGCTCGGCGGGCAGGCGGAGGTGCGCGGCGTCGCCGGCACGTGGCGGGACCTGACCGAGAACGTCAACCAGCTCGCCTCGACGCTGACCACGCAGCTGCGCGCGATCTCGGCGGTGTCCACGGCGGTGGCGAGCGGCGACCTGTCCCCGCAGATCACGGTGGCGGCCCGCGGGGAGATCGCGGACCTCAAGGACACGATCAACCAGATGATCGCGGCCCTGCGGACCACGACCGAGGCCAACGCGCAGCAGGGCTGGCTGGACTCGAACCTGGCCCGCATCGGCGGTCTGCTGCAGGGCCAGCGCGACCTCGGCGAGGTCTGCTCGATGATCATGGACGAGGTCGCGCCGCTGGTGGACGCCCAGGTCGGCGCCTTCTTCCTGGCCGACGCGCCGGAGGCCGACCCGACGGCACCGGGCCGCGGGCAGGCGCAGCGGCTGGTGATGTGCGCGGGCTACGCCGTCGTCCCGGCGTCCGCGGACGGCGAGCCGCCGGCGTTCCGGCTCGGCGAGGGCCTCGTCGGGCAGGTCGCCGCGGACGGGCGCCGGGTGCTGGTGGACGACGTCCCGCCCGGCTACCTGCCGATCCGCTCGGGGGTCGGCGCGACCCCGCCGCGGGCGGTGGTCGTGCTCCCGGTCCCGTTCGAGGGCCGCACGCTCGGCGTCATCGAGTTCGGGGCGGTGACCCGGTTCAGCGAGCTGCACCTGACCTTCCTCGAGCGCCTCGTCGTCACCATCGGCGTCGCGATCCGCACGATCCAGGCCAACCGGCGCACCGAGGAGCTGCTCGCGCAGTCGCAGGACCTGGCGGGGGAGCTGCAGACCCGCTCCGCGCAGCTGCAGCGCACCAACGCCGAGCTGGAGGAGAAGGCCGCGCAGCTCTCGGAGCAGAACCGCAACATCGAGATCAAGAACATGGAGATCGACGCGGCCCGGCGCGGCGTCGAGGAGAAGGCCCAGCAGCTCGCCGCCGCCAGCCAGTACAAGTCGGAGTTCCTGGCCAACATGAGCCACGAGCTGCGCACGCCGCTCAACTCGCTGCTGCTGCTGTCGCGGCTGCTGGCCGACAACCCGGACGAGAACCTGAGCCCCCGCCAGATCGAGTTCGCGAGCACGATCCACAACGCGGGCTCGGACCTGCTGCGGCTCATCGACGACATCCTCGACCTGTCCAAGATCGAGGCGGGGCGCGTGGACGTCGAGCTCGCGTCGGTCGACCTCGCGGAGCTGCGCGGTTTCGTCGAGCGCGCGTTCGGGCCGCAGGCCGAGCACAAGGGCCTCGAGCTGCGGATCGAGGCCGGCTCGGAGCTGCCCGCCGAGATCGTCACCGACGGGCGGCGGCTGCAGCAGATCCTGCGCAACCTGCTGTCGAACGCCATGAAGTTCACCGCGCACGGCAGCGTCGCGCTCGTCATGGGACCCGCCCCGCGCGGAGCGCACGGGCGGCCGGCCGACGGTCGGCCCATGGTCGCCTTCACCGTGCGCGACACGGGTATCGGCATCGCCCCGGACAAGCTGGCGATGATCTTCGAGGCGTTCCAGCAGGCCGACGGCACCACCAGCCGCAAGTACGGCGGCACGGGCCTGGGCCTGTCGATCAGCCGCGAGCTGGCCCGGCTGCTCGGCGGGGCCATCACCGTGTCGTCGCGGCTCGGCGCGGGCTCGGAGTTCACCCTGTACCTGCCCGACATCCCGCCTGCCGGCACGGCGCGCCCCGCCACGCGCCGCGCGGGCGAGCTCGGGCCGGCCGAGCGCCCGACGCCGATGATCGTCGCCGTGCCCGAGCCCCGGCACGGGACCCGCCCGGTGCCGGCACTGCGCGGCCGTACCGTGCTGATCGTCGACGACGACGTGCGCAACGTGTTCGCGCTGACCAGCGCCCTGGAGCTGCACGGGCTGCGCGTGCTCTACTCCGACAACGGCGCCGACGGCATCGCGACGCTGCGCCACCACCCCGAGATCGACATCGTGCTGATGGACGCGATGATGCCCGACCTCGACGGCAACGAGACCACGCAGCGGATCCGCGCGCTGCCGGAGGGGGCGAACCTGCCCGTCGTGTTCCTGACGGCGAAGGCGATGCCCGGCGACCGGGAGAGCAGCCTCGCGGCCGGGGCGAGCGACTACGTCACCAAGCCGGTGGACCTCGACGAGCTGCTGGTCACCATCGCGTCGTGGATCGTGCCGGATGATCCCGCCGCTGCACCGGACGCGGGTGCGTCGTGATCGAGCTTGCGAGATCACCGTTCAACGCAGCACCGGCGGGCGCGGCGCCACCGAGCGGCAGCGAGGGGGCGTCGTGACCGGGCGTCCGGCCCAAGGTGCTGGCCGTGGACGACCGCCGGGAGAACCTCGTGGCGCTCCAGGCGATCCTGGAGGGGCTGGCCGTCGAGGTCGTCACCGTCGGCGGTGGCGAGGACGCCCTCAAGAAGCTGCTGGTCGACGACTTCGCGGTGATCCTCCTCGACGCCCACATGCCCGGCATGGACGGCTTCGAGACCGCCGAGCACATCAAGCGCCGGGAGCGCACCCGGCACGTGCCGATCCTGTTCCTCACCGCGATCGACTACGACCCGCACCTGGCCTTCCGCGGCTACCAGGCGGGGGCGGTGGACTACATCAGCAAGCCGTTCGACCCGTGGGTGCTGCGGTCGAAGGTGTCGGTGTTCGTCGACCTCTGGGCGATCCAGTCCCAGCTCGCGGCGCGCGCGGCCGAGAACGACGCGCTGGGGACCGCCGTGGACGACGTGCTGGACATGCTGGGCACGAACGGCACGCCGGTCGCGGACCCGGCCGCGATGCTGGACCTGATCCGCACCCGGCTGGGGACCGCGCGCGCCGGCCTGGAGTGACGGCGGGACCATCGGCCCCTTCCCGAACGCCCCCGTGCCGAGCGACGATGGTTACGTTCCTGTAACCGATGTATCCGACGTGGAGGCAACGGCGATCCATGTCCCGCACTGACGCGTTCACTCTCCTGCCCCTGGATGACGACCGTTGCATCACCGAGGCCGTCGTGCGCCTCGAGCGCGAGTTCGCGGGCGCGGTCCTGCGGCCCGCCATCGCGGAGGTCGTACGCCGGTCCCACCAGGACCTCGACGGCCCCCATCCGGCCGCGCTGCCGGAGCTCGTCGAGCGCCTGGCCCGCCAGCGCCTGTTGCAGGGCGGTTCGCCGGGCTGAGTTTTTTTTTTTTTTTTTTTTTTTTTTTTTTTTTTTTTTTTTTTTTTTTTTTTTTTTTTTTTTTTTTTTTTTTTTTTTTTTTTTTTTTTTTTTTTTTTTTTTAAAACCTGTTACCGATGTATCCGACGTGGAGGCAGCGGCGGTCCATGTCCCGCACTGACACGTTCACTCCCCTGCCCTTGGATGACGACCGTTGCCTCGCCGAGGGCGTCGTCGCCTCGAGCGCGAGTTCCGGGCGCGGTCCTCGGCCTCATCACCGAGGTGGTGCGCTGGTCCCGCCAGGCTCGACGGCCCCCATCCGGCCGCGCTCCCGGAGCTCGTCGAACGCCTGGCCCGCCGCGCCTGTTGCAGGGCGGTTGGCCGGGCTGAGCGGCGCCCTCCGACGGCGAGCTGATTGTTCGGGGCGCTCGGAACCGAGCACGGAAACAGGGCTGTGCACCGCCACCGGCGACGCCCACGTCCGAGCTGATCGTCTGGAGCCCCACCGGCCCCGGGGGGGCCACCCCGCCACGGGCAGGTGGCGTTGCTTCTCGCGTCACTCCCTGCGGTCGATCGCCGAGTCGGCGCGTCCGCTGCTGATCGACCAACACTCGCGACGCGCAGATGGCGATTCGATCATGCTCGCCGGGCGAGGGGACGGTTCTCAGGTGCGGCGGTACCGATCGGCGGCGCCCTGGTCGGTGCCGCGGTACTGCTCCTCCATGCGCTGGAGAGTGTCGTGGACGTGGCTGAGCTCCGCGCGGTACTGCTGCAACGACC
>CAWADQ010000056.1:0-30968 GCA_963780835.1 uncultured Actinomycetota bacterium | reverse complement strand
ACGGCGCCGCGAACACGACCCCGAACGCCCGCGCCCCCGGCCACAGGCTGTGCTGCGGGGCGACGTCCACCCCGCAGGCCGCCGACCCCAGCCCGTGCACGGCGTCGTCGAGGAACAGGTACGTGCGGGTCGGCGGGGCCAGCTCGTGCGGGTGCCGGGCCCGGTCCAGCTCCTGCGGGGTGTGCGCGGTGAGCGTGAACCCGGGGCGGTGGCCGGCCGGGTCGGGAATCGTCCGCAGCCAGAGCCGGACGCCCGCGTCGTCGCGGACCTCCAGCGTCCGCAGTTCGGCCCGGTGCCCGGTCTCCTGCGGGCGGGAGTAGCGGACGTTCAGCTCGTCCAGGCTCGCGGCGAACTCGCCGACCCGCGCCGCCCGGCGCGAGTCCGGGTAGACTCGTGAGGTCCCGTGCCGAACCAGCGCGCCCACCGCAGCGTGGGCGGCAGGCCGAAGCGGACGCCCACCCGCGGCCACGTGCAGTCCCAGTCCGGCGAGGGCACGACCTCCACGCGCAGGGCGACCTCGTCGGTGACGGTCCAGCGGTAGGTGACGTCGACGGTCCGGGCGCTGCCGGCGGCGCCGACCCGGACGCGCACCACGGGCCCGTCCGGGTCGACCGCCACCACGCGGTGCACCAGCCGGTCCAGACCGCGCTCGCGCCAGCGGCTCTCCGACGACCGACCGTCCGGGCTGTCGTTCGCGATCCCCCGGTCGTTGTCGGTGGGCGCGCGCCACAGCTCCAGCCGCGGGCCGTCGACGTCGAGGCCGAACAGCCGGCGGAGCGCTCCGGTGCGCTCGTCGAACCCGGCGTCACACACCTGGTCCGACCGGCGCACCTGTCGTGGCGCGTGCGACGGTCGCGCGGGGCGTGCGACGGCGAACTGGGTGTGCGACACGACGTGCCCGCGCGCCGCCCACGGCGCGTCGGCGGCCAGCTCTGCACGGACCGTCACCCAGGTCTCGGCGCCGTCCGCGGCGTCCCACGCAGGAAGGTCGACGGTCGCCGTCCCGCCCGCGGGCACGGCGGGGACGGCCAGCTCCGCCTCGGAACGGGACGCACCGTCGTCCTCGACCACCGCGACGAACCGCAGGTGGGCGGTGTCGATCGTGTGGTACCGGTTCACGACCGTCAGGCGCGTCGGGGTCACGGCGAGGGTGACCGGCGCGTTCACCGCGGCGAACTCCGCGAGGCCCGGCGTGGGGGTGTCGTCGGGCAGCACCATGCCGTCCATGACGAAGTTGCCGTCGTGCACGACCTCGCCGAAGTCGCCGCCGTAGGCGAAGAACGGGGTGCCGTCGGCGGTTGCGCAAGGATCCCGTGGTCGCGCCACTCCCAGACGAACCCGCCGTGGTGGCGCGGGCTCGCATCGACCTGGGCGTCGTAGGTGTCGAGCGCCCCGGGACCGTTGCCCATCGCGTGCGCGTACTCGCACATCACGAACGGCCGGGTGCGGACGCGCGCCGTTTCTACGGGGGAGAGTCCCGGGACGACCCCGGAGTCGGCGCAGATCGCCGCGACCTCGGCGGGCGAGGGGTACATGCGCGAGTAGACGTCGGTGTACGCGGCGGTGTGGTCGCCCTCGTAGTGCACCGGCCGCCCGGGGTCGCGGCGATGCACCCAGTGCGCGGTGGCGGCGAGGTTGCGGCCCGTCCCGGCCTCGTTGCCGAGTGACCACATCACCACGCACGCGTGGTTCTTGTCGCGCTCGACCGTCCGCGCGATGCGGTCGAGGTACACCGCCTCCCACGCCGGGTCGTCGCTCGGGTTGTCCCGCCAGCCGACGGCCTCGAAGCCGTGGGTCTCCAGGTCGTTCTCCAGCACGACCCAGAACCCCAGCTCGTCGGCCAGCTCGAGCACCCGGTGGTGCGGCGGGTAGTGGCTGGTGCGGATCGCGTTGACTCCTGACCGCTTCATCGCCAGCAGGTCCGCGCGGGCGTGGGCCTCGTCGAACACCCGCCCGCGCTCGGGGTGGGTCTCGTGGCGGTTCATGCCGCGGAAGGTCACCGGGCGGCCGTTGACGAGGAATCGCTCGCCGTCGACCGCCACCGTGCGGAACCCCAGGCGCAGTGACACGGTCTCGCCCGGGCTGCTCACGGTGGCGTCGTAGAGCCGCGGCGTCTCGGCCGTCCACGGCTCGACCTCTCCCGACATCGAACGCCGTCACGTCCGCGGCCGAGGCGAACCGCCGCTCGATCCCCAGCTCCGGGATCGCGATCGTGACGGGGAAGGCGCCGGTGATCTCCGGGTCGACCGTCCCGCGGCCCTCCGCCCAGCCGGTGCGCAGCCACACGTCGTCCAGGCCGTCGCGCGGGCGGCCGAGCAGCGTGACGTCACGGAAGATCCCCGGCAGCCACCACTGGTCCTGATCCTCGACGTAGCTCATCGACGACCACTGGTGCACCCGCACGACGAGCTCGTTGCACCCCGGAACGAGGAGCTCGGTGACGTCGAACTCCTGGACGAGCCGGCTCCCCTTGCCGACCCCGACCTCCGCGCCGTTGAGCACCGCCCGGTACACCGACTCGACGCCGTCGACGCGCAGCAGCACGCTCGCCACGTCCCAGCCGGGGTGAGCGAAGGTCCGCCGGTACTCGCCCACCGGGTTCTCGTCCGGAACGTGCGGCGGATCGATCGGGAACGGGAACTGCACGTTGGTGTACCAGGGCCGGCCGTAGCGCCCTGTGCCGTCCTGGAGGCCGTGCAGCACCCAGTGCGCGGGCACCGGCAGCGTCTCCCAGGAGCCGTCCGGCTCGCCGCCGGCCGCCCACCGGAAGTCCCACTCGCCGTCGAGCGACAGCTCCGGTGCGTCCGTGCGCAGCCGGGCGCGGGGCGGGGTGCGGCGGCCGGACCCGGGTGTGAGGTCGTCGACGTGGTCCACGCGCCCGGACGCTATCCGCAAGGTCCGCGACCGCCGCCGGCAGGGTCGACGAGCTGAGCAGGCGTCGGCGGATCGAGCGCCATCCGGGTCGGGCCCGCGGGCACGCCGCGCGCGGGTAGCGCAGCCTTGACGAACGCGTCGTTGACGCCCACCGCCGCGATCGGCTGCTCGACGCTGGCCCGGGCCGTCACCGCGGCCTGGTCGTCGCCGCGGCGCAGGGCGTCGCGGAGCTCGTCGAACGGCCGGCAGCACGTGCTCGACATCCCCGGAGACCGGGTCGACCGGATGCCCGCGCTCCGGGCGATCAGCTCGCGGCGCATGTGACTCGTTGCGGGAGTAGACGGCGAGCCCCGCCGGCACGGCCCGGAGGTACTCGACGACCCGGGGCGTCGGCTCTCCGCTGACCTTGACTCCGGCCGGACCCCAGTGGGTCGGTGTCCAGCTCCGCGCTGCGGCTCCGGGGTCACGGCGGTCGTGGTGCGCGCGGTGCGTTGACCGGTTGATCCCCGGGCAGCCGCGGCGCCTCCCGCAGCCGCGGCGGCGGACCTTGATCCGGTAGCCGATGTCGGTGTCGTGCCTCGGCGGTCTCCGCCGTCTCGGTCGTGACCGAGGCGGCGATCGCCGCGATCCGTGCCAGCGCGTCCCGATAGCGGTTGTCGCCGTTCATGTGCTCGTCCGTGGTCATCTGAATCCTCCCTGTGTCCCCGTGCACAGGATGGAGCGACGGCGGCGCCGGGTGATACCGACGTACACCCGTGTGGGGGGTGCAGGCGAGGTCCGCGACGGCCGCCGTGAGGGTGTCGACGTGCGCGGGCGGCGGCGTCGAGCGCCATCCGGGTCGGGCCCGCGGGCGGCCGCGCTGCGTGAGCGAACCGCCTTGATCAACGCGACGTTGCCGCCGGTAGTAGGAGGCGGCGAGGGTCGTCGCGCCGAGGGCGACCGTGCGGCGAGGCGCGGCAGGCGGGCCGGCGGGGCCGCGCAGCGGACATGGGCGTCACCCGCTCGGGTCCGCCCATCATGACCGGTCGCGCGCGTCGGTGGCAGCGACGAGGTCGAGGACGAACCGCGCCGCGGCCGCCCGCTGCCGGGAGATCTCGATCGCCGCAGGTGTCGGCGGGGCGTCGAGGAGCTCGAACGGCAGCGACGGCAGCGCGCCGAAGAGGAGCATCTGGAGCGCGTGGCCGCGTTCGACCGCCGCGACGTCCACGTCACAGCCTTCGGCTCGCAACCCGTCGACGTAGGCGGTGAGGCACGCGCGCTCGTCGTCGGGCAGCGCCGCCGCGGGCCGCTCGCCGAGTTGCACCTCACCGAGCAGCAGCTGGCCGAGGTCGAAGCCGTAGGGCTGCGGGCCCCAGAACCCGAAGTCGATGAGCGTCAGGTCCGGGCGGTCCGCGGCGATGAGCAGGTTGCGGGTGCAGGCGTCGCCGTGTGCTGTGCCGTAGGCCATCGACTCGAGCTCGGCGACAACCGCGGGCAGCCCGTCGGCGGCGGCGACGAGGTCGCGGCGCAGCGCGCCGTCGAACGCGGCGGCGACGATCGGGTGGCACCAGATCTCGCCGTCGTGCAGGGCGGGCACGACCTGCGCGGCGACCCGGCCCTCGGCGTAACTGCGCAGCGTCCGGTGCTGCCCCGGGTCGGCGACCGTCGCGAGCGGCCGAAGCCGCGGGCTCGCGGCGAGCCGGCCGAGCAGGTGAGCGGCGTGGGCGAGCGCGGCGCGGTCCCAGCGCGCGGCGACGGCCGGGACGTCCTCGAGCCAGAGCGCGGCGGACTCGGCGTCGAGGTCGATGACGGCGTACGCCCGGGGCATCGTCAGGCCGGGCGGCAGCCGCTCGGCCAGGTCGCTGCGGTAGACCCGGGGCTCGGCCTCGAACGGGTACGCGGCCAGCGCGAATTCGCGCATCTCCTCCGGGACGAACCGGAACGCCGGGGAACGGCCCCACGACTGCACGACCTTGACGAAGAACGCGAAGCCGGCCGCACCCGTCAGGCTCGCCGAGTTCCGAGGCAACCGCGACTTGGGCAGAGGGGCTTCGCCTGACGGGTGCGTCTCCCCGCCGCCGTGCCGCGCGCGGCCGGTGACCCGGTAGCGGCCGGCGGTCGTCAGCGCCTCGATGTCGTACGCGACCACCTCGGCCCGCGACGACAGCAGCTCCACGTCGTCGACGCCGAGCGCGGCGGCGACCAGCACCGCGAGCCGGGCGTCGTCGACGTCCGCCGGGCCGAGCGCCGACCGGTCGTGCACGGGTCAGCCCCGGCGAGCAGGGGCAGCGTCGGGGGAGTGGCGGTTCATCCGGCCTGCAGGGCGTTCTCCGCCAGCACCAGGGCGCCGGCAGGCCCGGCCAGCCCACCGAGCCCCGCCGGCACCACGAAGTCGTCCGCCGCGTGCTCGGGCAGCGCGCCGTAGCCGGCCATCGTCGCGATCAGCTTCTCCCGCACCCGCGGGAAGAGGCCCGGGCAGCTCGGCGACACTCCCGCCGATCACGATGCGCTCCGGGGCGATCGTGTAGACGATCGTGCGCAGCCCCTCGGCCAGGTAGCCGGCCTGCCACTCGACCGCCTGCCGCAGGTCGTCGCCGTCGAGATGCTCGCCGGGGCGGCCGAACCGTTCCGCGATCGCGCCGCCCGCGGCCATGCCCTCCAGGCAGTCGCCGTGGTACGGGCAGCGGCCCGGGTAGGTGTCGCCGGGCTGGCGGGGCACGGCGATGTGTCCCATCTCCGCGTGCCCGAGCCCCGACGCCGGCCGGCCGCCGACGACCGCGGCGGCGCCGATCCCGGTGCCGACGGTCATGTAGACGAAGGTCGACAGCCCCCGCGCCGCACCCCAGCGGCCTTCGCCGAGTGCGGCCCCCGCGACGTCGGTGTCGAAGCCGATCGGCACGCCCAGCGCCGCCCGGATCGGGCCGACGAGGTCGGCGTCGCGCCACCCGGGCTTGGGGGTGGAGGTGATGTGCCCGTAGTGCGGGTGGCCGGGCCGCAGCTCGACGGGGCCGAACGAGGCGATACCCACGGCCGCGGGCGGGGTCGAGCCGGCGAAGAACGCCACGACCTCGGCCAGCGTCGCCTGCGGGTCCGCTCCCGTGGGGATGCGGGTGCGGGCCTCGATGTCGTCGGGGGAGGAGCCGAGCAGGCAGACGAACTTCGTGCCACCGGCTTCCACGGCGCCGAAGCGCGCGGGTGCGACCTCGGTCATGGCGCGCACCGTACCGGAGATCGGCTCGGGCGAATCCGGATCCACGGCAGGCGGGTGCCGCTGAACGGACCGAACGGGCATTGGGTGCATCTACCGCACCGAACGCCTCGTTCGCTCCGTCAGGAGTTCAGGCGATGATGATCCAGAGGCCGTAGCCGACGATCAGCGCGACGGCGAGCAGGCAGATGCCGGCGACGGCGGTCCCGACCGCCGGGCTCAGCGTCTTGGCGCCGTCGTCGGGCCCGCCCGCAGGCACACCGACCCGGGCCGAGATTCCGACGAGGGCGAACGCGACGAGCACGACGATCGCGACCCCGATCGGCGAAGCGAGACGATGCAGACGGCGAGCAGGGATCCCCAGGCGATGCACATGCTGTCGTTCCTCTCAGGCGGTGGCCGTTGCCGGCACCGGGGCCGGGACGTCGTTGACGTTCTCGGCGGTGACCGGGCGGCGCCGGGAGGCGGCGTAGATGCCGGCCGCGCCGCGACCAGGACCACCACGACGATGATCGTGCCGACCGCGCCGGAGCCGGCGAGCCACGACGCCACCGCGCCGACGACCGCCGCGGAAGGCAAGGTGAACAGCCACGCCAGTGCCATCTGCCCGGCCACGCTCCACTGCACGGAGGCGAGCCGTCGCCCGGCGCCGGCGCCGAAGATCGCGCCGGTGGCCACCTGGGTGGTCGACAGGGCGAAGCCGAGGTGCGACGAGGCGAGGATGACGGTCGCGGCGCTGGTCTCGGCGGCGAAGCCCTGCGGGGTCTGGATCTCGCTGACCCGCTTGCCGAGGGTCTGGATGATCCGCCAGCCGCCCATGTAGGTGCCCAGCGCGATCGCCAGCCCGGCGGAGAGGATCACCCAGAACGGCGGCCCGGAGCCCGGGGCGAGCACGCCAGCGGTGATCAGGGTGAGCGTGATGATGCCCATCGTCTTCTGGGCGTCGTTGGTGCCGTGGGCGAGCGCCACCATCGATGCCGAGACGATCTGCCCGAGCTTGAACCCCTTCTTCGTCGTGCCGTCGTCGGCGCGGGCGGTGATCCGGTAGGCCAGGTAGGTCGCGGTCAGGGCGACCAGTCCGGCGAGCAGTGGCGAGATGATCGCCGGCAGCATCACCTTGGTCAGCACGGCGCCGAAGTTGACCGCGCTCACGCCCGCGGCGACGATCGTCGCGCCGATCAGGCCGCCGAACAGGGCGTGCGAGGAGCTCGACGGCAGGCCCAGCAGCCAGGTGACCAGGTTCCACAGGATCGCGCCGACGAGACCGGCGAAGATGACGACCGGGCTGATCAGGGCTTCGTTGACGAGCCCGCTGGAGATCGTCTTGGCCACCTCGACCGACAGGAACGCGCCGACCAGGTTGAGGATCCCGGCGATGATCACGGCGACCTTCGGTCGCAGGGCTCCGGTGGCGATCGAGGTCGCCATGGCGTTGGCGGTGTCGTGGAACCCGAGGTGTGCGTCGAACGCCAGCGCGGTCACCACGACCAAGATGACGATCAGCGACAGCTCCATGGAGGTGCCTTTCCTCGGGTTGCGGCGCGGACGCTACGCAGCGCAGGCGAACACGAGCTGAATCGCGGACGAACTCCGTCAGCGTCCGCCGATGGGAACCGTCGGGGGCCTGTGGTACAGCTTCGCCATGGCCGATCACGTCGCCGCCGCCCTGGACAAGATGCGGGCCGCCGGCGCCCACCCCGCCGAGCTGGCCGCCATGACGCGGCGCCTCGAGCAGCTCGACGACCCCGACGCCGGGCGCCTGTCCGGCGACGTCCTCGAGCCGCTCGACGACCTGCCGCTGCTCGACGAGCTGCCCGAGCCGGCGCCGGAGCGGGCGCGCGAGGTGCTGGACCAGCTGGTGGTCGTCAAGCTCAACGGCGGCCTGGGCACGAGCATGGGGCTGTCCGGGCCGAAGTCGCTGCTCGAGGTCAAGCGCGGCAGCAGCTTCCTGGACGTGATCGCGACGCAGGTGCTGGCGCTGCGCGAGCGGCACGACGCCCGGCTGCCGCTGGTGGTGATGAACTCCCCGTCCACGCAGGGGCCGTCGCTGGAGGTGCTGCAGCGCTACGCCGGCCTGCGTGGCCAGGAGGTGCCGCTGGACTTCCTGCAGGGCCGCGAGCCGAAGCTGCGCGCGGACGACCTGGCGCCGGTGGAGTGGCCGGCGAACCCGGACCTCGAGTGGTGCCCGCCCGGGCACGGCGACCTCTACACCGCGCTCGCCGCCTCCGGGATGCTGGAGACCCTGCTCGGCGCGGGGCTGCGCTGGATCTTCGTCTCGAACTCGGACAACCTCGGCGCGCTCGCCGATGTCCGGATCGCCGCCTGGGTCGCGGACGAGGAGGTGCCGTTCGCGATGGAGGCGGTGCGCGGGACGCCTGCCGACCGCAAAGGCGGCCACCTCGCCCGTCGCGACGGCCAGGTGGTGCTGCGCGAGACGGCACAGGTGCCCGACGGCGACCCGTCCTTCGGCGACGTCGACCGGTGGCGCTACTACAACTCGAACAACCTGTGGGTGGACCTGCAGGCGCTCAAGGACCTGCAGGCCGCGGACCCGGGCGCCCCGGTGCTCCCGCTGATCGTGAACCGCAAGACCGTCGACCCCCGCGACAAGACCAGCCCCGCGGTGATCCAGCTGGAGACGGCGATGGGCGCCGCCGTCGGGTCGATCCCCGGAGCGCGGGCGGTGCAGGTGCCGCGGTCGCGCTTCGCGCCGGTGAAGACGACGAACGACCTGCTCGTGGTGCGCTCCGATGCCTACGAGCTGACCTCGGACGGGCGGATGGCACCGACCTTCGACGGGCCCGGACCGGTGGTCACGCTCGACGACGACCACTACAAGTTGGTCCCCGACTTCGAGCAGCGGTTCCCCGCCGGTGCCCCGTCGCTGCGGCGGTGCGGTCGACTGGAGGTCGACGGCGACGTCACCTTCGGCGCCGGAGTGGTGGTCGAGGGTGACGTGCACGTGACCGGACCGCGGCGCGTGCCCGACGGGGAGGTGCTGCGGGGATGACCTCACCGGCGGAGCGCGTCGCGACGGAGTTCGCCGAGACCTTCGGTGGCAAGCCGGAGGGCCGGTGGTGGGCGCCCGGCCGGGTGAACCTGATCGGCGAGCACACCGACTACAACGACGGTTTCGTGCTGCCGCTGGCGCTGGAGCAGGGGGTGGCCGCGGCCGCCCGGTCGACCGGCGACCCGGTGCTGCGGGTGCGCTCCGTCCAGCAGGAGGGCACCGTCGACGTGGCGTTGTCCGACATCGCGCCGGGCGCGGTGTCGGGCTGGTCCGCCTACGTGTCCGGGGTCGCGTGGGCGCTACGGGAGGCCGGGCACGAGGTGCCGGGGTTGGACGTCGTCGTCGACGGCGACATCCCGTCGGGTGCGGGCCTGTCGTCGTCCGCGGCCCTGGAGTGCGCCGTCGCCGTCGCGTGGAACGAGCTCGCCGGGCTGGGCTTGTCCCGGCACGACCTCGCCGCGGTCACCCAGCGGGCCGAGAACGACGTCGTGGGCGCCCCGACCGGCGGCATGGACCAGATGGCCTCGCTCTTCGGCCGCGCCGGTCACCTCGTCTTCCTCGACATGCGGACGCTGGAGGCCGAGGAGGTGCCGTTCGACCTTGCGGCGGCCGGCCTGGCGCTGGTGGTGGTCGACACGCGGGCGCCGCACGCGCACGTCGACGGCGAGTACGCCGAGCGGCGGCGGTCGTGCGAGCGGGCGGCGGAGATCCTCGGCGTGCCGGCGCTGCGCGACGTCACCGTCGACGACCTCGACGCCGCGCTGGCCCGGCTCGGCGACGGTGCCGAGGCGGACCTGCTGCGCAAGCGGGTCCGGCACATCGTCACCGAGAACGCGCGGGTGCTGGCGGTGGTCGCGGCGCTGCGGGCCGGTGACGACCTGCGCACGATCGGCCCGACGCTCACCGCCTCGCACGCCTCGATGCGCGACGACTTCGAGATCACCGTTCCGGAGGTCGACACCGCGGTGCAGGCGGCGCTGGACGCCGGCGCGTACGGCGCCCGGATGACCGGTGGCGGGTTCGGCGGCTGCGTGCTCGCGCTCGTCGAGGCGGAGGCCGTGGAACCGGTCGTGCGCGCGGTGGAGGCGGCCTACGACGCCGCGGGCTTCCGGGCGCCGGCGGCGTTCGTGGCCGCGGCCGCGGACGGCGCCCGCCGCCTGTAGGCGCCCACGCACCTACCGCGGCGCCGTCACGGGGACGACGCCGTCCCCAACGACCTCGACGAGCCCCACCGGCCGCCCGCCGTGCTGGCCGAGCACGCGTCGGGCTGGAACGGGCGGCCCGGGCTCGCCGGGTCCCGCTCCGGTCAGGGCTGGTCGCCGCTCCTCGCCCTGACCGGGTTCGAGCTGGCGGGCGGGCGCGTCGTCGCCACCGGTGCCGACGCCGTCGCGGGTCTTGAGGTGCGGCTCGAGATCGAGCTGCTCCCGTCCGGCCTGGTGCGCCAGCGGGGCACGGTCACCACGACCGCGGACGGGACCTACACCGTCGACGGCCTGACGTTGACGCTTGCCCGTGCCGCCGGTCGCGACGGAGCTGTTCGACCTCGCCGGCCGCTGGGGCCGGCGAGCGGTCCCCGCAGCGGCTGCCCGTTCGTCGTCGGCGTGCACTCGCGGGAGAACCGGCGCGGGCGGACCGGACCGGACGCCCCGCTGATCCTCGCGGCCGGCACCGCCGGGTTCGACACGCGGCAGCGGCGAGATCTGGGCCGTGCACGTGGCGTGGAGCGGCAACCACGTCACCTACGCCGAGCGGCTCAGCACCGGTGACGCGCGTGCTCGGCGGCGGGGAGCTGCTGCTGCCCGGCGAGGTCGCCCTTGGCGGCGGGGGAGAGCTACACCGGCGCCGTGGATCTACGGCGGCGCACGGCGTCGGGCTCGACGGCATCGCCGCCCGCTTCCACACCCACCTGCGCGCCCGCCCGGCACCATCCGCGCCGGCCGCGACCGGTGGTGCTGCAACACCTGGGAGGCCGTCTACTTCGACCACGATCTCGGCCGGCTGACCGAGCTCGCCCGGCTCGCCGCGGAGGTCGGCGCGGAGCGGCTACGTGCTCGACGACGGCTGGTTCCGCCACCGCCGCGACGACACGGCCGGGCTGGGCGACTGGTACGTCGACGAGGGGCGTCTGGCCGGACGGCCTGCACCCGCTGGTGGACGCTCGTGCGCGGGCTCGGCATGGAGTTCGGGCTGTGGGTCGAGCCAGAGATGATCAACCTCGACTCCGACCTCGCGCGGGCCCACCCCGACTGGATCCTCGCCACGGGAGGTCGCCTGCCGCCGCCGTCGCGGCACCAGCAGGTGCTGAACCTCGCCCACCCCGACGCGTACGCCCACATCCTGGGGCGGCTGGACGCGCTGCTCGCGCGAGTACCCGATCGCCTACCTCAAGTGGGACCACAACCGCGACCTGGTCGACGCCGGTACCGGTCCTCAGGGGACGCCCGGCGTGCACACCCAGACCCTCGCGGTCTACCGGCTGCTGGACGAGCTGCGCGACCGGTATCCCGGCGTCGAGATCGAGTCGTGCTCGTCGGGCGGTCTGCCGGGTGGACCTCGGCGATCCTGCGAGCGCACCGACCGGATCTGGGGCAGCGACGTGCATCGACCCGCTGGAGCGCCAGCAGATCCAGCGGTGGACGGCCCAGCTGCTGCCGCCCGAACTGGTGCGGCAGCCACGTCGGCGCGCCGCGGGCGCACACCACCGGCCGCACGCACGACCTGGCCTTCGAGGGCTGCGGCAGGGACGGGCAGTCGACCTTCGGGTTGAGCCCCACGTAGTTCAGCGGGCCGGCCACGACCGTCAGCAGCACGGTGCTGATCTGGGCGCAGTTCGCGGGCTCGCTGGAGAAGTAGTTGCGCTGGTAGGCGGCCAGAGCCCCGATGACGAGCCAGACGACGAGGATCACCGAGCCGATTCTCATGCTGCTCCTCCGGAGGCCGGCTGTCCGGTCACCCGGACGAGTGGCGGGAACCGTAGCGCAGGTGACGATCACCCGCATGCGTAACTTGTCAGTTAATGAAGGATGGAGTTAAATACAGCCGTGCTCGTCCTCGCGGCGCTCGCCGACCCGGTCCGCCGGGAGATCGTCGAGCTGCTGGCGACGGGCGAGATGGGGGCGGGGGAGATCGCCGAGCGCTTCCCGGTCACCCGGCCGGCGATCAGCAGGCACCTGCGCGTGCTGCGCGAGGCCGGCCTCGTCACCAGCGAGGTCCGGGCGCAGCGGCGGGTCTACCGCCTGGAGCGTGCGCCGCTGGCCGAGCTCGATGCCTGGCTGGACCGGTTCCGCCCGCTCCCCGGCAGGCACAGTGCGGCCCGACCCGTCGTGCCGCCGGGGCTCGCCAACCGCCTCGACGCGCTCGACACCGAGATCCGGCGCGGCCGACGGCGCCGCACCGACGGAAAGGGAGACATTCGTGACGACAGATCCGCAGGTTGACGCGGAGGGCCGGGTCGTCGTGCTCCGCCGCGAGTGGCCCGATCCGATCGACGACGTGTGGTCCGCGCTGACGGAGTCGGAGCGGACGGCGCGGTGGATCGGCACGTGGACCGGACGGGGGAAGGAGGCCGGGGCATCCAGCGGACCTCGGCGAGTCTTGCCAGGTGACCCGGCCCCGTCCTCCCGGAGGACCGCCACCACCGTGGAGTTCACGATGACCGGCGAGGTCGACGCGGGCGGTGAGGTCGCCCCGCCGGTCACCGTCACGATCGTGGAGTGCGACCCGCCGCGCCGGCTCGTGCTCGACATCCCCGAAGGCGACGGGCCGCCCTGGCGCGTCGCCGTGTCCCTGACCGAGGAGGGCGGCCGCACCGTCCTGCTCTTCGAGCAGCGCGTCGTCGGCGGAGTCTCACCGGCGGACGTCGAGGCCGGCTGGAGCTGGTACCTCGACCGGCTCGGCGCGTCCCTGCACGGCGAGCCGATGCCGCCCTGGACCTACACGCCCGCCGGCTGACCCCCGCCGCGGCAGGCGCCCCCCGAGGAGGAGAAATGACGATCGACATCAACGAGCACATCAGCGCGGTGCGCCGCCAGGTCGGCACCCGGACCCTGGAAGCCGGCGAGGCACGGGTCGTCACGCTCACCCGCACCTACGGTGCCCCGGTCGACGACGTCTGGGACGCGTGCACGAGCGTCGAGCGGATCCCCCGCTGGTTCCTGCCGATCACCGGGGACCTCCGGGTCGGCGGGCGCTACCAGCTGCAGGGCAACGCGGGCGGGGTCGTCGAGCACTGCGACCCGCCGCGGTCGTTCGCCGCGACCTGGGAGTTCGGCGGCGACGTGAGCAGTATCGAGGTCCGGCTCGACCCGGCTGCGGCGGGCGGCACCGTGCTGACCCTGGAACATGTGGGCCACGTCGACGACGAGTTCTGGGACCGGTTCGGACCGGGTGCCGTCGGCCTCGGGTGGGAGGGGGCCCTGCTGGGCCTGGCCGGGCACCTGGGCTCGCCGGGCGTGGTGAAACCGGCCGACGCCGAAGCCTGGGCCGTGTCCGACGAGGGCCGCGCGTTCATGGCCCTCAGCGCGGAGCGATGGCGCGACGCGCACATCGCGGCCGGCGCGGACCCGGAGGCGGCCCGCAGCCTCGGCAGCCCGGACGGCGGCCTTCTACACGGGTGCGCAGCCCGCCGACGAGGGAGCCGAGGCCCGCGCGTCGGCGGAGTGACGGCGGCAGGAGTGCCAGGAAAGCCACTTTCCTGTCGTGTGACGGCATGAAGGTGGCTTTCCGTCCCCCAGGGACCGCCGGCCGGACCGGAGGGAGGTGGTACGGCCGGCGGAGAACTCGGCCCGACCCGGGTCAGGCGGACAGGCTGAGCGTGTCGACGCGCGGCCCGCCACGGCGCGCGGTCGCGAACCGGAGCAGCCGGCGGATCGCGGCGGGGTCGTCGTCGAGATCCACGTCCAGCGGTGGCACCTTCGAGCCGCGCGCCCCGCCGGTGAGGCGGTACAGGACGTCGGCCGGAGTCGGCACGAGGTCCAGCGGCCGGGCGAGCGGGCCCGCCAGGTAGCGGGACGACGGATCGGCGGCGCTGCCGGCCGTCGACCAGCCGCGTTCCGGACTCCACGCGAGCACCACCCCGGTCAGCGGCGCGGCCGGACCGTCGGCGAAGACCAGGCGGATGTCGATCGGATCGGTGCCGGGTCCGGTGCGGGCGGGGCGCAGCGTCAGCCCGCGCAGCCGGGCCTGCTCGACGATCTCCAGCCGGTACCCGTGAACCGCGGCGACGGCGTCCGAACCGAGCGCGGCGACCAGTGCGTTGTTGTTCACGGCAACCACCCTGCCCATCGGGACGAACGGGCGGTATCGGGCGCAACACCCATCTTCGGATGGGTGCGAGGCCGCATGGACAGCCACGCGGCCGGTGACGACCCTGGGGTCATGCCCGTGCTGACCGAGCAGCGTCCCGCCGTCGACCCGCGCAACCGGGCCACGGGCACGTCCGCCACGGCGCGCGGGCTCTTCCGGCGGGTGTTCCTCGTCAACGTCGCGGTCCTGCTGGCGTCGTCGGCGCTGCTGGTGTTCTCACCGGTCACGGTGTCGGCGCCGATCGTGGCGACGGAGGTCGCCGTGCTCGGCGCGGGGTTGTTGACGGCCCTGGTGCTGAACGCGCTCCTGCTGCGCGCGAGCCTGCGCCCGCTGGACGGGCTGGCTGCGCTGATGGAGCGGGTCGACCTGCTGCGCCCGGGGGAACGCGTCGCGGCGACCGGCGCCGGAGATGTCGCCCACCTCATCCGCACCTTCAACGACATGCTCGACCGGCTCGAGACCGAGCGGGGGGCGAGCGCGGCCCGCGCGCTGGCCGCCCAGGAGGGGGAGCGGCAGCGCATCGCCCGCGAGCTGCACGACGAGATCGGGCAGAGCCTCACCGCCGCGCTGCTGGCGCTCAAGCGTGCGGGGGACGCCGCGCCCGAGTCGCTGCGCGACGACCTCGGTGCGGTGGCGGAGACCGTCCGCGGGAGCCTCGACGAGGTGCGGCAGGTGGCGCGCAGGCTGCGCCCCGGGGTACTCGACGACCTCGGCCTGGTCAGCGCGATCGACGCGCTGGCCGCCGACGTCACGGAGGCGAGCGGGGTGCCGGTGACCGTCGAGGTGGATCCGCATCTGCCCGGGTTGGGCGCCGACGCCGAGCTGGTCGTCTACCGCATCGCGCAGGAGAGCCTGACGAACGTCGTCCGGCACGCCGGCGCGCAGGCCGTCGACCTGTCGTTGCGCCACGCGGACGCGGACAGGGTGGTGCTGACCGTGACCGACGACGGCTGCGGGATCGGCGACGGTCCGGAGGGTGCGGGGATCCGGGGGATGCGCGAGCGTGCGCTGCTGGTGGGGGCGGAGTTGAGTGTCGGCCCGCACGACGACGCCGGCACCGAGGTCCGGTTGTGGGTGCCGGTGCGGGGGAGGACCGGCAGCGATGGGTGACACGCGGATCCTGCTGGCCGACGACCACGCGCTCGTGCGCCGCGGGCTGCGGCTGATTCTCGACGGTGAGCCGGGGCTCACGGTCGTCGCCGAGGCCGGCGACGGCGCCGAGGCCGTCGAGCTGGTGGCCTCGGGCGGCGTCGACCTGGCCGTCCTCGACATCGCGATGCCCCGCATGACCGGCCTGCAGGCGGCACGCGAGATCTCCCGCCGGGAGCTTCCCGTTCGCATGCTGATGCTGTCGATGTACGACAACGAGCAGTACCTTCTCGCGGCCCTGCAGGCAGGAGCGTCGGGCTACGTGCTCAAGTCGGTGGTCGACCGCGATCTCGTGGCGGCCTGCCGGGCTGCCGTGCGGGGCGAGCCGTTCCTGCATCCGGGTGCGGCGGGCACGCTCATCCGCGACCACCTGCGCCGCGGGACCGTGCCCGAGCGCCTGCTCACGCCGCGGGAGGAGGAGGTCGTCAAGCTCATCGCCGAGGGCCACTCGGCCAAGGAGATCGCCGACACGCTCGTGATCAGCGTCAAGACCGTCGACCGGCACCGGGCGAACGTGCTGGCCAAACTCGGGCTTCGCGACCGGCTCGATCTCACGCGGTTCGCGATCCGGGCCGGGCTCGTCGAACCCTGAGTCCTCGATAGGATCATTCTTCCGGGGGAAGGTGCCGTCCGTAGCGGCCGTGTAGCGGAAGGGGCCGCGCGAGGTGGGGGGAACCGGTCCCGTGGCGGGGCCGCTGGTCCGCGTGCACCGGCCCGAGCTGCAGGGCCTGCGCGCGGTCGCGGTGGCGCTGGTCGTCGTCTACCACGTGTGGTTCGGCCGGGTGTCCGGCGGCGTCGACGTGTTCTTCGTCATCTCGGGCTTCCTGCTCACCGGGCAGCTCGCCCGGGCCGCCGGCCGGGGACCGCTCGAACTGGGCAGGCGGTGGAGCCGCACGATCGTGCGGCTGCTGCCGTGCGCCGTCGTCGTCCTCGTGGCCACCGTCGTCGCCGGGGCGCTGCTCCTGCCCGAGGGGCGCTGGCCGCAGACGCTGCGTGAGGTCGTGGCGGCCGCGCTGTTCCTGGAGAACTGGCGGTTGGCGGCGGACGCGGTCGACTACGCGGCGCGCAGCACCATGTCGAGCCCGGTGCAGCACTTCTGGTCGCTGTCCATCCAGGGGCAGTTCTTCCTGGTCTGGCCGCTGCTGGTGGCGCTGGTCGGCATCGCTGCGCGCGGCGACGCCGCCCGGGTGCGCGCGTACCTGACCGTCGCGACCCTCGGGGCGTTCGCCGCGTCGCTGACGTTCTCGGTGGTGCTGACCGCGACGAACCAGCCGCTGGCCTACTTCCACTCGCTGACCCGCCTGTGGGAGTTCGCCCTCGGCGGCCTGCTGGCGCTGACGATCGACACCGTCCGGCTGGCCCGTCGGACGCGGGTCCACCTGGGCTGGATCGGCCTCGTCGGGCTGCTGGCCTGCGGCGCCGTGCTCCGGGTGGGGTCGGTCTTCCCGGGGATCGCCGCGCTGTGGCCGACCGGGTGCGCCGTCCTGGTGCTGCTGGCCGGTGAGACGGGCGCGCGATGGGGGGCGGACCGGTTGCTGACGTCGCGGCCACTGCGCTACGTCGGTGACCTGAGCTACCCGCTGTACCTGTGGCACTGGCCGGTTCTGGTGTTCTGCCTGGTGCTGACCGGGCGCGACCGGCTCGACCTGACGACCGGCGCGGGGGTCGTCGCGCTGTCGGTCGGCCTCGCCGTGCTGACCCACCATGCGATCGAGAAGCCGGTTCCGCGCCTTCCCGACGGCGGGTATCGGGTGGCCGTCGCCGGTCTGGCTGCGGTATTCCTCGCGTCGGGGCTGTGGCAGGTCGAGGCGACGAACCGCGCGCGAGGCGTCGGTGAGGTGGGCGACATCCGCTACCCGGGCGCGCTCGCCCTGGCCGCGGGCGAGCCGGCGCCGGCCCCGCTGCTACCACCGCCGGTCTCGGTCACCGACGACTGGGTGCGCATCGAGCGCTGGGACTGCGTGCCGATGACCCGGTTCCCGATGGACGCCTGCACCCGGCCGGTGGAGGCCCCGCAGCGGCGGATCGTGGTGGTCGGCGACTCGCACGCCCAGCAGCTGGCCGGCGCGCTGCTGCCGATCGCGGACCGGCACGGCTGGCAGCTGACCGTGATCGCCCGCGGGGCGTGCCCGTTCTCCACGGCCTCGGAGGTGGTCGCGGACGAGGCGGACTGCCTGGCGTGGGGGGAGGCCGCGGCGGCCGAGATCGCTGACCTGCGGCCGGACGCCGTGGTCACCCTGGCCAGCCGGGACGTCCGGGTCGGCCTGACCGAGCGGACGCCGCCGGGGTTCGTCGCCCGGTGGCAGCAGCTGGCGCAGCTGGGCATCCCGGTGCTGGCGATCCGGGACAACCCGCGGTTCGACCGGTCGATGCCGGACTGCGTCCAATCGTTGTGGGCCCAGTCGTCGCGGGTGCAGCGGCCCGGTGGCGAGGACGCGCCGCCCTGCGGGGTGGACCGGGCCGCGGTCTACGCCGCCGAGCCGCCGTGGACGCACGTGCCGGACGTCCCGGCGAACGTCCGGTTCCTCGACATCGCCGACCGCGTCTGCGGCCCTGCCTTCTGCCCGGCGGTGATCGGCAACGTGCTGGTCTACCTGGACGACAACCACCTGACCGCGTCCTACTCGACCTCGATGGCGCCCCTGGTGGAGGGCGACGTCCTGGCCGCGCTGGGCTTCTGAGCTCGGCTTCCTGCCGCCCGACCTTCGTTGGGGGTTGACGCTTCAACTAACTGTTGGGTAATGTCCCGCTTCAGTTGAAGTATCAACCAACTGTCGCGGGACCTGCCGCGACCCCGACGGAAGGTCCGAGATGACCCTGCCCTCCACTGCCCGCGACGCCCTGTTGCTCGTCGCCCGCGTCCTGCTCGGCATCGTGCTGATCGCCCACGGCTGGCAGAAGTTCGCCACCTACGGCCTCGGTGGCACGGCCGGGTCCTTCGCCCAGATGGGCGTCCCGCTGCCGGCGGTCTCGGCCGTGTTCGCGGCGGTCGTCGAGCTGGTCGGCGGTGCGGCGCTGCTGCTGGGTGCGGCCACCGTGGTGGCCGGCGCCCTCGTCGTGCTCGACATGCTCGGTGCGTTCCTGCTCGTCCACATCGGCAACGGTGTGTTCGTCACGGACGGCGGGTTCGAGCTCGTCTGGGCCATCGCCGCCGCGGCGCTCGTGCTCGTCGCGGTCGGTCCGGGTCGCTTCAGCGTCGACGCCGCGCTCGCCGGGCGCCGCCGGACCGCCGTCGCTGCCCGCTGACGCCAACGCGTGTCCTGTGGATCAAGGCCGCAGCGGAGCAAGGCGGAGATCCCCAGGTGGAACGACTAGTCCTGTCCGGCCATCTCGCGCTCGTGCCTCTCGACGATGTCACCGAGGAAGCTGGCGATGACCGCCAGCTCGTCGGCGTCCCGCCGGTGCAGGACCTCGTCGAGCAGGTCGATCGGCTCGTGCCGGGCCGCCGCCAGCTGGGCGGTGGCCCCGGGATCGGGGATGACGCGGACCTTGCGCCGGTCCGCGTCGTCCCGTTCCCGGCTCACGAATCCCGCGCGCTCCAGGCGGTCGATCACGCCCGTGACACTGCCGGTCGTCAAGCCGGTCAGCTGCGCGAGCCGGCCCGGCGTGAGCGGGCCGTAGACGCTGAGCAGGGTGAGGAATCGCGAGTCGGTTCCTCCCAGGCCCAGGCGCTGTGAGGCCACATGGTCGCGCAGGCACACCTCGGCGACCAGTCTGAGCACGCTGGTTCGGATCTCATCGCGCAAGTTGTCCACGCCTGCCACCGCTTTCTCCTACTGTCCGCGGCACCGAGATCCTCGGCAGTCCGACACCTCGACTGCCGAGCGATGTTGTCGGCTGGTCATCCCCGGAAACGGGCGGTGACCAACCCTCGGAACGTGCCGTTGGGCGAAGTCGCTCGTACGGGTACGGGTACCGGTGCGGCTAGAGCGTGCGAACGGCGCTGACGGGCCGGACGACGCCTCGGCTCAGTAGGCGTGCGGGAGCCGGGAAGGCGGCAACGTAGAGGGTCAGATCAAGTGACACGGTGGGTCGTCCCCCATGCTGGAATTGTCGCGTTCCCCTCGCCGCGGGGATTTTATCGCAGTGACCTACGTCACAACGTGTCAGCCTGCGCGGGACTCCGGTCGCCGCAGCGGGCCGCGAGATGTGTGACCAGGCCCACCGCGCCCCGTGTGCGCCTCGTCCGGCGCGCCGGGATCGGCGCGATCTGAACCGATCCCAACCCACCCGCGGCGCGCCTTCGACAGCGTGTCGAGCTACGATCCCCGCAGGTTCGCGCAACCGCCCGTCAGGTCGTGCAGGAGGCCCCGTGACCGCCGTCGCTCCCAAGCCGATCACGGCGCGCCCATACCCGGCGCACCGTGCGGCCAAGGGATCCGTGCTGATCAAGATGATGCACACCACGGACCCCAAGGACATCGCGATCCTCTACCTGGTCACGACGTTCGTGTTCTTCATGGTCGGCGGCGCGATGGCGTTGCTGATCCGGGGCGAGCTGGCGGTGCCCGGGCAGCAGTTCCTGAGCAACGAGCAGTACAACCAGCTGTTCACGATGCACGGCACGATCATGCTGCTGCTCTACGCGACGCCCTCGCTGTTCGGGTTCGCGAACTACATCGTGCCGCTGCAGATCGGTGCGCCGGACGTCGCGTTCCCACGGCTGAACGCCTTCTCGTACTGGCTGTTCCTGTTCGGCGCGCTGATCGTGATGTCGTCGTTCCTCACCCCCGGCGGCGCCGCCGACTTCGGCTGGACCGCCTACACCCCGCTGTCGGGCCCGGTGCACTCGCCCGGCGCCGGTGGCGACCTGTGGATCATGGGCCTGGCGGTCGGTGGTCTCGGCACGATCCTCGGCGGCGTCAACTTCATCACCACGATCATCTGCCTGCGGGCGCCCGGCATGACGATGTTCCGGATGCCGATCTTCACCTGGAACATCTTCGTCACGTCGTTCCTGATCCTGATGGTGTTCCCGGTGCTGACGGCCGCGCTGTTCGGGCTCGCCGCGGACCGGCACTTCGGCGCGCACGTGTTCGACCCCGCGAACGGCGGCGTGATCCTCTGGCAGCACGTGTTCTGGTTCTTCGGTCACCCCGAGGTCTACATCCTCGCGCTGCCGTTCTTCGGCATCATCACCGAGGTGATCCCGGTGTTCGCCCGCAAGCCGCTGTTCGGCTACAAGGGCATGGTGTTCGCGACGCTGGCCATCGCCGCCCTGTCCGCGGCGGTGTGGGCGCACCACATGTACGCCACGGGCGCGGTGCTGCTGCCGTTCTTCTCGCTCATGACGTTCCTGATCGCGGTGCCGACGGGCGTCAAGTTCGTCAACTGGATCGGCACGCTGTGGCGCGGCAAGATCACCTTCGAGACGCCGATGTTGTTCTCACTCGGCTTCCTGGTGACGTTCCTGTTCGGTGGCCTGACCGGCGTCGTGCTGGCCAGCCCGCCGCTGGACTTCCAGGTCTCCGACACGTACTTCGTGGTGGCGCACTTCCACTACGTGCTGTTCGGCACGATCGTGTTCGCGACCTTCGCCGGGATCTACTTCTGGTTCCCGAAGATGACCGGCCGCATGATGGACGAGACGCTGGGCAAGGTGCACTTCTGGACGCTCTTCATCGGCTTCCACACCACGTTCCTCGTCCAGCACTGGCTGGGCAACGAGGGCATGCCGCGCCGCTACGTCGACTACCTGCCGACGGACGGGTTCACGACCTTGAACGTGATCTCGTCGATCGGTGCGTTCATCCTCGGTCTGTCGACGTTGCCGTTCCTGTGGAACGTGTTCAAGAGCTACCGCTTCGGCCGGGTGGTCACCGTGGACGACCCGTGGGGCTTCGGCAACTCGCTCGAGTGGGCGACCTCCTGCCCCCCGCCGCGGCACAACTTCACCGAGCTTCCCCGCATCCGCTCGGAGCGCCCGGCGTTCGAGCTGCACTACCCCGAGTACGTCGAGAGGTTCCGCGCCGAGGCCCACGTCGGCGGGCACTCGGCACCGTCCGAGCTCGCCGGCCAGGCGGCGGGCAAGGAGACGCAGCCCAACGACGACCCGCAGTCGCGCTGACGCCGGCCGGATCACGACACTGGCCGGAATGGCAGGCACGCAGGCTTTCGGGGCGGATACGAACGTCCTGATCACGGTGACCGGGCCGGACCGGCCCGGTGTGAGTTCGGTGCTCTTCGCCGCGCTCACCCGCCACGGGGTGGACCTGCTCGACGTCGAGCAGGTCGTCGTCCGCGGGCACCTGACGCTCGGGGCGCTCGTCGCCACCCAGCACGATCCGGACGGCCTTCGCGAGGCCGTCGAGCAGGCGATCCACGCCATCGGCATGCAGGTGCACACCTCGGTCGAGGGCGGCGACGACCCCGCGCCCCGGCGCCGGTCGACGCACGTCGTGCTCGTGCTCGGGCGGCCGATCACCGCGCGGGCGTTCGGGATGGTCGCCCAGGCGCTGGCCGGGCTCGGGGCGAACATCGACTCGATCCGCCGCGTCGCCGACTACCCGGTGACGGGGCTGGAGCTGGAGGTCTCGCCGACCGCCCCGCACCCGCCCGGCACCCTGCGTACCCGGCTCGTCGAGGTCGCCAGGGAGGCCGGGGTCGACATCGCCGTCGAGCGCGCCGGGCTCGCCCGGCGGGGCAAGCGGCTCATCGTCTTCGACGTCGACTCCACGCTCGTGCAGGGCGAGGTGATCGAGATGCTCGCGGGCCGGGTGGGCCCCGAGGCGGAGGCCGAGGTGCGCGCGGTGACCGAGGCCGCGATGCGCGGCGAGCTCGACTTCGCCGCGTCGCTGCGCCTGCGCGTCGCGGTGCTGGCCGGGCTGCCGGCGTCGATCCTCGACGACGTCGGCGCGAGCCTGGAGCTGACCCCGGGCGCCCGCACCACGATCCGGACGCTGCGCCGGCTCGGGTTCCGCTGCGGGGTGGTCTCCGGCGGTTTCCGGCGGGTGATCGAGGGGCTGGCCGACGACCTGCGCCTGGACTTCTGCGCGGCGAACGAGCTGGAGGTCGTCGACGGCCTGCTCACCGGGTGCGTCATGGGCGACATCGTGGACCGGCCGGGCAAGGCCGCCGCGCTGCGCCGCTTCGCGGAGATCTACGGGGTGCCCCTCGAGCAGTGCGTCGCGGTGGGGGACGGCGCGAACGACATCGACATGCTCACCACCGCGGGGCTCGGGATCGCGTTCAACGCCAAGCCCGCGCTGCGGGAGGTGGCCGACACCGCCCTGTCGCACCCTTACCTGGACGCCGTGCTGTTCGTACTGGGCATCACCCGGGACGAGGTGGAGCACGCCGACGAGGCCGAGGGCCTGCTCCGGCGCGTGCCGATCGCGTGAGGCCGGGGCGGCTGCCGGTGACCGTGCTCGCGCCGCTCGCCGCGCGGTACGGCGTCGATCGTTCCGGGGTCCCCCGGGTGGAGATTCCGCCGGAGCCCGACGGCGTCGTGCGCGCGATGCCGGTCGTGCTCCGGCTGGAGCGTCCGCCCGCGATTCGCACTCCCTTGCTGAGCTCGGTCGGCCCAGAGGGATTCACGCGGCGCGCGTCGCTGTGACACTGGTTCGCTCGCAAGCTCGCTCCGGACCTCGGTGCTGGAGGCGGCTGCCCGCGCCGCGCTGGCCCTGTGCCTCGATCCGCGGACCGAGCCGGGTGGGGAGTGGCACGAGGACGTCGCGACCTGGGTCGATGCGCGGATCCGCAAGATCGCGCGCCGGGCGCGCGGGGCGCACTGGGCGGCGGTGCAGGAGCTGCCGGGCGTCACGGTCGCCGTCGGCGACGCGCAGGCCCGCGCGCTGCTGCCCGGCCCGGTCGACGACGTGCCGAAGGTCGTCTCCCGGCTCCAGATCGGTGGCACGGATCTGCCGGACGATCAGCCCGGCCCGCCCCCGCCCGGCGTGCCCGTGATCTGGGTGAACGGCGCGCTGTCGATGACGGTGGGAAAGGCCGCGGCGCAGGTGGGGCACGCGTCGATGCTGGACGCGGCGGCTCGCGGGCTCACCGCCGTACCGCCGTACGCCGTGCGGACCGCCGCTCCTGCGGCATGGGCGCAGCTGTGCGATGCCGCGGACCGGGGCGAGGCCGTGGCCGTGCGCGACGCCGGGTTCACCGAGGTCGCGCCGGGCACGATCACGACGATCACGACTCCGGGCTGATGCAGGTTTCGTGCGAAGGCGCTGTGAACCCCCGCGCGTGGCCGCCCTCGCGGATCGCCCGGCGCCTAGGGTCGTGGTCATGACGAGCGATCTGGAGGTTCGGACCACCGCCGGCCTGGTGCGCGGCGTCGCGGTGGGCGACGACCTGCGCGCCTGGCGCGGGATCCCGTACGCGGCGTCGACGGCGGGAGAGGGGCGGTTCCGGGCCCCCCGGCCGCCGGAAGCCTGGACCGGCGTGCGCGACGCGTCGACGTTCGGCCCGGTGCCGCCGCAGCAGCGCACCTTCGTCAACCTGATCGGCGCGGGCAGGCGCACCGCGATGGGCGAGGACTGCCTGTCGGTCAACGTGGTGGCCCCCGCCGTCCCCGGTCCGCCGCGCCCCGTGATGGTGTGGATCTACGGCGGGGCGTTCAGCATGGGCTCGTCGGCGGTGCCGGGGTACGCCGGGCACGCGCTCGCCCGGTCCGGCGACGTGGTCTACGTCTCGTTCAACTACCGCCTCGGCGCACTGGGGTTCATCGACGTCTCCCGCTACGCGACGCCGGAGCGGTCGTTGGACTCCAACCTGGGGATCCGCGACCAGGTCGCGGCGCTGGAGTGGGTGCGCGACAACATCGCGGCCTTCGGGGGCGACCCCGACAACGTCACCGTCTTCGGCGAGTCGGCGGGTGGAATCTCGGTGACGACGCTGCTGGCCGTACCCGCCGCGCGCGGTCTGTTCCACCGGGCGATCGCGCAGAGCCCCGCGCCGGCCGCCGCCTACACGCCTGATCGGGCCGCGGGCTGGGCCGCCCAGCTGGTCGGGCTGCTCGGCGTGGAGGAGAAGGACGCCGTCGACGCCCTGCTCGGGGCGTCGGCCGACGAGCTCGTCACCGCCGGGACGATGCTCGACGAATGGGCGAACGAGGCCACCCCCGGTGTGCTCTGCTTCGCCCCGGTCGTCGACGGCGAGTTCCTCCCGGTGCACCCGCTCGACGCCGCCGCGACCGGCGCGGCGCACCCCGTCCCCCTGCTGATCGGCACGAACGACCGCGAGGGCACGCTGTTCGCGAAGTCGGGCGGGAACACGCTGCCCACCACGCGGGCGCGGCTCGCCCGCCTGTTCGCGAGCACGGACCCGGCCGCGCGGGACCGCATCCTCGCGGCGTACCCCGGCTATCCCGGGAAGGCGGCGGTGGCCGACGTCGCCGGGGACCACGCGTTCTGGTGGCCGAGCATGCGGGTCGCCGACGGGCACGCCGGCACCACCCCGACGTTCGTCTACCGCTACGACCTCGCGCCGCGCCTGGTGCGGCTGGTGGGGCTCGACGCCACGCACGCGGCGGATCTCGTGCCCGTGTTCGGGGAGATCGACTCGCCGCTGGCCCGGCTGCAGACCGTCGCCGGCGGCCGCGCCGCGCTGCGGTCCGTGAGCGCGCGGATGCAGGCGCACTGGGTGCACTTCGCCCGGCACGGCGTCCCCGGTCCCGGCTGGCCCGCCTACGACACCGACCGCCGCCCGACCCTGATCATCGACGAGACCGACCGTGTGGAGGACGCCCCCCGCGCCGACCGCCGCGCCGCATGGTCCGGGTTCACCGACTACCGCTGACGCGGAGAGGTGAGCGAACGCGGCGTTCGGTACATCTACTGCACCCAACGCCGCGTTCGCTCCATTCAGGGCGGGCGACGCGGCGGCTCAGGGCGGGTCAGACGGCGGCGTCGGGCGCCTACGCCGCGGCGTCGCGGAGGCGGCGGAGGGCGCCGAGGACCTTCTCCCGGTCGTCGGTCTGCCAGAACGGCGGCAGGGAGGCGCGGAGGAACCCGCCGTAGCGGGCGGTCGCGAGCCGTGGGTCGAGCACCGCGACGACCCCGCGGTCGCCCATGCCGCGCAGCAGCCGGCCCGCACCCTGTGCCAGCAGCAGGGCGGCGTGCGTCGCCGACACGGTCAGGAATCCGTTGCCCCCGCGAGAGTCGGCGGCGCGTTGCCGGGCGGCCACGAGCGGGTCGTCCGGGCGCGGGAACGGGATCCGGTCGATGATCACGCACGACAGCGAGCGGCCCGGCACGTCCACGCCCTGCCAGAGCGAGAGCGTCCCGAACAGCGACGTCGCCTCGTCGTCGGCGAACCGCCTGACCAGCAGCATCGTCGCGTCGTCGCCCTGGCACAGCAACGGCGTGTCGAGCCGGTCCCTCAGGGCCTCCGTGGCCTGCTTGGCGGCGCGCATCGAGGAGAACAGCCCGAGGGTGCGCCCGCCCGCGGCCTCGACCAGTGCGGCGATCTCGTCCAGGTAGGCGGGCGGGAGCCCGTCGCGCCCGGGTGGTGGCAGCCGCTTGGCGACGTAGAGGATGCCGCTCTTGGCGTGCTGGAAGGGGGAGCCGACGTCGAGGCCGGACCAGCGCGGGGCGTCCGGGTCCTGCACCTCGCCGTGTCCGCCGTCGGTCCGGTCGCCGCTCGAGGGGCCGGCCGCCGGCGTCGCCTTGTCGTTCGTGGCCGGGTGCTCCGGAGGAAGCCCCCATTGGCGCGCGAGCGCGTCGAACGTCCCCCCGAGGGTCAGCGTGGCCGAGGTGAGGATCACGGTGCTGCGCCCGAACAGCCGCTCGCGCAGCAGCCCGCCGACCGCCAGCGGCGCGGCCCGCAGCACGCGGCTCCGCGCACCGTCCGGGCCCTGTTCGGCGAGCCACACGACGTCCCGCCGCCGCGCGGCATCCGGCTCGTCGAAGGCGTTGAGCAGGCGGAACGCGGTGTCCGCGACCTCGTCCAGGGAGGCCTGCGCGACCTTGCGCCCCGCCGCCCCCTCGGAATCCTCGCGCCGCTCGCCGCCCAGCGACTGCTTGCACGACACCGCTGCATCGCGGACCGCCGACAGCACACCCGCCGCGGCCCGGGGGAGCGCCTCCCAGCGACCCGGCGGCAGGTCCTCCAGCACCAGCGACAGGCCCTCGCCCGCCTCGACGAGGCGATCCGCGACGGCCTGGTCGACCAGCTTCCCGCAGCGCCGCGCCGCCGCGGTGACGGCGCCGGTGGTCAGCTCCGCGGTCGCCACGCCGGTGATGCGGTCGACCAGCTCGTGCGCCTCGTCCACGATCACCACGTCGTGCTCGGGCAGTACGGGGCGGCCCTCGAGCGCGTCGATGGCGAGCAGCGCGTGGTTGGTGACGACGACGTCCGCCCGGCCGGCCTGCGCGCGCGCCTTCTCCGCGAAGCAGTCGTCGCCGACCGGACAGCGGGAGGCGCCCAGGCACTCGCGGGCGCTGACCGACACTTGCCGCCACGCCGACTCGGGCACGCCGGGGACGAGCTCGTCGCGGTCGCCGGTCTCGGTGTCGCTGCTCCACTCGTGGACGCGCTTGACCGTGCGCCCGAGCGCCGAGACCGCGAAGGGGTCGAACAGCTGCTCGGACTCGTCGACGTCGTCGCCGTTGCCGTGCAGCTTGTTCAGGCACAGGTAGTTGCGGCGGCCCTTGAGGATCGCGAACGTCGGCGCCCGACCGAGCAGCGGCGTGAGCGCCTTCGCCAGCCGGGGCAGGTCCCGGTCGACGAGCTGGCGCTGCAGCGCGATCGTCGCCGTCGAGACGACGACCGTGGTGCCGCGCTCGACGGCGTGCCGGATCGCCGGCACGAGGTAGGCCAGCGACTTGCCGGTGCCGGTGCCCGCCTGCACCGCCAGGTGCTCACCGGAGGCGATCGCCTTCCGGACGGCCTGGGCCATGGCGTCCTGCCCGTCGCGCCGCGTACCGCCGACGGCGGTGACCGCGGTGTCGAGGAGCTCGGTGACACCCGGCAGGGCCGACGTCGCCGACCCCGGGGCGGCCGGGCTCGCGGCAGACGAGTCCTGGGCGGTCGCGGACGGCACCCCGGCAGGCTACCGGTCGGGTCCCGGCGCCCGAGGCGGAACGACGCCGCTCGCGTCATCTCGGTGGCCACCACGGATGCGCGCTGCCGGATCCGTCGGGTTGTCTGGCCGTCCGCACCGTGACGGAGGAGCCATGACCGCGACGACGACCGCCCTGCCCGCCGACCTGAGCCTCGCCCTCGACCGCGTCGCCGACGCCCTGTCCGCGATGTTCGCCGGCGACCCGGCGCCATACGCCGCGCTCTGGGCCCCGGGCGCGCAGCCGACGCTCTACGGGGCCTGGGGGCCCACCGAGAAGGGCCACGACGCCGTCGTGCGCACCTTTCCCTGGGTCGCGTCGCGGTTCTCCGACGGCGACCGGTGCCGGCCGCGCTACGAGACCGTCGACTGGAGCGGCGACCTCGCCTTCACCGTCGGCTACGAGGACACCGAGGTCCGGATCGACGCCGGGCCGCCTGTCTGCATGACCCTGCGGGTCACGCACATCCTGCGCCGCGCCGACGGCGAGTGGCGGCTCGTGCACCGCCACGCCGACTTCCCCCCGGAGGACCCGCGCGGCTGAACACCGGGTCGGGGACCCGACGGTCGGGCTCGGACGTCCCCGCGTGGCGGGTGCGGTAGGGGCGTGTGCGGCGCCACGCGGCCCGACTTGCCATCATCATCGCGTGACCGCCACCGACACCGCCCGCTGTGAGTCGTCGCTGTTCCCCGTGCTCCTCGAGCACGCCGCGCAGTACAGCGACCTCGACCCGAGCCGCCGCATCGGCCGCGACACGCTCGTGCGCTGGTTCGAGGACGCCCGGGTGCAGCTGGGCCGCGAGGCGCTCGACGCGGACCTCGAGGACCGGGCGCACGGCCTGGTGCGCCTGCGGCTCGTCGCGGTGCGCGTCGACGTCCTCGCTCCGCTGCGGATCGCCGGGGACTACCGCATCGGCATCGGGGTGAGCCGGATCGGCCGCTCGTCGGTGAGCTACCGCTACGGCGTGTTCGCCGGCGACGAGTGCGTGGCCACCGGTGAGTCGACGAGCGTGTACGTGGGCGACGACGGCGCCGCCGCGCCGCTGCCCGACGAGCTGCGCGAGCAGTTGGGCCGCCACCGCATCGCCGCGTCCGAGGCTCCGACGCCGGAGCGCGACCCGGTCCGGGCGCGGGAGGCCTACCCGTTCCGGCTCGACGTCCGCACCCGCTTCGGTGACCTCGACACCAACCGGCACGTCAACAACGTCCGCCTCGCCACCTGGTACCTCGACGGGCTCGCCGAGCTGCACCTCGACGTGCTCGGCTACCCGATCGGCGGCCCGCTCGACGGGCTCGCGCCCAGCTCGCTGCGCGTTCAGTACCTCGGCGAGGTGCACTACCCGGGCATCTACCAGCTGCGGGTCGCGGTGCTGGGGATCGAGGACGACATCGTCCGCTACGCCTGCGGACTCTTCGACGGCCCGACGTGCGTCGGGCTGGCGGAGGCGGTGGGCTCGTGCCACGCGACGGACGCGGACGGCAAGCCGGTCGACCTGGCGACGGCGCTGGAGCCGTTCCGGCTGCGCGCCTGAGCTGCCCGATGTAGCGAAAGCGGCGTTCGATGCACTCAACGCAGCGAACGCCGCTTTCGCTGCGTCCGGGTCAGGCCAGCTCGACGCCCGCCCCGCGCAGCTGCTCCAGCGCCGACGCCGTGGTCCCCGGCGCCACGCCGGCGCACAGGCCCAGCAGGACCCGCGTGTGGAGGCCGAACGCCGCCGCGTCCAGTGCCGTCGCCCGGACGCAGTGGTCCGTGGCGATCCCGACGATGTCCACGGTGTCCACACCGCGGCTGGTCAGCCAGCTGCGCAGGTCCACCCCGCCCGGCTCGGCCCCCTCGAACCCGGAGTAGGCCGCGGCGTGGGAGCCCTTGTCGAACACCGCCTCGATCGCCGCGACGTCGAGCTCCGGGTGGAACGCCGCTCCCGGTGTGCCGGCGCGGCAGTGCGGCGGCCAGGTGTCGACGTAGTCCGGGTGCTCACTGAAGTGGATGCCCGGGTCGATGTGGTGGTCGCGCGTGGCGACGACGTGGTGGTACGGCGTCTCCCGTACGTACGCCGAGATCGCCGCGGCGACCGCCGCGCCGCCCACGACCGGCAGCGAACCGCCTTCGCAGAAGTCGTTCTGGACGTCGGTGATGATCAGTGCGCGCATCTCATTCTCCGAAGATCGTCGAGATCGCGGGCTCGCCCTTCGAGAGCTTGAGGCCCTCCCACGGCACCGACACCAGCGCCCTGCGCAGGTGCTCGCGCGACTCCTCCAGGCTCGGCAGGCCCTCGACCGGCTCGCCGCCGCGGACCAGCGGCACCGGCACCACGCGGTCGTACGGGCCGAGCTCGGGCGGGCTCGTCCGGCGGTGCACGACCTCCTCGACCGCCGTACCGGTCGGCTTGTACCTGCGCACCGCCGACTTCGCCCCGCCCCGCGACTCCTTCGACGCGCTGCGCTTGGCGACCGGCCGCCCGTCGACCTCCACCAGCTTGTAGACCAGGCTCGCCGTCGGCGCGCCGGAGCCGGTGACCACGGACGTGCCCACGCCGTAGGAGTCGACGGGCTCGGCACGGAGCGCGGCGATCGCGTACTCGTCGAGGTCGCCGGAGAGCACGATCCTGGTGCCGGTCGCGCCGAGCTCGTCGAGCTGGTCGCGGGCCTGTCGCGCCAGCACCCCGAGGTCGCCGGAGTCGATGCGGATCGCCCCGAGCTCGGGCCCGGCCGCGGCGACGGCGTTCTCGATGCCCGTGCGGATGTCGTAGGTGTCGACCAGCAGCGTGGTCTTCGGGCCCAGGCAGCCGACCTGCCCGCGGAAGGCCGCCAGCTCGTCGTCGTGCAGCAGCACGTAGGCGTGCGCGGCGGTGCCCGCGGTCGGGATGCCGTAGCGCCTGCCGGCCTCGAGGTTCGACGTCGCGGTGAACCCGGCCAGGTACGTCGCGCGGGCCGCCGCGACCGCGGCCTCCTCGTGGGTCCGCCGCGACCCCATCTCGATCAGCGGACGGCCCGCGGCGGCGGTGACCATGCGCGCGGCCGCGGCGGCCACCGCGCAGTCGTGGTTGAACACCGACAGCACGAGCGTCTCGAGGACGACCGCGTCGGCGAACGTGCCGCTGACCGACACGATCGGCGAACCGGGGAAGAACAGCTCGCCCTCGGGGTAGCCGTCGATGTCGCCGGAGAAGCGGTAGTCGGCGAGCCACTCAACATCGGTGCGCCGAGCATGCCGGACAGTCGCTCCAGCTCGGCCTCGCCGAACCGGAACCGGGTGATCGCCTCGAGCAGCCGGGCCGTGCCCGCCACCACGCCGTAGCGGCGCCCCTCGGGCAGCCGGCGGGCGAAGACCTCGAACGTGCAGCGGCGGTCGGCCGCCCCGTCGGCGAGCGCGGCGGCGACCATCGTCAGCTCGTAGTGGTCGGTGAACAGCGATGTCGGGACCGCGCCGATCGGAG